>NZ_JOGP01000017.1:0-146048 GCF_000719505.1 Streptomyces sp. NRRL B-3229 | reverse complement strand
TCGATCCCACTCCGCATTCGTCAGATCTCCGCGTCCCATGGAGTCAGCCTGCCCCCAACACCCCACCCACGGAGAGAGATCCGAGAAACAGCGCCTAGGGCACCTTCGACATCTCGACGGGGGAAACATGATGACCGAGGCGGCCATAAAGCCAAGAAACAGACGGGATGAAGGGGGCAGACGCCGCCTGTGGGCGCTCGTCCTGTCCCTGCTGTCTGTCTCCGCGCTCGCCATGAACCTGGGCACCGCGCCGACGGCACACGCCCAGTATCCGGGCCCGAATCCGCCGCAGGCACCCGCGGACTGCGCAAAACCGTGGGTGATCCTGTCCGCGTACGGCACGGGCGAGTCCACTGACGACGGGCACCCCAACGGCACCGTAGGCGTCAACAGCACGTACATCACGGTCCTGAAGAACTCGCTTTCCAAGGCCGGCGTCACAGCCGACGACATCACCGTGCGGAATCTGTACTACCCGGCGTCCGCGGTCGACTTGCCCGGGGCCTACGGCCCTGACGACTACTGGACCTCGATGGGTAAAGGCCGGGACAAACTCGTTGAGGAGATCGCGTTCTACGCTTCCTGCTCGACGCGCCCCACGCTGATCCTGCTCGGCTATTCGCAGGGCGCGCAGGTGATCAAGAACGCCATCGCGCAGGAATCGATCAAGGGGAACACAACCAACTCCGACGAGGTCGGCGCCATCGTCAACATAGGTGACGCCTCACGCTACAACGGCCAGATCGGAATGGCGCAGGACGGGCAGATGCTCACCCTCAACCCCGATTACTCGGACGGTGAGGCCGATGTGACGCGCGGCGGGCTGCTGCAACGGCTGGCCGTACCCGCCGTGTTCGCGGGTTTCCTCGGCGACGGACGATACTTCGACGTGTGCAGGACCGACGACGCGGTCTGCAACGAGCAGGCGACGCCGGACACGGACGAGTGGAGGGACCGCTGGCTGGGGGACTTCGCCGACAGCGCGATCGGGAGCAACGCACCCCATGTGATGTACCGGAACAACGGCTTGGACCAGAGCCCCGAGGACAAGGTGAAGGCCAGTGCCGTGGCGGCCCAGGTCGCCGACCGGGCGGTCAGCGCGGCAGTGGCCCAGCGCAACGTCGTACATCCGCCACCAGACACCCCCGAGCACGTGTGGGCCACCAACGTCAATGTCCGCGCCGAGGCGACGACGGAGTCCGGCATTGTCACCGTGATCCCGGCGCCGACCACCGTGTACGTGCGGTGTCAAAAGCACGGGCAGTCGGTGACCTACGGCGGCATCACCAACGACGCCTGGTCGTATTTGCCACAGCAACAGGGGTGGATCAGCAACATCTTCCTGTCCGGACCGGCCTGGATGCCGGGCGTGCCGGAGTGCCACTGAGGTGTGAACCGGAACGGCCGGTCCCCGCCGCGACGTACGCGGCGGGGACCGGTGCCTTGATGTGCCCCTCGGCCACGCTCGGGATGACGGCCTGACCACACCAGTCACGCAATTGGCGGACGCCGCTGCCCAGGCGCAAAGCGGTGAGGACGTGCCGTGACGGCCTCAGCCGCGTACTGCACGGACGGCACCTGCACCTCTGTGCCGTTCGCAGCGGCGCGGCAGACGCCCCTCAGGGACGTGAGGGCGGGCGTGACGACGAGGCGATGGATCACCGGCGGCAAGAGCCGGGCCCCGAGACGGCGAACGCCGGGCGGCGGACGGAGGTGGAATGAGTCGATCCGCCAGCAGAGGCGGGGCGCTTCGGCCAAGCCGGTAAGACTCGGCGAGGGCGACGCCTCCGCCTGCCGTTGCACAGAGAATCCGGCACACTGGACCGTATGGAACAGACAGACCAGCGGCTCGGTCAACGGCTGGAGAGGGCCATCATGAGCCTGCTCGAGCGCCGTGTCGGCACCGCGTCGATCTGTCCGTCCGACGCCGCGCGCGAGGTCTACGACGGTGAGGACGACGGCTGGCGGGCCCTGATGGAACCGGCCCGCCGCGCGGCATGACGCCTGGTGGACCACGGCGAGGTCGAGGTGACTCAGGGCGGCCAGACCGTCGCGGAAACGCAGACCCGCGACCCGTCCGTATTCGCCGCGCACGCCGGTAGGACCGGACGGCACCTGCCGGGAGATCTTCTCCCGGCCTCAGCGGCGTCACCGGTATCGCCCCTCACGTCATCCTGCTCCACCTCTCCGGTCGTGGAGCGGGCCGGAGTGTGTCCTGCCCGCTTCAGCGGTGAGCGCCGCGTCCCCACCGTGCTCCGGTCAGCGATCGGCTTCAGACGTGGGCAAGCCGGAACTCGAGCATTGCAGGCGTCACGTCACGGCCCCCCGCCCGAGCCGGGCCAACCGAGCGCCGGCGCGCTGTTAGGGGGTGAAGACCTCGTCGAGCCGGTCGATGGCGCCGTCGGCACCCAGGTGGTAGGTGAAGACGAGCCCCGAGTTCGGGTGCGCCTCCAGCCAGTCGAGGAACTCCTGAACGCCGATGTGCTGGTTCTCTGTGCTCTCCACGATGGGGTTGGTCACGGTGACGTAAGCGGCCTGGTCCATCGGGATGAACGTCTCCTTGCCGACCGTCTCGAACGGCGCGCCGTCGGAGTCGGGTGACCCGCAGCCCCAGTTGCCGTACTTGACGATCAGGCTGAGGGACCCGCCTTCGGGGGTGTAGCGGTAGACCGCGACTTCGTCGGGGGAGATCGGCATCTTGTGGTCACAGCCGTCGCCGTCGGTGCCGCCCGCAGGGGAGACGGTGGCAACGGGAGACTTGGAAGCGGCCGGGACCACTCCGGGGGACTTGGCGGTGCTGATCGATCCCGCAGACGCTGTGGCGACCGGCGTTTTGCTCACCGCGCTGGTGGCCGTCTCCTTGCCGCCGGTGGCCGCCGCTTTCGTCGGGTTGGTGCCACCGCCCGAACCCGTCGCCTCCTCCTTGCCGTTGCATCCGGTCAGGAGCAACGCACCGGCCACGCAGGCTCCCAGTACGGCCGCCCCGACCACCATCGGTCTGCGCCGGTTCTTCTTCGACGTCACGTTCATGCTGTGTCCCCCCGTTGTCCGAGTTCTTGGTGTGCCTCGACGGCTCGCCGCAAAGGACGACTTTCGGCCGCCGTCAGTTGCACGTCCGCGTCGGTTCTTCACGCATCACCGCTCGTGCAGCAGACGTCGGCGTATGCCGCATGTCGCCTTCACGTCTGGTCTTGGCCAGTTTTCGACTGCTGACCCTAGCGTGACGACGCGGTCCTGCGTCACGCGCCCGCGGCTTCGGTGTCTGAACAGCCGGAGCAGACCGCACAGTGATCGCCCGGACGGAAAACCAGCCACCGCAAAGCGATCCAGTGCCGGCGCAGCCGCGGTGGCGAGGGGTGCCAGCTAGCTGCGGCCGTGCGAGCGCAGTCCCGCGGTCCAGGCTCGTGGTGTCGCCGGGCATGCTGTGCGCAGCCTCACGGGCGCGTGTTCCTCCGGTTGTTTCGGCGCTGATTCCACCAGCGGCCTCCACGGGGGCACCACGAATGATGGTCTTGCTGGTCCGCATCGCGAGGCTCATCATGATGTGACCCAAGTACGGTGGCGGTGTGAGGAGTTGAAGAGATGTGGTTCTCTCACGGCAGGTCGGACGACTCCCCCGGTGACGCGCCCGTCGAGCTGGTGTCTGCCGTACGGGCACTCCGCGCACAGATCACCGAGGCGGCCGCATCCGACCCCGACTCGGACGTTCGCTTCAAGGTGGGCCCGATCCAGTTGGAGTTCACTGTTTCGTTGACCCGTGATCGGACGGCCAAGGGCGGGGTCAAGGCGTGGGTAGTCACGGCCGACGCGGAGCACAAGCGGTCCACGGCGCGGACCCATCGCGTGACGCTCAACCTCACCCCCGTGTCGGCGGCCACCGGCGAGAGCCCCGAGATCCGTAACACCGAGTCCGGCCATCGCATCGTCCGATGACCGCTGCCGTCCGCCACCCCAGCCGCTCCCACCTGGTCGCCATCACCACGAAGGACGACCAGGTGCGCGGCAGCGGATACCTCCTCAACAGCCGCGTGGTCGTGACGGCGGGCCACGTGGTCGAGGACCTCCCGGCCGAGGACCTTCGTGTCTGCCGACTGCAAACCCTGCGCGCGACGGCTGCCGAAGTCTTGCGCATTGACAAGGACATCGCCGTACTTCTCACCGTCGAGGATCTGGCACTGCCCGGTGAGCTGGCACCCGTGGCGTTGCGCGAGCTGGCACCCGACGCGCGCTTCGATGACTGCTCTGCCCTGGGTCTGCCGGCGGTGATGACCCGGATGGCTGCCGGCGTCGCCCCGCTGGAGGCCTCGTTCCGCGTGGCACCCAACAGCGCAGACAAACACGGCTACCTCTCCCTCGAGCTTGCCGGACACCCGCCGGCGGGCCCCGAACCGTGGAGCGGCATGTCGGGTGCACCGGTGTTCCACGCGGGCCGGTGGCTGATCGGCGTCGTCGTGCGCGACTCGTCGGGCTGGAACCATTCCCGGCTCGAGGCCAGCCCGATCGGTGCCGTATTCGAGGGGGCTCCGCTCGCTGATGCGCTGTTCCGCGTCCCGCCCTCACCGCCGGTCACCGAGTCGGACGCCCGCGACGCCGCGTTCCTGGACACGTACCGCAGGGAGGCGATCCGTCGCTACGGGCACATCGAGCTGTTCGGGCTCGGTCTCCAGGGCCATCTCACGGACGACATCAGCATCGACCACGCGTACGTGAGTCTGCGTGCGGGCGTCCCTTCGCGACGCCTGTCGTCGACGGCCGAGCAGACCAGACCCGTCGAGCCCCTGATCGCGAAGAACACGCGGCTCCTGCTGCGGGGTAGTCCGGGGGCCGGGAAGTCCACGCTGCTCGAGTGGCTCGCCGTCTCCATGGCGCGCGGCTCGTGCAAGGGCGAACTCGAACCGTTCAACGACCGGATCCCCGTCTTGCTGCGCCTGCGGGACATGTACGCGCCGAGATGGAAGCGGATCGAGGGACTTGACGGAGTTCCGCCGCAGCCTGGGCAGTTCCTCGACTTCAGCGGGATGGCGACCGACTCGGTTCCACCGGACGGGTGGATTCGCCGGATGCTCGAGCGAGAGCGGGTGCTCCTGCTCATCGACGGTCTCGACGAGGTCCTGGAGAGTCACCGGGACGGCGTGCTTCGCTGGATCAGCGATCTCCTGCGGGACTCCCCCGCTCTGCATGTCATCGTCACGGGGCGCCCGGAGGCACTGCATCATTGGTCCCCGCCTGCCAGGCTCGGTTTCGTGGAGCTCAAACTCGTTGAGCTCGACGCCGACCAGCGGGCGGAGCTCATCCACAAGTGGCACCAGGCGGCGATCCTCGGGGTGCGCTCGTCGCGGCTCGGCGAGGAGGAGCGGGACCGGCGGATCGCCCGTCTCTCGGCCTACGAATTCTCTCTGACCCGTCACATCAACACGTCGCCGGATCTCTCTGCGCTCGCCGCGACCCCGCTGCTTTGCGCGGTACTGTGCAAACTCCACGAGGTCCACGGCACCCGGCTTCCGCGGTTCCGGCAGGAGCTGTACGCGCGGACAGTCGACATGATGCTCGGCCTGCGCGACGCGGATCGTGAGGTGCCCGAGCCGCTGCCCGGCCTGGACATCGATCAACGCCGGGCGGTTCTCTCCTGGATCGCCGGATACTTGACTGCGGAGGGCGAACGGGAAATCACCCTGACGCGCTTCGACGAGAAGGTGCAGAGCCGACTGTCCAGCCTGGGACGGGAACCTGGTTCCCACACCCCTGGCGAGATCCGCAAAGCACTGCACGAGCGGAGCGGGCTTCTCGTCGCCCCGGCCGAGGACACCCTGCGCTTCAGCCATCGCACCTTTCAGGACTACCTCGCGGCCACAGATCTGGTTGCCCAGCGCTCCTTCGGGCAACTGGCCGGCCACGCCGGGGACGAGATGTGGGACGACGTCCTGCGCTTCGCCATGAGCCAGTGCAATCTTGCCGACACCCGCGAGTTCGTCGCCCAGCTGCGGCGCAAGGCACGGATGGTGACCAACCGGAGGCAGCGCGCGCGAATGCGCATGGCCGCGGCATCATGCATTCCCTACGCGGTACAGATGGACGAGGAGGACCGCCGGTCCCTGATCTCGGGAGTCGCCAAGACCTTCCGGGCCGCGGCGAAGGAAGAAAACAAGGCACTCACCACGAGCCCGGAGAAGCCTCTTGCGCAACCCACCGGGTCGGAGGACGACGGTCTTCCACACGAGATCGACCACTACGTCTCCGTCGGGCCCGACCTGCTTTCGGCGCTGCAACGTGATTTCGACTGGCAGGACATGGACCTCTGTCGCAGCGCAGCCCAGTTGGCCGGCAGGCTGGGCGGCTCCGAGGCTCTCGCCTTCCTTTCCCAGATGCCCTTCGAGCAGCGGAAGAAGCTCGCCTCTGTACTCGTCGGCATCTGGGAGAGCTGCCCGGGTCAGGAATACGCCGATGCCGTACTCGCCGGCCTGGACGTCCCCCGGCTGTGGGCCGACTCACCCGAGCAACTCGGACACGCGCACGTCCTGTGCTCGGTTGACGGGCTGACAGTGCGACGGGCCATGCCTCTCGCGGAGATCGTCTCCTTCGCCAACAGGCACCGGACCAGCCTGCTGAACTGGACCCCCACCGGTCTCAAGGGCACCGAATCCTTCGACCTTCTCCGCGAGGCACACGGGCTGACCAGCCTGCTTCTTGGAATTGCCCCGACCACGAGTGACCCTCTGTTCATTGCCTCCATGATTCTCATGCCCCATCGGCAGTACGAAGAGTTCCGGTTCACCCTGCCCGCCCTGCCCGGGGTGAGGGATCTGGCGCTCGCATCCCTGCCCCGCGACTGGCAGGCGCATGTTGCCGACTGGACGAGCCTGGCCCAGATCTGGCTCACCGGCTCCGCGGTGGAAGGTATCGAGTCGCTCCGCGACCTGCCGGCCCTGACGCAGTTGTCCGTCTCGTGCACGGCGCAGCAGTTCACCATGCCCTCACGCCTCTGCCACGGCGGCGTGAGCCACCTCGGCCTCATGCTCCACGGGGACTACGGAGGGTTGAGGCGCGATGAGATCGACCTGACGAGCCTGCCGACCTCCTTTCCGGCCCTGCGCCGCCTCACGCTCGGGATCACGGGGCCCCACTGGGAAGCCGATCTGGGGGGCCTCGAGCGCATGCCGGACCTCCGGATACAGCTGCTGGGCGTGCCGCGGAACCATCCCGGCATCCACGGCGCCGAAAACTTCCCCAGGGAACGGATCAAGTGGGGCTGAGGCCCTGCTGTCGGACATGATGCAGCGCGAAGCACGAAGGCGCACTGGGACCACCTGCCGCAGCGCGTGAGCGCGCGCAACTCCCGGCACACGGCGAGGCAGTCCAGCGCGCGTAACGGACCGCAGCGCCGACCGGCACACGCCCGGGCGGGGGCCTCGATCGCCCCCAGAGGAGGAAAGCGCAGTCGCTGCGCCCGGAGACCAGGTCCGGCACGTCGGGGCGACCGCACACCCCGTGCCGAAGACGGGCCGGCGTCGCGCCCGCTCGGCACGCCTGGACTCCCGCCTGGAGGGAAGTTGAGGGAGTCGATTGTCTGGGCAAGGTGGTCGGCATGACAGACGTCGAGGAGCGGGACGCTGCGCGGACGCCGGCCGCACAGGGCCGGAACGTGACGTCGGCGGCGGACCGCACGCCCTGGAAACGGGCTGGAAACGGTTCGTAGTGGTCGTGAAGGATCTCTCGTGGACCTGGGCGGCCGAGCAGGACCGGCTGACGCTGGATCGGCTGACGGCCTACGACGCATCTGCTCCAGCGGGCCATTCCCGTGGTCCTTCCTCCCCCACACCCGCTCACCGTCCAACGGCGCCCACCACGCCGTGGACGCTGTGTCCGTACCGTGCAGCTGACGCGACGCGAGTGAACATCGCCCGCAGATTGTGTGAGCAAAGGTGCACGCCGACGAGACGGCGCCATGCCCGTGCAACCGGGCGTCGGTCCTGTTCGCAGGGGGTCGGGCGGTCCCGACCCCCCTGATGCACCGGATGGAGACTCGATTGCCTGAGCGAAGTTACCTGCTCGTACCGGTCTATGCTGGCGCCGGGCTGCGCAGGGTGTCGGCCGGTTGCTTTTCCGTCCAGCAGTTTGACAGGAGCGGGACGCGCCACCGCTCGTAGAAACATTCGTACAGGGACACGCGAAAATTGATCAGACACTTGTTGGGCAGACGAAAAGTCGCGAACCATAAGAAGGACGCGCTCGCCGGCCTCACGGTGCCACAGAGTGCGGGCCTCCTCAGCTTCCGCGTCATCGACTCGGCCGGCAATCCCCTGGCGCAGGCGCAGTACCGGCTGAACGACAGCCAGGGGCGCAAAGTCGTCGCAGGTGAGACGGACCCGTACGGCTGGGGCGTCGTCGTGGTCCCCGTCGGCGAGTACCGTGTGTCGGTCTCGGCGGACGGCTTCGCCGCGCACGTGGGACACGCGTCCGTGCGAGAGGGGGGTGCGCCCGTTGCGCTCGGTGATCTCACCCTGCATGTCGCCCCCGCTCTGCCCCTACCCGAACCGGGCGAGTGGGAGATCGAGGCGGCGCACACCCGAATAGGCTTCACCGCCCGCCACATCGGCCTCGGCCGCGTTTACGGCGGCTTCGGCAACTTTGCCGGGGCCATCAGGGTCGGCAGCACCATGGAGCACACCGCGATGCACGTCGTCATCGACGCGGCCTCGATCGATACCAACGTCAAGATGCGTGACAACCACCTGCGGTCCGGGGACTTCCTCGACGTGGAGAACTTCCCGACCCTGGAGTTCTACAGCGACCGCTTCGTGCACCGCGGCGGCCAGAACTGGTCGATCACGGGCGGTCTCACCCTCCACGGGGTGACCCGCACGGTGACCCTCGACGCGCAGTACAACGGCGTGCGGGTGGGTATGGAGGGCGAGACCCGCGCCGCCATCCACGCCACGACCGAACTGCACCGCGAGGACTACGACATCAACTGGCAGACCATGCTGGCGCGCAACATCGCCGTGGTCGGCTCGAACATCAAGGTCGACCTGGACGTCCAGGCCGTCCCCAAGGGCACCGAGCTGGAATTCAAGTAACGCAGAGGCGAACTCCGCAGAGTTGCCCAGGCGGTGCAGACCGCTGACGCCGCGGCCGCCTCCACCGACGGCCGAGCCCTTTCCACCGACGACTACAAGCGGGCCACCAGCACCTACATCGACGCCTACGGCCCGCCCCTACCGTCTCGGCAACCCGCGTACCCCTGCCTCCAGTAGTGCAGACGAACGCCGAACTGCCAGAGGTGTTCCGCGACTTCGGCGCCAGCCGATCATCCCTGTGCCCAAGACGGCCCCGATCGGCAACTCCATCGTGGCGCCCCCGCTGACCGGGCACGGCCGGCCCGTTGCGAACTACGACATTGCCGTGACCAAGAGGGCGGCAGGAATCTGCCCTCCGCATCAGGAGAAGACGGGAAGGCCGACAATCCGCTCGTGTGCGCCGAGGGCAAAGGCGCGGTCCTCCCCTCCGTACCGGCCGTACGGCGCGGGCTGGTGGCGGTCATGACCAGGTCCGCGAACGCCACGGTGACGATCACGCGACTGAGGCCGGGCCCTGGAGCACACGCTACAAGACACAGCTGATGTCGGTGATCCCGGCGCACCCTCCGTAGGACCTGTCCCGAGAAGCAAGGAGACCCTCGCCGCCGCGCTACCTCGTGCGAAGCGAGTTCCGAGGATTGGCCGGGAGTCAGCGCCACCGACGGGGATAGGCAGTGACGCTCCGCGCAAGGAGCCGACGGTGTCGCACCTGGCGACCAGCGCCATTCGGCCGTGCCCGAAACGCCTGGTGCCGGTCGAGGGAGGACTCCGACCATGGGGGTTCGTAAGGAACGACGATTCCGGCCGCGCCCAAGGGAGAGAACCCATGAAGTCACTGCATTCGCGGAAGCCGTTGAGGATGCGCTGTGCCTCGCTCGCACTCGGACTGGCGGCCGCGTCCGTGTTCACGACGGCTCTGGCTTCGCCGTCAATCGCCGCGCCGGCACAGACCACCTCGTCCGCGCAGACGGCGGACGCCAGAGTGGAGCGGGAGATCGCGGGCCTGCTTCGGCACAACGAGGGCGCCGAGCGGGTGGCGAAGGACCGGGTGCGGCTGGCGCCGGGTGTGGAGATGGCTGTCCCGGCGTCCACCCGCGCGGCCGCCGGTCTCGGCGACTGCCGGTACGGTTACGCCTGTGTGTGGCAGTACAGCAACTACACCGGTTACCGCCTGGACTTCTACTACTACGGCACCTACGACCTCGGCAATTACACCGTGTCCGACGGCTCCAGCTGGCGGGACACGGTCAGCTCCTTCTACAACAACCAGAGCGGAGGCGCTTGGGTGGTCGGCAAGGACTGGATCAACGCGGACGGCGGCAGCCAACTGGCGTGGATCTTCGGTGGGAACGCTCCGTCCGGCTCGGGCCAGCTGGGGGACGCCGACAACCGAGCCGATGTGATCCAGCTGTATCCGTAGCCCAGGCCTGAAGACGCGGTTCCGGCACGGTGTCGCGGCCTCGCCACGGCCTGACCATGGCGAGGCCGACGGGCTTCGGGGGCATTTGAACTCCCCTAACTGGACTCCACAACCACCAAGTGCTCCCCGTGTTGCAGTGGTGGTTCACGACTGGTGCGCCGTGTGCGAAGCGCCTCATGGGGAGGGAGTGCGTTCCCAGCGGACCTCGGCCATGGCGGCTGTCGCGGCTTCTCGTACGGCCCGTACGGTGGGTCGGTCGCGACATTCGGCCGGCCAGCCGAGGGCGGACACCGTCGGGGACAGATCAACCACGTTCACGTAACGCACACCCGGGCGGGGGAAGAGCTCGCGGGCCGCTGCGGGCAGAAAGCACATCCCTTGTCCCGAGGCGACCGCATGGAGCAGTCCCTCCATGTCGAAGACGACGGGGCCATAGCGCACCCGTCTGCCGTCAGGTCGCGGGTCCACCGCCCAGAAGTCCCACCACACACGCGGCACTTCAGGAGGGACGTCCACGAACACCCGCTCGCCGAGGTCGGCGAGGGAGAGCTCGGGCAGTCGTGTGAGGGGATCATCGGCGGGCATGCAGGCGATGCGCGGCTCGGTGGCCAGTTCCAGCAGTTCGACGCCCACGGGCACAGGGGGTCGGAGGAAAGCGACGTCGATGTCGCCGGAGAGCAACTTGATCAGGTGCTCGGCGAAGCTGAGGGTTCGGATCTCCACGGTGAGTTCCGGATGCAGTGTCCGCAGGTGGTCGAGGACCGCGTGGGTGTAGGGCATTGCGGCCTCGGCTCCGACTGTCCCCACCACCACGTGCGCGGAGAGCGTGCGGGCCCACTGATCGGCACGGACCAGCAGCCGGTCCATCGCCGCCACCGTCTCCCGCGCCTCTTCTGCCAAGGAAAGGCCGGCGTCGGTGAGCGTGACGCTACGGCTGTCGCGTAGGAACAGCGGCACACCCAGCCGTTTCTCCAGCTCCTGAATCTGGCGGCTGAGCGTCGGCTGGGTTATGTGCAACCGCGCGGCTGCCACGCCGAAGTGCAACTCCTCGCTCAGCGCCAAGAACAGCCGCAGCTGATGCAGGCTCGGCTCCACCATTCCCTCCGATTCAGGCACCGCACACGTCCTCAACCTGCGGCCATAGCGGCCCCTGCATCGATCGCGTCCATAGTCTCATCGCCCGCGTAGCGTTGAACCGATCTTCTCCATGCCACCCTGGAAACCCCCCGCTCCGTCCGGAATGACCACCGGCACGGTCGGGGGTGGCAAAGGCAATCGGGGGAGAAACGATGCTGCGCATTCACTTCACAGCCGCGGACCTGGCACGCGTTCATCTGGCTCGTGAGCCAGACCCGGTGTGGGAGACCTTGCTGAGCCTGCACCAGTTGAGCGCATCACGGAGATATCTGCCCGTCTTCGCCCAGTGGCGCCGCATTGCGCGTCACAGACTGGCTGCGGAGGGGCTGGCGGGAGCGGCCAGGATGCTTTCCACGCTGGCTCCGGCTTCGGCACATTACTGGCCTGATTTCCTGACACCCGACAATTCGGCCGACGGTCTGGAGGCCGCGATGGAGGAGCTGCGCGCCACCCCTCGGTCTCGGCTGCGCTGTGAACTGGACCGGATGGCCGACGGCCATGGCCTACCACGCTGGGCGCACGGTCTCAGCACGGGCGAGCGGACAGTGCTCGAGGAGGTCGCGACGGCATTCCGGCTGGTGCACCGCACGATCGTGGCGCCGGCCTGGGCCGGGACGGAAAGGACCACCGAGGCCGACCGGGCCCTGCGGACGCGCGCTCTGCGCGATCGCGGAGTCCACGGACTGCTGAACTCCTTCCGCCCGCTGATGGTTTGGCGCCACCCCGTGCTGCACGTGCGCTACCCGGAGGACCGGGATCTGCACCTCGGCGGACGCGGTATCCGGCTGATTCCCTCACACTTTTGCTGGAACAAGCCCATCGCGCTGGCCGACCCCACCCTGCCGCAGGTCCTCGCCTACCCCATCACCCATCCCGTGACGTGGGCGCCGGAGGCCACCCGCGACCGGCGCGCCGAAGCTCTGGCCGCACTGATCGGCCGGACCCGAGCCCGGGTACTGACCAGTCTGAAGACCACCGCCACCACGGGGGAACTCGCCCGATACCTGGGAATCTCGGCCTCGTCGGCGAGCGAGCACGTCGCCGCCTTGCGGGAGGTGAACCTCGCAGACAGCACACGCGACGGCTCCTTCGTCGTTCACACCCTCACCCCGCTGGGCGCCGCACTCCTGAACGGTGATCTGCCGGTGCAACGGCCAGTTGTCCAGGCCGATTTCTCAGCACTCCGTGTGGCCGCCCGGCGGTGAGGCGACGTCGCTCCAGCCAGAGATGGCGATACTCCCGCGCCTTTGTGGTGATCGCCGGCCGGCCCGCGCCCAGGTGAACGCGCAGCTTGGCATCGTCCGATCCGTTGAGAAGCCCATGGTTTCCGGCCGGGTTGTCGGAGGGATGTGGGGCTGGTCGACGGCAGTGTTGTCGCTTCGTGACCGTGGTCGGGCCTTCGTGGTCGCCCGGCTGGTCGGGTCCTGGCCCGCCTTGCGCGAGTCGCCGACCAGGACCTGGTGGAGCTGCTCGGTCCGGCCTCCGAACCGGCGCGGACTCACGGCGTTTGGTCGCGCACTGTGGGCCTGGCCGACCAGCTCGACGTGCCAGCGGTGCTGTCGAACGCGGCCCGCTACGCCGACGGGTCAGGAACGATCTCCCGGGCGCGCGCCCAGAGGGCGTTGAACCATCTGACCTGACGGTTGACTCGTTCGTGGTGCGCGTCGAGCGTCGTCTTGATGTTGACGCCGAGCTGGTCGGGTTCGAACTCCAGGTACAGATCGGTGTCGAAGATGACGACGTCCCGCGCGGCCGGCCTCGGCTGCGGATTCGATTCCGGAGTAGGCGGGAGGACGAGATAGCGCACCGTGATGCCGACGTCGAGCTGGGCTCGGCACAGCTCGGTGAAGCGCTCCATGACCACGGGGTCCGCTGCCTCGGTTTCCTTGATCATGAAGAGTCGGCGGATGACGACCTGCCTGACCGCCATGGCCTCGGTCTGCGCGTCCAGGTAAGGTCCCGCCGTGTCCGTGCCCCAGAAGGGCTGGTCCACGGAGCTGCTGGTGGCGTCGATGGTCCGTTGGGCGCACTGCGTCAGACGGATGAGCCACTCGTTGTTGTCGCGGGGCCAGTGCGCGCTCTTGCCGGTCAGGTCGGTGACGACCGAAGCGAGACTCTCGACCTCCGACCGGGCGAACGCTTTGACGATCTCCGGGCCCTGCTGACCAACCCGCCGCAGGCTGGCGATCAGGCGCTTGGCGTCGCTGGTGCTCATGCCCGCCTCGTCCAGGTCGCTCAGCAGAGCGGCCGCATCACTGAGATGGTCGAAGTGGGCGTCCGTCCGGCGGCTGCGCTCGATGTGCCCCGTCTCGACGGTGGCGAGGCGCTGCTCGAAGTCCACCATGTACTGGACGATGAGCGTGGAGCCGCCGATGACGACGGCTACCGCGATCTTCCACAGTTCGTCGCCCGACTGCTTCACCAGGTTGGTGAGCACGTACGCGCCGGTGCTCACCACGATGGTGATGAGGATCTTGAGTATCAGGGGCGAGACGCGCACCCCGTGGGTGGCCGGTGGTGTCGGGTCCGGATCGCCTTGCATATGGGTCTCCCCCGTCAGACTCTCACGAAATTTTGCCAAGTCGGCTCGGCGTCGGCACCTCTTGGAGCGCGCGAAGTGCGAGCAGGGCCAGTCGGTCTCGGATGCGCTGGGTGAGCGTCTGCCACTGACGGCCGTAGCCCGGGATCGCGTCCAACTGCTCCCATACAGGATGCAGAGCGCTGTCGACGCGGGCCCGCGGCATCCACAGGTGGAGCAGGTGGTCGACGAGCGGCCCCAGGACCCCGAGGCCGGCCCGGTCGGCCTCGGCACCGGTCCGCAGTCCGTCGAGTTTGCCGGCGACGGTGGTCAACAGCCAGTCGTGCAGGGCCAGATCCTCGCAGAGACCGGCCGCGGCACCGGGTGCGGTGCCGGACGGCAAGTGCAGCTCCACCATGCGCAGGCCGTCCCGGTGCGTGGTGAAGAGCACGGCGGGCGGGGCATCGGGGAGTGTGCGCACGGCGGTCCAGCGCAGACGGGTGTCGACGGTGGTCAGGGGCGGGTCGTGGTCGAGGACTTGATGGCGGGAGATCCGCGCTGTCAGGGCCTCGGCGATGGACCCGATGTCCAGCTGTCCTGAACGGTGTCCGATCAGGAATCCTCGGGCGACTGCTTGCTCGTCCAGTCGCCCCACGGGTACGAGCAGCCCGGGCCGGACGAGGTAGTGGCCCCAGGGTTGACGTCGATCGGTGCCGGTGCCGGCCAGGGAGAAAAGCGCGGAGGACTGGAGTACCCGGCCTTCCACGAGCATCGCCCGCGTGAGCACAGTCCCCACCACCCGCATCCGTGTCCCTGTGTCGGCGGGCAGGGGGCAGTCGACGCCGGTCAGGACTTCCGGGGCAGCCGCGTGGTGGTTCGGGTGCCGGGAGACCCTCACGGGTTCGTCGGTGCGTAGTTGCAGCAGTCGTACGGCCGTGGTCTCGTCGAGCGGATCGCGGGTGGGCAGCAGGCAGGTGCGGACCTCGCCACAGGCGAGGACTGAGCCGGGGTCCGTGTGTGCGCTCGTCATGTCACAGTCCGGGCGGGAACACGTAGGAGACGCGGTCCGCGATGCCCGCGGGCACCTCGAAGTGTTCGGCGGCCGATCGCTGCGCCGCCTGCTGGAGCGGCCCCTCCTCGACGTGGATCTGGTCGAGGATGACGCGTACGGCGTGCTCGACGGGCAGGAACCGGCCGGGCAGCACGCTGCAGGTGGTGTAGGCGGTGAAGGGCGCGGCGCGGGGATTGAGTTGCAGCACGGCGGGCAATGCGTCCCATTCCTCGGGGAAGTCCGGGCCCTGCCGGGCAACCGGTTTGAGGATGGTGCGGCCGTCGTCGCGGAGCAGTCCCAGCCGGACCAGTTGCCACACCGCGGCGAGGAAGGCGCAGGACCAGGTGCGTTGTCCTTCCGTCTCGTTCCACAGCTCGATGTCCATGAAGACGGAGTGGCCGCGCGCGCCGATCTCCGCGGGCGGGTGCCAGACCGCTGTGGTGGGGTCCAGTGCGGCGGAGGTGCGCTGGGCGGGGCCGCGTTGGCCGTTGCTGAGCCAGCCGGTACGGCTGACGGGCGGCCGGAAACCACTGCTGCCCGGGGGTGGGGATTCCACCAGCCTGGCTGCGACGGACTCGGCGGGGTGGATGACCTCGCGGCTGCCGGCGGGGGCGGCGGCGCAGGCGGATTCGCGGGCCAGGTAGTCGACAGTCAGTCCGGCGCGGGCGGCCTCCTGGACCAGCGACGGCAGGAGTTCGTGGGGAGGGGTGAGCCGGGAGAAGTAGTCGTCGATGAGGATGCAGGTGCTGACGCGCGGGCGCGTGCCGGTGTGCGACGTACCCAGTCCGGACCGGACGGCGTCCACCCACGGCCGTACCGTGGCGAAGTGGCGTCGCAGCCGCTCGGGCCCCTCGACGATGTCCTCCATGTACAAGTGGCCGATCTCCAGGGAGAGATGGGAGAACGGCAGGGACTCGGTACGCGGTTCGGCGCTGGATTCCCGGAAGACCGGGACGGGTCGGGTCACCGCTCTCCCCAGAATCTGTCGTCGGTCAGCCGCTGGGCGAGGTCGCCCAGGGCCCGCCAGGTCTGCGGGTCGGCGATCTGGCGGTCGTGCACGTCCTGGTCGGTGATGAGTCGCTCCTGCCACTGGAGAACCGGTTCCAGCGGGATCTTGGCGACCATGCCGGTCCGGCCCAGTCCTCGTTCGGAGGCGAGCTTCTCCAGCGCCCTGTCGCACTGGGTCATCCACGCGTACCTCGCCGGCCCCACTGTGGACCACAGGGGTGAGTCAGGATCGGGTACGGCCGCCCGCACGAAGCGGATGGCACCACGCAGCGCGTCACGGTCGTGGCCCAGTCCCTCGCCGGCGCTGAGCAGGCCGCGTGGGCCGAAGGCGAGTTCGGCCGCCGCGGTGACGTGCTGGCGCGTCCAGCGGTGGAAGACCAGCCAGCGGTGGGGAAGCCGGTCGAGGCCGAGGCCGGGTGAGGTGGCCCGGAGTACCAGGTCGACGGCGTAGCTGCGTCCGGCGCTGAGGTCCACGATGAGCAGGTCGAACTCGCGTCTGAGCCGCAGGATGAGGTCGACGCACCGGTGCACGTGTTCCCGGTCGGTGACGAACTCTCCGCCGTAACGGTCGCCCGGCAGGAGGACGAGGCGGCCGGAGCCGTTGGGCCGGTCGCGCAGGTCGAGGTGTTCCGTGCGAGCCCAGACGTCGACCCGCAGGGGTTCGCCGACATCGCCTTGCAGGTACGCGTGCAGTCCGGTTGTCTCGGCCTCGCGGTGAACGTCGGGCAGATCGAAGACGGTGGCGGCCGTGGGGGATCCGAAATCGAAGTCCAGGAAGCAGACGTCGGAGCCGTCCAGGGCACACTGGTAGGCGAGGTTGGCGCTGGTCACGGACCTGCCGGTGCCTCCCTTGTCCGAGGCTGCGAAGACGAGCACGTCACACCTTCCCGTCGGTACCGCGAGCTCGGGCGAGGGTGTCCAGCCGGGTCAGGACGTCAAGGGCGAGCGCGAGCGCGGTGCCCGCCTGTTCGCCCACCAGCCGGTGCGCTCGCTCCAGATCGGCTTCCAGGCGCTTCATCCACTTCTCCTGGTCGGTGGCCCGGCGCGGAGCCGGGTACAACTCCTGCTCCCTGCCCAGCAGATGGGCGGCCTCACTGATCGCCTCCTGGGCCTGTCCGGACAGGTCGCGGCTGTGGCTCGGCGGCTGGATGTACAGGAGGTGTGCGGCCACCATGCACTCGACGACCCGTTCCGTGATGCTCCACGAGGGGCTCCCGGCCGGGACCGGTGTCTGGAGGCCGGTCACCGGAAGGCCGCTCCACAGGCCGATGCCCGCGCCGTCCTCGATGCGGTGGCTCCACACGTGATCCAGGGTCTCCTCCGCGAGCCGCAGCAGCTTCTCCTCCTCGGAGGTCTTCTGCGCCAGCGAGCACAACTGCACAGCGCGCTTGAGCAGTTGCGTGGGGAAGTCGCTCATCACCCAGGCCATGGCGGGGCCGAGCGCCTCGCTGCCCGGCAGCGGCAGGGTGACCCCTGGGCTGTGCGGGCCGTTCGCCGGGCCGTCGCTCGTCTCCGCCCCCGTGAACCGCCCGTGCTCGTTGAGGCGTTCCATGACCTTGATGAGGTTGCTGAGGTCGTGACCGGTGGTACGTCGGCGCATCATGTCGTGCACCAGGACGGAGACGACGGAGAGGGAGAAGTACGCCGAGTCCGCCTGCTGGGACGTCGTACGCCACGGGATCTTCGCGAGCGGCCAGTGATCCTCACCGAGGCGTGCGAGCGCCGACCAGTACTGGTGGGTGATCTCCCAGCGCAGCCGCAGCGCGTTGGCCAGCTTGTGCTGTTCCGCGTCGAGCAGCCCCCGGGTGAGGGTGCGTTCGGACAGCAGGTCGACGATGCCGTCCAGGGCTACGACCGTGAAGTGCAGGTTCGGCAACGGCAGGGCTACCCCGGGCGGCTGCGGGACCATCTCATGGGCGGGGCCCTTGAGGGCAACCTCCGGAGCGTCCCGTACGACGCTCCACGCCCAGCCGCACTCGAACAGGCGGTTGGGGTTGGTCAGTTCGTCACGCACCTCGGCGGGCAGGTCGAGGCCCGGGCTTTCCGTGATGGTCGCGCGCAGCGTCCCGAACCGGTGCTGGAAGCGCTCGACGACCTGGCGATCGGAGAGGCCGTCCTGGTCCAGGAGACCGGCGAGGACCTGCCCCTGCGGAGACGCGATGTCGATCACGTGCACGGTGAAGGACCGCAGCAGGCCCACGAGCGCGGCGGTCAGCCGCAGACTGGTTTCGCCGTGGAGCCGGTCGATGCGGTCGAGGGTGGATTGCCGGCGGGTCGTGCTCCGGCATCCTTTGAGGAACTCCAGCACGGCCAGACACAGGCTGACGGACATGGAGTAGGAGTCGACGACGTCGATGTCCCGCTGCTCCGGGGCGAGTTGCCCGGCGGAGTCGGCCGGCACGAAGTAGCGGCCTCCGGCGAAGTCAGGTCGCTCCCCTCGGCGGTTGCGGCCCATGAACTCGCCGAGCACCTCGATGAGCCGCAGGGGGATGTCCGTGGTGTCCCCCAAGGCTTTGAGCGCCTTCGCCACGTCGAGCTGGGTGGTGTCGGGGTAATCCAGCCGGAAGGCCGGGATCTCGGTGGCGGGATAGAGCAGACACAGCATCAGTTCGGCGTCCGCGACACTGCTGCGGCCGTGCGCGTCGCCCCAGGCCCATGCCCCTTCGGGGAAGGAATGCCTGGCCAGCGCCTGCCATATGTCAAGCAGATGCTGCCGTGGCCTGATCCGCATCCGGCGCCCCCTTGCCGTCCCAGTCTCCCCATGACGGTCATCGAAAGCTACCCGCTCAGCGGAAACCGCAAGCGAGAATGATGTAGTCGTAGCCCGTGCGCACCTCGCCCTGCTCGCCGATCTCATGAATCTGCACGGAATCGGTGAAACGCCTGATGCTGGCCTCGATTTCCGTACGGTCCACGTTGCTCGCGGGAAACCAGAGATCGCCCACCTGGTATCCGGAGCTGTGTTCCATGAAGGCGGCGGCAAAGGGCGCGCCCGGAACGAGTGCCTCCAGAAAATGCTGGACGGCGCGGTGGAAGTCCTGCGTATCCGTGGAGATCGACTCCGCCACGAAGAACATGGTGCCGGTCTGCCAGTTGTCCGGCAGATCCAGCGGCCGGAGAATGTCGCCTTCCTTGACCTGGGCGACCTCGCGCAGCCGAGGCCAGGGGCCCTCGGGAAAGCCTGCGTAGGCCTCGTCCGGGCACAGCTTCTGCCAGAACTTCTCCCAACTGCCGTCGTGATCTTCGATCTGGCCGCGCAGGTAGGCGCGGTTGGTCTTCGACCGGTCCAGCAAGGTGATGCGGTCGCACCAGGGCAGCATCAGAAAGGCCGGGTAGAGGTTGGCTCCTGCCCCCACGTCGATGCCGTGGACCGGCAGATTGGGCCGCCCCCGGAAATGATCACTGAAGTGCCTGCGGACGATCGCCATGATCTCCTCGTCGACGGAGAGCACTTCGATGTAGTTCTTCTCCACATACTTCGCGGAGTCGAAGTCGTCCCACGGCGCATCCCCGTTCAACTGTGCCTGTCCATCTGATGATCCGAAAGGCATGCCTCACGGTACCAACACTGTCGGCGAAAGAGGGATGCCATGAGGCCACGACCGAATGCGACGCGCCGTGCCGGATCCAGGCACTTGAACCGGCGGGAGCGCCAGGCAATTCTGGTGCGATGCCAGCACCTTCGCTTCCGCCCGGCCAACCTCGCGAGGCCAACGGGCAGGACATGCCCGACCTTCTGCGCCTGGACGGTGCCGCCTTTCCCGACGATCCGATGCGGAACTCCACCCTGCGCCAGTTGCTGGACATGTACGCGGACCATCTTCTGGTTGTCGATGACGACGACGGTCACCTGTGTGCCTACGTGCTCGCCACACCGCCCTACGGAGGCGAGAGCTGGATCTTCAGCCTGGGCGTCGCCCCCGCCAGACGCAGGAAAGGCCTGGCCCGCGCCCTGATGACACAAGCGCTGGAGATCCTGCGCGCCGACGAGGCGAGCACCGTCCGTCTCTGGGTGGAGCCCACCAACGAACCGGCCCGAGCGCTGTACGAGTCCCTCGGTTTCCTCCCTGATCCCGAAGGACCGCATCTTGATCATTTCGGCCCGGGCGCGCACCGTCTCGGCATGACACTCAAGCTGTGATGCAACCGGCAGCGGGTCCTGTTCCGGTTCGTCACCGGTCGGTTCGGGGAGGGCTTGGAACCGGCCGATGCTGTGGCGGTGGTGACGGGTGGGAGGGCGTGGCCATGGTGATTGCGGATCGCACACTGTCGGTCAAGGTGATTGCGGCGCTCAGGTACTGGACCGATGTCGTCCGGGGTGATCAGAAGGACCATCCGGATCCGGTGGATCTCACGGTTCTGCTGCCGTTCTTCAACGGGGTGTTGCAGGAACTTCTCTGGTGGAACCGTGACTGGATGGTCCGGGAGGTCGAGCCGGGCCTTCCCCTGGAGATCGACACCGGTCACCAGGGCGGGTCCGCACCGTTCACCGAGGTGTCCGTGCCGGGCACAGTGGGTTCCTGCGGTGGTGAGAGCCTGCCTTTCGTCGCGAAGGTCGGCTTCGCGGGCGACCGGCTGATCCGGTTCCAGGCCAAGATCGGCGATGTGGTCCGAAGTGGGTGCCGGCGTAGCAGCCGGCCAGCGGGCCGAGGATGAGCAGATCTTGTGCCGGTTGGCTAGCCACCGGCGCTCAGTCTGTCACCACGCACCCCGCGGCGGGTAAGTGGCTGTCAGGACCGGTCCGGGTGAGCACGCTGGAGGCGCAGACACGGAGGGGGCTTTCTGCGGGCTGGTTCAGCAGTGGTCGGGATCAGGTGATCGTCGACCAGGTGATGGACAACAGCGGTTTCATGCGGCAGGTGACGTGTGACGAGGACGGCCGGGTGCTGACCGAAGGGCCGGTGGTGGTGGACTGGTGACTGAGCGTCAGTTGGCTTTACGGCGCATTGGACGAAGGTGCGGGACGCTGTTGGGATCCCCAGATGCAGCCCTGCATCACCGCCGTAGTGACCTTGCCTTTGAAGCCTGCCGCCGGCGTCAGCCGGTCCTGGCACCAGCGAGAGACGTCGTCCGCCATACCGGATCCCGGGTCCTTCCCTTGCTGGGCGAGAGCGGCAGCGAAGTCGTAGCCACGCTTGTATTGGGCGTCCGCAATCGAATTGGGCTCGTAAGGGTTCCCGTAGATGATGGGAGCCGACGGGTCGGAGGCGGCACCTCGAGGCATGAACATGACGATCAGCAGCGCAGCGGGCAGGCCGACCAAGACCGACGCGAACAGCCAGCCCATCTTCCGGGATGTCTTCTTGCCGACCGCATAGGACAGCATCGCCAGTGGAATGGCCAGAACGGACGCCAGGAACGGGATGATCATCAAACCAGCTCCCACAGGTCAGCCTCCTTTCGCGGCTCGGCAGCGCCATGTTACGTCTCGCTATCAGGACGCGAAGGCATGGCGTGTGTTGTGCTCGGCACAAGCGGCCGGGTGTCGCGCTCATCGTCATGACGCCTTCGGGGTCCATGCCAAGGGATACGGCTGCGAGCTGTAGGCGTCAGCGAAAGCGCATCTGATCCACCGTCACCGACTCTGTACATGCCATACGCTCCACCGGTGATCACCAACAAGCCCGTGTTCAGGCGACGTTCCCTTGACAAGCATGCTGTTGTTCATCATGACGTTGATGACGACGATGATCTCGGCGCCCTCCGCGTCGGCCGAGAGCAGTGACTGCGAGGTCTCCCCACTGCGAACGTTACGAGTCCTGCTTCATCCACGGTGGCGGAGTCCAGGATCTCCTGCTCGCCACCAGGATCAAGGGCAAGATCGACGCAACCGCGGACGCGGCCGCCGCCGGCGAGACGGGCAACTACATACGCATAGCCCTCTACAACTGGTATAGCTCTGGTGGCGGCCAGGAGATCGCGGCCTCGCTTGCGCGAGCCCAGAAGAGCGGTGTGAGCGTCCGCGTCGTGGTCGGCCCCGCGGACGACGGACTCATGAGCTACCTCACGAGCAAGGGTGTCGGCGTCACCCCCTGCGCCAAGTCCTGCATGCACTCCGGCTCCGGCGCGATGCACAACAAGTGCTTCCTGATCCAAAAGGGTGATACGAAGCTCGTGATCCAGAGTTCGGGCAACCTGAAGGACACCCAGGCCACGCACGCTCAGAATCTGCTGATCAGTCGTGACGACGCGGCTCTGTTCTCTGCTCCAACTACTGGCGCCGCCTGAATGCTCAGGGTCGGCGCCGACGTTGCCGGCCGCTGGCGCCACGCCGTACGCCTGCGCCGGACCCGCCCCGACCTCTCCCCCGCCAACCTCCCTCGATGGACGGCGCTGCCGCACTGACCTGGCGTGACCATGTTTGCGAGTAGCGGGAGGCACGCGCCACTTCCAGCAGTTGCTTCGTGGCGCGCCTGCTGGGCAGGTCGCCAGGGATGAGCCCGGGGAACGTAACGTCCCCGGGCCCTCCTCTGGTTGCGATTTCCCGCGTGGCCTCCTACTGGTAGCAGCCTCCGGTGCACAGCACGGTGACCGTGCCGCTGCCGCCAGACGCTGCGGAGGGAAGGTGATGGGTTGGGATCGTGGGGGTCTTGCTGGTCTCCCAGGGCATGGGGGCGGCCATGGCCTGGGGAGCGAGGGCGGTGAAGACCGCGGTGCTCATGAACACGGCGCCGATCGCACGCTTGCGCAGACGCATCTGGACTCCTCGAACGATGACGGGCCAGTAAGGTTCGGCGGCCGGCACACTCCGCGGGCAGACCGCTGCTGGCTGCCAGTCTCACCGTGGGCGCAGCCCCGAACCATACTCGTTGGAGGAGTCCGGCGATTCTCTGCACGATCACCACGAATGGCGGACCGCGCTCCGGACTGGCCCGGCACCGGGTGCAACGCCCCCATCGGCATTGATCATGGGACCGCGTGAACTGCACTGCCGCCGGTCAGGTGGGGCTGGACAGCGAGGGCCGCAGCTCGGCGCGGAGGCCGTTCACCGTCTCGATGGGCAGCCCCAAATTCGCATGGCGGAGCTCCGACGAGTGGTTCGCGATGCGGTCGAGGTCCCGCAACTGACGCCGAAGCTCTGCGACGAGTGCGTCGTCGAGGCCGAGAACGTCTGCTTCCTCAGTGAGCCGCTCGGAGTGCGCCTCAACGCCGGGCAACGCTCCCGCACGCCTCTTCTGGATGCCGACCTCCGCCTCCACGCTGAGGCAACGGCCACCGCGGGTGGCCGCGATGGGGGGACGGATGCACCACGCACGCGGACATCTTCGCGGTCGGCTGGCTCATCTCTGCGGGAGGCTTCTGGGCCTGATAACGGCCGTGTGCACGATGGTCGTGATGAGTACCGCGTCGGCGCAGGCCGGGCAGCACCAAGATGCCAACGAATATGCGTTGTGGGACTTCCACGGCGCCAATGGGTTCTGGAACATCGACCAGCGTGTGCAGATCACTCGCAAGGCCCACCACTCGTACTGGGCGATGATGTGGGACTTCACGGCCACGCCGGGCAAGGGCGGGTACATGGGCTTGCAGACCAACGGCACGCGCTTCGACCACACAACCGGCGAGACAGCGATCTTCTCACTGTGGAACGCAAACGGCAGCAGAGGAGGCAACTGCGGACCCTTCGACGGCGAGGGGACCGGCCTCAGTTGCAGGATCCCGTACGCGATCGACCGGCAGTCCGACTACCGCCTGCGCGTATGGCGGCTGACGGCGGACTCCGGGGGTCAGTGGTGGGGTGCGTGGGTGCGCAACATGAAGACCGGCGTCGACACACCCATCGGACGTCTTCGTGTGCCGGTCAGTCAGCGACTGTTGGGGACACCGGCCAACTTCAGCGAGTACTACGGCGACGCCGTCCCCTGCAATGGGGTCCCGCTGTCGGTGGCGTACTTCACGCAGCCCGCGGCCAATGCTCTGGGAGGTGGCCAGTATCAGTACACCTCGACGTACGGGTCCTCCAGCCGGGGAGCCTGCACCGGCGGCTCGGTGTCCTTGGTGGATCTCGGGTGGACCAAAGCGGCCAAAGTGACCCTCGGCGGGCCGTGACCCGATTGAACGTGGGAGTCGGTGCGGACACGGTGGGATGGATGACTCCTCTTCGGCCGCCAGGTCTCAAGCATTTCGAGAGAC
Organism: Streptomyces sp. NRRL B-3229; assembly: GCF_000719505.1. Lineage (NCBI taxonomy): Bacteria > Bacillati > Actinomycetota > Actinomycetes > Kitasatosporales > Streptomycetaceae > Streptomyces > Streptomyces sp. NRRL B-3229. The sequence continues at coordinate 121,707 of NZ_JOGP01000017.1, read as the reverse complement.
CCAGGCCGCAGAGGCCCGGGGTCTTGTACGACACAACCTGCGGCCACGACCTGGCTATCTCCGTGCCTGATGAGCAGCAGGTGCGCGGCGTCCATGCCGTTTGTACAGGGGAACCGCTTCAGTCGCTGGCTTCCAGCATCAACTCTGATCTCGCCGGTGGATCGTGCTGGAACTGAAGACGTAGCCTCACCTGGGTGCACTCCCCCGGGCGCGTGTTCGTCTGCATGGCAGTGGTGGAGTGTCGGTATTCGAGCGGTGCAGTAATCGCCCGCAGGGTGGCGAGAACGCGGCCAGTTGGGGCACCCCTCCTGCCCCATGGGCCTCCCAGATGCGCCGCCCTCGGCGGTTACCGGAACAGATGGTCAAGGTAGTAGTCGATGGCAGCGGCGGCCTGTTCGGGGGTGCGCAGGCCCAGGACGACGGGTGGTCCCTGCGAGTCGGCAAGGCCGAAGAGCAGTTCCGCTTCCACATCAGGGTCGCGGTCCGGCGCGATGTCGCCGGCTTCCTGGGCCATGCGGACGAGGTCGGCGAGGAGCCGGTAGAGGCGGGGCAGCCCGTCGACGTAGAGGGCGCGCAGTTTGGGGTTCGCAAGCATGCGGATGAGGTAAGCGACGCCGACGAGCCACTCGCGCCGACGCCGGTCGTCCCTGGGGATCGTCTCCAGCAGCACCCATCGCAGCGCCTCTCTGGGGGTGGGCTCGCCCTCGGGCCACGCCTGCTCGTTCCACCGCTGCTGGACCAGCCAGTCCTGGTACTCGATCGCATAGGCGAGCAGTTCGTCCTTGTTGGCGAAGTAGTGCTGGATGCGCCCTACCGAGACGCCCGCCTGCGCCGCCACGGCCCGCACCGAGATCGCTTCCAGTCCCTGGTCGGCGACGATGTCCAGCAGCGCCTCGGCGATCTGGTCCCGGCGGGCCTTGTGGTCTACCTGTCGCGGCACGTCGACGGGCACCTTCCTTCCTCGTGCTTGCCTTCCTGGTCGGCTCAACCTAGTCTCGTTTTTGCAATACGAATGTATTGCAACGAGGGGTGAGCTACCCGAACGCTGCGCGTCACGAGGGACAGGACGGACTGGATCATGCCGAAGCGACGCTCCACCGCCGGCGCTGCACTGGGTGCGGCTCTCCTCGTGCTGGTGATGGGCACGGCGGATGCGGTGCAGACCTCGCCGGTGACGGCCGGTCAGCACGCGCACGGTCGGCGTACGCACGGTCACCACCCCGAGACCCGGCCGGACAGCGTCCGTGTACGCCAGGGCCGCCTGAAGGGGTCAACCGTGAAGGGCGTCACGACCTATCAGGGCATCCCCTACGCGGCGCCTCCGGTCGGCCCTCTGCGCTGGCGTCCGCCGGCCGCGCCGCCCACCTGGACCGGCACGCGGACGGCGACCGAGCCCGGACCGGCCTGCGCGCAGCCCGAGGTGGCGGACTCCGCGGAGGACTGCCTGTATCTCAACGTCACCACGCCCGCAGAAGGAGCGGACCGCACGGCCCCGAGGCCGGTCGTGGTCTGGTTGCACGGCGGGGCCTTCAGCTCGGGCTCCGGTGACCAGTACGACGCCACCCGGATGGCCCGGCAGGGCGACGTCACTGTCGTGACGGTCAACTCGCGCCTGGGTGCCCTGGGCTTCTTCGCCCATCCGGACCTGCCCGACTCCGGAGCCTTCGGCCTCCAGGACCAGCAGGCGGCCCTGCACTGGGTACGGGACAACGCCGCCGCATTCGGCGGCGATCCGGGCAATGTCACGCTCATGGGCGAGTCCTCCGGAGGCGCGAGCGTGTGCGCCCAGCTCACCTCACCCAAGGCCGCCGGCCTCTTCCACCGCGCGGTCATCCAAAGCGGCTCCTGCCAGCAGAACTGGCCCAAGAACACGCTCGCGCCCGGCGACCCCGCCGCCACCTATTTCGCCCCCCAGGACGAGCTGGCCGCCAAAGGCCGCGATGCTCTGGGCTGCCGCAGCGTGACATGCCTGCGCGCCAAGCCCACCAAAGACGTGTTGACCCTCAACGGGCGCTTCCACCAGCCCGCCTACGGGACGAGCGTCCTGCCCCACTCGCCGGCCCGCGCGCTCGCCGCCGGCGACTTCCACCGCGTGCCCGTCCTACAGGGCAACACCCGTGACGAACACCGGCTGTTTGCCGCCCTGTTCACGCTGGACAAGCCGCTGACGGCAGCGGACTACCGCCGCCTGCTCACCGAGACCTACGGCCGACGGCAAGCAGACCGCATCGCCCGTGTGTACCCGCCCGCTGCCACGCCCGCACTGACCTGGGCCAAGGTCGGCACCGACCGCAGCTGGGTGTGCCCCACCCTGGCCGCCGACCGACTGCTGGCCAGGCATGTTCCGGTCTACAGCTACGAGTTCGCCGACCGCCACCCACCGGCACCCGACCTGCGCCCCGACTTCCCGCTGGGCGCCTATCACAGCGCGGAGCTGCCCTACTTGTTCGGCATGGGCGACCTCCGCCTCGACGACGGGCAGTCCGCCCTCTCCCGACGCATGATCGCCGCGTGGACGACGTTCGCCAGAAGTGGCACGCCCGGCGACGGCTGGCCGCCCTTCCCACACACCCAGCAGCTGGCTCGGAACACACTCGCCGGCGTGGACGCGGCAGCCGAACACCGCTGCGCCTTCTGGTCCCGCAACTCCTGACGCCCGTCATCGGCCCACCCTCGCGGACCGTACGAACGAACCCCTCCGGAGGATCCCCATGAACGAATTCGCCCCGCCGCTTGCCGAGGCCGACTACATCGGCGCCACCGCCGACGAGTTGCGCGAGAAGCGAGCAGCAGCGAAGATCGCCGCCGGTATCAGCCAAAGGACTCTCTTCCAGCGGCGCGGCCGAATCATCCTGCGCCCCGACCTGCTCGTCCTCACCGGCTGGTCCGACAACGGCGATCTCACCCTCACCCGCGCGGACATCACCGCGGCAGAAACCCGCTTCACCCACCTCTACGGCCGCTTCCTCGGCGGCCTGCTCAACGCCGGCCAACCCCTCATCCTCAACACCACCGATGCATCGGCCGACGAGGCGTACCTGCTCATCAACCACCGCGGTTTCCTGGAGACCACGGACGATCGGCCCTGGGAGAAGCGCATCGAACGGTGGCGCCGCGGCTGAAGCGTCGGGAATCCGGTCGGCAGCCGCCGGCACCCCGAGATCAGGCGGCCGCGGTGAGACCAGTTGGCTCGGACCCATGGTCAGGGCGAGTCAGCGGAGAAGTACAGACGGCAGCTCACGCCCGGGCCCGGCGTGCGCGGCTCGCCGGGACGCGCGTCGTACAGCGAGCGGCCGCCGGGATACTGCCCGAGTTCGGTGGGCAGGGCCACGCCGTCGTCGACGTCCTCGGTCCGCCACCCGTGTATGTCCAGGAGCAGGCCGTCCAGTGGCCCGCCGACAAGTTCGGCATAGGTCCGGTGCGGGAGCGGGCCGGGATTGTGGGCGTCGTGGTCGGTGCCGTAGACGCGTCTGTTCAGCAGCTGCTCATCGCCGTTCATCTGATCAGCGTGGCAGCCACCACTGACAACGGGGACGCGCAGGGCCGCCTTGGGCCTACCCGCGGGCCGTGACTTGCCCGGGGCAGGCCCACGGCGAGAGAGTCGACCCGCCGGTCTTCCACGCGATGGCCCGCGCCTCAGCGACCGTACGGCGCCGCAGGACCCGGCGGCAGTCCGATATCCCGTTGACGGGCACGGCGCTCAGTCCCGACGATCAGGCGCATGTCTGCCGCCCTGGCGCCTCTGCGCCACCGCCCGTTCCGTCACCTCTTCATCGGTACGACGGCCAATCTGCTCGGCAACGGAGTGGCGCCGATCGCCCTGGCCTTCGCCGTGCTGGATGCAACTGGGTCGATCGGCTCGCTCGGGCTGGTGGTCGGCGCCCACTCCCTCACCGGCATCGTCTTCCTGCTGTACGGCGGGGTGCTGGCGGACCGTCTGCCACGCGGCCCGCTGCTGGTCGGCAGCAGCCTGGTCAGCGCCGCCAGCCAGGCGCTCGTCGCTGCCCTGGTCCTCACCCACCACGCCGCCATCCCCTTGCTGATGGTGCTCGCCGCGGTCAACGGGGCGTCAAGTTCCTGCTACCAGCCCGCCGCCCAGGCCCTGCTCCCCCAGACCGTGCCGACCGAATCCCGCCGCTCCGCCCTCGCGCTCTCCCGGACCGCGGGCAGCAGCGCGGCGATCGTGGGCGCCTCGCTGGGCGGCGTACTGGCCGCCGCCATCGGCCCCGGCTGGGGCCTGGCCGTCGACGCACTCAGCTTCACGCTCGCCGCCGCGTTCTTCGCGCTGATCCGCGTCCAGGCAGCGCCGCCCGCGCCCAGCGACGGCCTGGTGCACGAACTGCGCGTCGGCTGGCGCGAGTTCACCTCCCGCACCTGGGTGTGGGTGATCGTGGCGGCGTTCTGCTTCCTCAACGCCGGCCTCACCGCCTCGTTCACCGTCCTTGGCCCGGCCGTCGCCGACACCACCGCCATCGGTCGCACCGGCTGGGGCCTGGCTGTCGCCGCGTCCTCACTCGGCGCGGTCGCCGGCGGCATACTGTCGCTGCGCTGGCAGCCCCGGCGCGCGATCCTGGTCGGCTGCGCCCTGATGGGCCTGACAGCGATGACCCCACTGCTGCTCGCCCTCGCCCCGCACACCTGGCTGCTGGTCATCGCCAACTTCGTGGCGGGCGTGGGCGTCGAGCAAGCCGGCGTCGCCTGGTACTCGACCCTCAACGAGCAGATCCCCGAGGACCGCCTTGCCCGCGTCTACGCCTACGACGACCTCGGCTCCTATCTCGCGCTCCCGCTCGCCCAGTTCGCCGCCGGACCGGCCGTACTCCTCCTCGGCCTCCGTGCCACCCTCTACGCGGCCGCCGCGCTCATCCTCCTCGCCACCCTCGCCATGCTCGCCACCCCCTCCATCCGCGCGCTGGTCCCGAGCACCCCAGAACCGCTGGCCGCCTCCGAAGATCCGGTACCGGGCTGAGCTCGACCCCGACCGCGACAGCCACAGGTTCAATCGTGTTTCGGGCCGAACCGCCACTGCCAACAGGCGAGTTGTCTCGCCGTCCTGCCTACCGTCAACTCGCTGATCGGCGACTCCGGCACCGGCAAGTCCCACCCGGTGATCGCGCTGGGCGTCGCGGCGGCGATGCAGGGCTTCCGCGTCCGCTGCATGCCTGCCACCATGCTGGTGAACGAGCTATTCGAGGCCGCCGACGAGTAGCAGCTGTCCAAGACGATCGCCCGCTGCGGCCGTGTCGATGTGCTCTGCATCGACGAACTCGACCGGCGATGCGCTGATCTGCTGGTGCCACCACGCGTCGAGTATGCTCCGGCACCCCCGGGGACGGCCTCCTCGAGATCGTCGAACAGCTCATCGGCTGGGCAGCCGACCACCACGACGAGGTACGCAGCAACCGCTCCCGCAAAGGCGCCGACGCCTCCCCGCACCGGTCCTGAGAGGTTGCTCCGTCCTGTTGTCTCATCCCGTGATGCGGCTTTGAGGTGCTGGTGTCGGGTCACCACACGAGACGGTGTTCTCGCTGGTGAGCCGGTGGGTCATGAGGTCGGTCAGCGCAAAGTGGATCACGGCTTGGAACCGGGCGGGCAGCGGTTGCGTAGCCACGGGCCAGGCGGCGGTTCAGCATCAGCCAGCGGTGGGTCCGCTCGACCACCCAGCGTTTCGGTACCGGGGTGAAACCTCACCCCACTCCGGACTGTCCTCACGGACGCACCACCGATCTGGAAGCCGTGGTCGCCGGACTCACCATGCAGCCGAGCTCAGGCGGCACGGCAGGCGCCGTAAATCGGGTGACAAAGATCTAGTGGCAGCTCTACAGGCGAGCCGGATTGCCACTCCTCTGCAAGATGATCCTTCGTCAGTAACGCTCAGCGGCCACACCACAGGATCTGTGCAAGAGCCCGTCCCGATCGCGGCTGCTCTCCGGGGCCCCTCTCCAGCCCGGTCCGCTCAGCGGAACACCGCACGACAGACCCTTCCTCACCCCCCACTCTGCTCGTTGGAGTCCCGGTAGGGAGACCACCGGTACCCAGAGGCATTCCAGTGATCATCGAGGGCGGGGGAACAACGCATGGGGACTGAGGGCACCACCGACACTGCCGCGGCCGGGTCGGTCATCTCGCTGCCGAAAGGCGGTGGCGCGGTGGGCGGGTTGGGGGAAAAGTTCTCGCCCGACCTGTTCACGGGGACCGGGAACTTCTCGGTGCCGATCGCGCTGCCGGCCGGACGCGGTGGTCTCCAGCCCCAGTTGACGCTCGGGTACAGCACGGGCAGCGGCAACGGTCCCTTCGGGCTCGGTTGGCAGCTCTCCCTGCCCGGGGTGTCACGGAAGACCTCGCGGGGACTGCCGCGCTACGTGGACGCCGGTGGCGTCATGGCTGGTGAGCGTGCCGACGTGTTCGTGCTGTCGGGTGCGGAGGATCTGGTTCCCGTAGCGGGTGCCTACCCGGGGCGGGTGCACTACCGGCCGAGAACCGAGGGCGTGTTCGCCCGGATCGAGCACGTCAAGGACGCCTCCGGCGACTTCTGGGAGGTGCGTGCCAAGGACGGCTCCCGCACCAGGTACGGCACACCGCGGCCGGCCGACGCACCGGACGGCTGGCGGGACCCGGCCGTGGTCGCCGACTCCCGCACACCGGGCCATGTCTTTTGCTGGCGGATCACCGAGACAGCCGACGCCCTCGGCAACCTGGTCAGGTACTCCTACCTACGGGACTTCGGCCAGGAGCCGGGCCGTGTGTGGGACCAGCCCCTGCTGGCCCGGATCAAGTACGCGGACTACGGCGACCGGTCCGACCCGACGTTCTTGGTCACGGTGGACTTCGACTACTCCACGCGCCCCGACCCGTTCTCCGACTATCGGGCCGGTTTCGAGGTCAGGACGTCCTTGCGCTGCGACACAGTCAGGGTGAGCACGCACGCGGGCGACGGGGTGGCACGGGTGGCCCGCGAGTACCGCCTCGGCTACGACCAGGCCGCCTTCAACGGTGTGTCCTTGCTGACCGATGTGACGTGCGTCGGTATCGACGAAGGGACAGCAGGCACGGGAACGGACTCCCCGGGCGCGGGGGACGGCGGTAGCGGCTCGAGCTCTGGAGGCGGTGGATCGGGCACGAGCGGAGCGGGGAGTGGGCCAGGCGGACCCGCGTCAGGAGGGGAGCCGCTCACACCGACGCCGGACACAGGGTCCGACAACCGCCAAGTCTCAGAGAACCGCCAAGTCTCAGACAGCCGGAACATTGCGGAGGACAAGCAGCCGGCGAACCGCGCCATCGCCGCGGCCGTCTCCTTCGCCGACCCTGCCGTCGAGGCTTTCCCGCCCCTGGCATTCACGTACACCGACTTCGAGCCGGCAAGCCGCCGTTTCGCGCCCGTCACGGGCCCCGGCCTGCCCACCACTGCGCTGAACGGCCCGAGGCACGCACTCGTGGACCTGCGTGGGGTCGGCCTGCCCGATGTCGTGGAGTTCGGCGCGACCCAACGAGTGTGGCGCAACGCCGGGAACGGCCGGTTCGAATTGCCCAGGACACCGGCCGAGGCCCCTGCGTTCCCGCTCGGCGCGGCCGGGGTCCAGTTCCTGGACGCGGACGGCGACGGGCGTCCCGATCTGGTCGTCTCCCCCGCCGCCGCACCGGGCGCCCGCACGACCGTGGGCGGCGGACCGACGGGGTACTTCCCGATGACGTTCGCCGGCGGCTGGTCGCGACGGTCCTTCAGGCCCTACCGGCACACGCCGAGCGTGAGTCTGGCCGATCCGAACGTGAAGCTGGTCGATCTCGACGGTGACGGGCTGACGGACGTGCTGCGTTCAGGCAGTCGCCTGGAGGCCTGGTTCAACGACCGGGACCCCCAACTGGCCTGGCAGGCCACCGCGCTGAGCAACGGCAGCGGGCCCGGCGTCGACCTGGCCGATCCCCGGGTCCGACTCGCGGACATGACCGGCGACGGCCTCCAGGACCTCGTACTGCTGCGCAGCGGCAACATCTCCTACTGGCCGAACCTCGGCTACAACCGCTGGGGCGCCAAGGTGACGATGCGCGACTCGCCGCGGCTGCCCGACGGCTACGACCCCCGCCGGGTGCTGCTCGGCGACGTGGACGGGGACGGCACGGCCGACCTGGTGTATGTCGACCGCGGCCGGGTGTCGCTCTGGGGCAACCGGTCGGGCAACACCTGGACGAGCGAGCCTCTCGTCGTCGCCGGCACTCCTGACCTGGTCGACGCGGACTCGGTCCAGCTGTGCGACCTGAACGGGACCGGCATGGCCGGGCTGCTGTTCAGCCGCGCGGCGGGCACCTCGGGTCGCGGCGGGGCGAACGTGCGGTTCCTCGACCTGACCGGCGGTACGAAGCCGTACCTGCTGACCGGCATGGACAACAACCTCGGCGCCGTGACCCGGGTGACGTACACACCTTCCACCCGGGAGTATCTGCGCGACCAGACGCAGCCCGCGACGCGCTGGCGGACCACCCTGCCGTTTCCCGTGCAGGTAGTCACCAAGGTCGCGGTCGAGGACCGGATCTCAAGCGGCCGCCTGAGCACCGAGTACCGCTATCACCACGGCTACTGGGACGGCGTGGAGCGGGAGTTCCGCGGTTTCGCGATGGTCGAGCAGCTCGACACGGAGAGCTTCGGCGCCGCACCCACCGGGCCGGGCGCGGTGCCGCCCGAGCACTACACGCCGCCCACGCTCACCAAGAGCTGGTTCCATCTCGGGCCGGTCGCCGCCGACGAGGCCGGCGACTGGACCGAACTCGACCTGCGGCACGAGTACTGGGCCGGCGACGCGCAGATGCTGTCCGTGCCGGCCGCGCAGGATGCGCTCCTGGCCGCCCTGCCGCGCGACGCCCGCCGGGCCGCACTGCGGACGCTGCGCGGGCAGGCGCTGCGCACGGAGTTGTACGCGCTCGACGACACCGCCCGCAGGGGCCTTCCCTACACGGTGACCGAGAGCCTCCCGGGCGTCCGTGAGGTGTCCGCTCCGACCGACGCGCAGGATGCGAGCCGGGAACGCATCTTCTTCCCCTTCGCCCTGGGCAATCGCACCACGCAGTGGGAGCGCGGGGACGAACCCATGACCCGGTTCACCTTCCCCACCGGCTACGACGCGTACGGCTTCGCGACCGGGGAGATCTCCGTCGCGGTGCCGCGCGGCCGGGACCCGCTGGCCGCGGCCCCGCCCGGCGCGCCGACCGAGCCGTACCTGGCCACCTACACGACCACCGAGTACGCCCGCCGCGACGACACCGACCACTATCTGCTCGACCGCAAAGCGAGGACGACCGGCTACGAGGTCGTCAACGACGGCCGGCTGTCCGTGGCGGACCTGCGTACCGCCGTCCTCGCCGGATCCCAGCGCGCCACCGGGGACGGCGTGTCTCTGCGGGTGATCGGCCACACCCGCACGTACTACGACGGCGACGCCTATGTCGGGCTGCCGCTCGGCACGCTCGGCGAGTACGGCCTGGCGACCCGCACCGAGACCCTCGCGTTCACCGACGCGTTCCTCGACTCGCTCCACGCCCCGGGCGACCCACGGCCCCCGTACCTCGCGCCGGGCGGGCCGGCCACCTGGCCGGCCGATTACCCGCCGGAGTTCCAGCGCCTGCTGCCGCCGCTGGCCGGCCACAACCACTGCACCGACACCGACGTACCAGGCTCGCCCGGTGGCTACTACGTCACCGACGCGCGGCACCGCTACGACGTCCACGTCACCGGAAGGGTGCCGCGCGGGCTGCCGGTCGCCTCGCTGGACCCGCTGGGCGCAGAGAGCCGGATCGACTACGACGAGCACGACCTGCTACCGGTGCGTTCCATCGACCCGGCCGGGCTGGAGATGGCCGCCGCCTACGACTACCGGGTCCTGCGGGCCCGCACGGTCACCGACCAGAACGGCAACATCGCCGAAGTGGCCTTCTCCCCCAGCGGGTTGGTCACCGCCCACTTCGTCCGGGGCAAGAACGGCGAAGGCGACCGCACGGCGCCCGGCACCGTGATGTCGTACGACCTCACGGCCTTCGCTGAGCGCGGCGAGCCCACCTCGGTACGGAGCGTCAAACGGGTCTACCACGACAGCGACAACACCGCCCCCGCAGACCGACGCGACGAGGTGATCGTGTCGGTGGAGTTCACCGACGGCTTCGGCCGGGTTGTGCAGTCCCGCGGCCAGGCCGAGGACACCCTGTTCGGTGACCCGGTCTTCGGCGGCGGCCTCATACCGGGCCGAGATCTCGCACCGGCCGACGACAGCGCGGGCCGTACCCGCGGTCCGTCCGACCCGGACAACGTGATCGTCTCCGGCTGGCAGATCTACGACAACAAGGGCCGGATCGTACGCAAGTACGAACCGTTCTTCTCCACCGGCTACGCCTACGCGCCGGCACTCGACGCCCAACTGGGGCAGCGGACCAGCACGTTCTACGATCCGCGTGGACACGCCGTCCGGGTCGTCGGCCCGGACGGCAGCGAACAGCGCGTCGTCCTCGGCGTTCCCACCGAGCTGACCGACCCGGACCGGTACGCACCGACACCGTGGGAGTCGTACACCTACGATCCCAACGACAACGCCGGCCGCACCCACCCGGACGCCGGCACCGCCTTCCAGAGCCACTGGAACACCCCCGCGAGCGCCGAGTTCGACGCGCTGGGCCGCACGGTGCGCGCGGTCGTCCGCACCGGAACCGCCGACGAGGACCGGCTGACCACCGTCTCGGCGTACGACATCCGGAGCAACCTCGTCTCGGTCACCGACCCGCTCGGCCGCACCGCCTTTCGCTACGTCCACGACCTGACCGGGCGCTGCTGGCGCACCGACGGCATCGACGCCGGCCGCCGCGACACCGTGCCCGACGTGCTCGGCTCTCCGGTCGAATCGCGGGACGGCAAAGGGGCGTTGGCGCTCGGCGTCTTCGACGCGCTGCACCGGCCGACCCGGGTGTGGGCCCGCGACGCCGCCGGCAAAGCGGTGACACTGCGGCAGATCCTCGAGTACGGCGACGGCGGCACGCCCGACCAGCCCACCGCCGACCGTGCCGCCGCCCGCGCGGCCAACCTGCTCGGCCGGGTGGTGCGCCATCGCGACGAGGCGGGCCTGGTCTCCGTGACCGCGATCGATTTCAAGGGCGACGTGCTGGAATCAGCTCGCCGGGTGATCGCCGACGCCCCGGTCCTCGCGACCTACCCGGCTGCGGCGGCGAACGGCTGGCAGGTGGCGCCGTTCCAGGTCGACTGGACGCCGGCCGCGGGCCAGGACCGGGCGGCCCGGGACGCCGTACTGCTGGAGCCGGCCGGCTACCTCACGACGATGCGCTATGACGCGCTCGGCCGCGTGGTGTCGCGGCTGCTGCCGGCAGACGTGGAAGGACGCCGCCGCGAGATGCGGCCCACGTACAACCGGGCCGGAGCGCTGGAGGCGGTCAGCCTGGACGGTACCGTCCTCGTGCAGCGGATCGCCCACGACGCCAAGGGCCAGCGGATCCTGGTCGCCTACGGCAACGGCATCATGACCAGGTACGCCTACGACCCGCGCACCTTCCGGCCGACCAGGATGCGCAGCGAGCCCTACACGCTCGCCACCGGACCCACGTACCGGCCGGCCGGGGCCGCGGTGCAGGATCACGGCTACGACTACGACCTCGTCGGGAACATCCTCGGCGTGCGCGACCGCGCGCCCGGCAGCGGCATTCCGAACAATCCCGCGGCTCTGACCACGACCGACGCGGTGCTCCGGGGACTGCTCGGCGGCGGCGACGCGCTCGACCGCAGGTTCGCGTACGACCCGGCCTACCGTCTGCTGTCCGCCACCGGCCGCGAGCACCGGGCACTGCCCGCCGGTGATCCGTGGCCCGGGCTGCCGCGCGGCACCGACGTGACGCAGACCCAGGCGTACACCGAGACCTACGGCTACGACCGGGCCGGGAACCTGCTCACTCTTTCCCACACCGCCACCGGAGGCTTCACCCGCACCCACACCGTTGCGGCCGACAACAACCGGATCCAGCGCACGACCGTGGCAAGCACGGTGTACGACTACGTCTTCGACGGCAACGGCAACATGCTGTCGGAGACCACGTCCCGGCACTTCGGGTGGGACCACGCGGACCGGTTGACGGCGTTCGCCACCCAGACCGCCGGCGCCGAACCGTCCGTGCACGCGCAGTACTTGTACGCGGCGACCGGCGAGCGGGTGAAGAAGCTGGTCCGCCGCCAGGGCGGGGCCGTGGAGGTGACGCACTATCTCGACGAGATGTTCGAGCACCACCGGTGGGCGGCGGGAACAGCGGCGGGGCAGAACAACCACGTCCACGTGATGGACGAGAGCCAGCGCGTCGCCCTGGTCCGGTCGGGGCCGGCCCACCCCGACGACCGCGGCCCGGCGACCGCCTACCACCTGCCCGACCACCTGGGCAGCAGCACAGCCGTCCTCGACGCCGCCGGCGCCCTCACCAACCGCGAGGAGTACACCCCGTACGGCGAGACCAGCTTCGGCAGTTACACCCGCAAGTGCTACCGGTTCACCGGCCGGGAACGCGACGAGGAGAGCGGGCTCAGCCGTCATGGCGCGCGCTACTACGTTCCCTGGTCTGCGCGTTGGGCATCGTGCGATCCGACCGGCCCGGCCGGTGGCGTCAACCAGTATCGGATGTGCGGCGGTGATCCGGTCAATCGCACCGACACACGCGGCACGGACTGGGAATTCACCTGGGACCCACGGGAATGGGCTCCGCTGGAGTTCACCAAGGAGGAGATCGCTCCCAGAGCGGCGGGTGCCGTCAAGGTGGTGGCCGGCGCCGGCGCCTTCGTCGCCGGAGCAGCGCTGTGCGAAACGGGGGTCGGCTGCATCGCCGGCGGCCCGCTGATGGTGATGGGCGCCGACGTGGCCGGCTCCGGGGCGGTCCAGACGGTGCAAGGTGCCCCCGCACCCACCGCATTGGGCGCCCTTGCCGGCCCTTCCGCCCAGCAGTTCGAGGAGAACGTCGTAGCGGCCGCCGGCTTCGCTCACCTGGCCGCACAGGGCTATGCGATGTGGCAGACCGGTCGGCCGCTCGGACCGCCATCCGTACCGCCCAGGCCGAGCACCGCAACGAGATCCGCGGGAACAGGCGGGGGCAAGCCGGGCCCTGGCGGCAGTCCGCCGGCCGGGCCACCCGCCGAGCCGGCCTTCCTCAGGTCCACGGCACCCGAGCCCGCCGCCCCGGCTCCCAGGGCGCCCCGTGCCGAGCCGCCTCAGTCTCCACGCTTCCACATCGGTGAGGGTGTCCGCAGGGCGGTGGCGCACCGAGAACTGGGCATCCCCTCCGTCGAGGCGGTCCACGCCACCACCCGTCAGCCCCTGGGCCGGATCCCGCTCGACCAGTTGCTGTCGCCCAAGGCAGCCGTAGCAGCGGACTCCCGGTACCTGAACGTGCTTCGAGGAGTTGGAGGCGGCAATCCTCCGGGCGTGCCGGGCCCACCGCCCATCGCAGTGGACCCGCTGCCTCCGACGGCCAACACCAGCAACCTCACCCCGGTCTCTCAGGTTCGCCTCACCCGACCGACACGGTGAATACGCATGTCCCGTTCTCGCCCGTTCAGCGCGACCGCCAGCAGCGAAGAAAAAGCCTATGACCGGATTGGAAGTCTCGTGACCGTCAACGAATCCGCAGCCCCGAACGGCGCGATGGAACCGACCCTGATCTCCCAGACGATCCCCAAGGCGCCCCCGGAAGTCTTTCCCTCCGTGACCATCGCACCGGTGACCGCCCGTGTCGTGGCCGGAGTCGCGACCGCGGTCACTGTCAACGCCGGCCGGGGTACCCACTGGGTGTGGATATCTGCGGACCTGAGCTGGAACGACGAGCCGATGGTCACCTACACGGAGACCAGGATCAGCATCGACGGTGTCCAGGTCCTCGCCGACCACCGGGGCGGTGGCGGCACCGAGGCCGTGACCTTCCCGGCCCCCGGGACGCACACGCTCGTGGCGTCCGCGGTGACCACCGACGGGAGGGTCATCTCGTCGGACCCGATGAGCGTGCGCGTCTACGCGCCCGGACCGCCCGCGTTCACCATCGCGGCACCCGCGGCGGGCACCACGGTCAGCCTCGACGAGGCGGGCAAGGACATCGTCGTCCAGGTGACCACCACGAGCGACCAGTACTTCCCGCTCACGGTCAGCGTCGCTTGGGACGACAAGGTGGCGACCGGTCAGATCCTCAGAGGCAGTACCCAGTTCCAGACGACGGTCCACCTCGCCTCGATGCCGCTGGGCACCCGCACCATCGCGGTGACGGTCGCTGACCCCGACGGGGTCGGCTCGCAAAAGACCACCTCGGTGACCTGCAAGGACATCTCGCCCCCGCAGGTGCACGTCGACTACCCGCCCCAGAACGGCAACATCGGCGCCAGCGACGACACCGGGGCGGCGACCGTCCTCATGCACGGCACCGCGGCTGACCTCCAAAGCGGCATGCTCGGAGGCAGCGCCTCGGTGGCCTGGGCGCTGACGCCCACCGGCACCAGGACCCCGGCGATCCCGGTGGCGCCCGGTGACTTCCGTGACTGGACCGCCACCGTGCCGCTGACGCCGGCCGGGTTCGGCGCGCACACCATCTACGTGTGGGCGACCGACTTCGCGGGCAACACGATGGCGGCCCCGCAGACCGTCCCGGTGACGGTGATCAGCTCGTACACCCCGAAGACGCTGGACGAACGGCTCAACGACCGTGAGTACCTCGCCGCGCTGCTGTCGTTCACCCAGGAGCAGGTGACGTTGCCCGGGTCCCCGCCCACGCCTTTGGACACCCACACCCTCGTCGGCGCCCTCGGGCAGCCCGTGGACCGGCTGAGCCAGCCGCTCTCGGCGGCCGTCGACCAGGGAAACCGCGAGATCAACCAGTTGCGGGTGCCCATCGAGGTGCTGCGGGCCTACATCGCCGCCACCGGCACCTCCACGACTCCCGGGGCGGCCGGGGACCGGGCGTACCGCATCGCCGCCTACACGGCGCTGCTCGCCGCGGCCGGGACCTCGTACACCGAACTGCGGCTGGCCCGCGGTGCCGACCCCGCCGTCCGGCATGCCCTCGCCGCCCGGCTGGGCATCCGGCTGTCGGCAACCTCGCCCGACGAACTCGACCTGTTGCTGCTGGACTCCGCCGGTCCGGCCGAGTCGGTACTGGAGACCGTCTTCGGACTGCTGTCCACCGCGGCCGGCGACCCGCTGCGGGTGCCCTCCACGCCCTGGCTGCTGACATGGCGGCAGACCGCCCTCGCCCTGATGTGGGCCGACCAGGACCAGCACCCGACGGTGCCGCCCGCCTACCGGGTCCTCGCCGACCCCGACGTGATCACCACCGCCGACGTCGTGCCCGGCCCGAACGGCGACCGCATTCGCACGCTGCTCGGCTCGCGGGCCCTGGTGCTCACCCTCTACCTGGCCGCGCTCAACGACGCACGGACCAAGGCCGCCACCCCGGCCGACGGGCTCACCGCCATGCAGAAACTCGCCCTGCCCGGCGTCGACCTGGCCGCCCTGGAGACCAGGAACGCGCAGGGCGGCGACATCGGCGCCGACCTCGCCGCGCTGGGCCTCACCCGCGGCGGTTTCCTCCTGCTGCGGAAGCTGTGCAGACTCGCGGCCACCGGGACCGTCACGACCGACGAGTGGAACGACGCCATGGCCGTGCTCGTCCGTGCGCACAAGGAGTCCCTCTACCCCAGCTGGCGGGCGCAGGAGTCCACCTTCGTGCTCTCCCCGGACTTCTTCCTGCCGGGCACCACAGCCGGGCCGACGCTGAACGCCTACCGCGTCGACACCCAGGCCCGCACCGACTGGAAGGCCACCTTGCGCAACCGGATCACCCAGCGTGAGGACCTGATCGAAGCCAACGCACAAGCCGTCGCGGCGGCCGAGCAGGCCGCCCTGCCCCTCCTGCGCGACGCCCTTCTGGCCGACCTCGCACCCTCCACCACGGGCAATATCGGCGAGGAGATGTCGGCCCGGTTCTTCCTCGACGTGCTGGCCGGCGGCGCGCTGCGCACCACCCGCATCCGGCAGGCCATCGAGAGCGTTCAGTCGCTGCTGTCGGCCAAGCGCTCCGGTGAGCTGCCGGCCAACCACCCCGCGGCGCCTTGGATCCTCAACGGTCCCGCGTTCAGCGCCGCCTGGACATGGATGGGCCAAAAGGAGAGCTGGCAGGCCGCCACCCAGGCGTTCCTGTTCCCCGAGCGCCACCTGGACCCGGCCCTGCTCGTCCCGGCCACCGGTCCGCTGCACGACCTCTTCGAGACCGTCCGCGGCGCGGGCGTCTTCACCGGCACCGTCGCCGCACAGGCGGCGAGCACCTATCTCAAGGCCATGGGGAAGACCTTCGGCTACTTCGACACGAACCTCAACAGCCTGCCCACCGTGCCGGAACCGGCCAACACGGAGATCTTCTGGACCGTGCCCCTGTTTCTGGCCCAGCGGCTGCAAGCGTCCGGCGACTACCAGGCCGCTCTGGACTGGTATCGGCTGGTCTACTCCTACGACGTCCACGACACCGGCAAACCGGTGTCCCTCTACAGCCGGATCAACACCGAGAAGGTCTTCCAGCCCGACCTCAGTTTCCCGCCCGGCTGGACGACAGCGCTCAATCCCTTCGCACTCGTCGCCAACCGCCCGGCTCCCTACACCCGTTACACGCTGCTGTCCGTCATCAGGTGTCATCTCGACTACGCCGACGCCCAGTTCACCCGGGAGACCGACGAGTCGGTGGCGCAGGCGCGCACCCTGTACGTCACCGCGCGCCGCCTCCTGCAAACGCCCGCCCTGCAACCCCAGACGCCGCTGACCGCCGGCGAACCGGCCCTGCCCATCCCCGACCTGGACGTGCTGCGCAACCGGGCGCAGGTGCAGCTTGCCAAGATCCGGCAGGGCCGGAACATCGCGGGACTGCCCCGCGCCCAGGGCGTCACGGCGGCGACGGTCGTGCAGCCCACCCCCTACCGGTTCAAGACGCTGCTGGAGCGGGCCCGGCAACTCGCCGCCCAGGCCGCCCAGATGGAGGCCGGCTTCCTCGCCGCACTGGAGAAATACGACGACCGCAGCCTGCGCCTGTACGACGCGGTCAAGGGCATCGACCTGTCGGCCGCGCAGCTCGGCGTGGCCTCGAGCCGGGTGCAGGAGGCCCATGACGCGGTCACCGCCGCCACCGCGCAGAAGACCAAGGCGGACACGATGATCACCTCCTACGCGGCCGCCATCGACGCGCCGCCGAGCCGCTACGAGCAGAACCTGCTGGACGACTACGGCGACATGCGCGACATCAAAGACCACATATCGGAGGCGAACACGGCGATCGGAGTGGCCCAGGCCGCCTCCACCGCATCGAGCCTCTTCGGACTGTTCGACAGCGGAGGCGCCAAAGCGGCCCTCGCCGTCGGCATCGAAGTGGCAACCCTCGCCAAGGGCGCCTTCGAGCTCCAGCAAAACGCGCTCGAAGCACAGATGCAGGCCAACCAGCTGCGAGCCGGCATCGAGCAGCGCAAGGACGAGTGGCGGCTACAGCAAGTCTCCGCGCAGCAGGACGCACTCATCGCCGCCACCCAGGTCACCACGGCCCGCGACCAGGTCACCATCGCCGTCCAAGAGCAAGCCGTCGCCTCGCTTCAGCACGACCAGGCCACGGCCACACTGAAGTTCCTGAGCCAACAGTTCACCAACGCCGACCTGTACCTGTGGATGAGCAACACCCTGGGCGGCGCATACCGGTACTTCCTCCAGCACGCGACCGCCACCGCCCGGCTCGCCCAGGCCCAACTGGCCTTCGAACGGGCAGAACCGGCACAGACCTTGATCCGCAACGACTACTGGCAGTCGCCGGCGGAGCTGACGGCCAACACCGTACAGCCCGATCGCCAGGGGCTGACCGGCGCGGAACAACTCACCACCGACCTGGCCCAGCTCGACGACTACTCCTTCAACTCGGCGCGACGGCGTCTGAACCTGTCCCAGACGTTCTCGCTGGCCCGGCTGATGCCGGTGGAGTTCCTGGAGTTCCGGCGAACCGGAACGCTGGCCTTCGCCACGCCGATGGCCCTGTTCGACGCCGACTTCCCCGGCCACTACCTGCGGTTGATCCGCCAGGTACGCACCAGTCTCGTCGCGCTCGTGCCACCCGACCGGGGCATCCGCGCCACCTTGTACTCCAACGGCATCTCCCGGGTGACCACCGGAGCGGACGGCACCTTCCAGGACGTCACCGTGCGCTCCGACCCAGGGGTGATCGCCCTGACCTCGCCGGTCAACGCGGGCGGGGTGTTCGAGCTCGATGTCCAGTCGGACCTGCTGCTGCCGTTCGAGTCCAGCGGCGTGGACACCACCTGGGAGTTCCAACTCCCGCCCGCCGCCAACCCCTTCGACTTCTCGAACATCGCCGACCTGCTGCTGACCATCGACTACACCGCGGCATACGACGACACCTACCGCAGGCAACAGCTCACCCGGCTCAACGCCGACCGCAGCCGCGGCGCCGACTGCGTGTTCAGCCTGGCCCGTGACTTCCCCGACCAGTGGTACGACCTGAACAACCCCGCCGACCCCACGGCCCGTTCGGTGACCATCCCCTTGCGGGACGTCGACTTCCCACTGGAGATCGACTCCCTGTCCACCGCCGCCGTGGCCGTCCGCCTCTCCAGCAGGACACCGGTGCCCGACACGGCCGTCACCCTCACCCACGGCCCGAGCACAGGCACCGCCACCACCACGAACGGAATCGCCAGCACGAGACGAGGCAACGCCACCGCCTGGATCCCGCTGTGCGGCCCCGCCCCCACCGGACCCTGGCAGCTCACCTTCGGCAGTGAGGCCGCCCCGCTGTTCACCTCCGGCGCCCTCGACGACATCGTCCTCGTCATCAGCTGGACCGGCCAGGCCCCAGCCTGGACTCCATGACCCCTACCCGGCGGGAGCCCCCGAAGGACTCCCGCCTCGCAGGGCGGGCAGAACCGGCAGCCGATGAAGTCGACGTCGACCTGCGGGAGTTGCAGGGCCAGGAGCGACTGGATGTGTTCTGCGACTTCCTCCGGGAGATCGGCCGGCGGCTGGGCAAGCCCGCGCTGATGGAGCCGGAGGGCGACGATGGCCATCCGGTGATCGGCTTCGACGTCGAGGCCGACCGAGTCGTCCCCTCGCAGTCCCGCAGGTCAGGTGACTGCGGCCGATGGCTGAGGTTCATAGAAGGTTCCATCGCGGAGCATCGCGAACAGCACGTCGGCCCTGCGGCGGGCGAGGCAGAGTAGGGCCTGGGTGTGGGGCGGGCTGCTGCTGGCCGCTGGGCGCCCCTGGCAGCGCACCGGCACACACTGGGCACTCGGGTCGGTCGGGCTCGGTGCGGGGACAGCCCTGCTGACCCTGTTGGTCAAGGGCTAGACAAGTAGGTCCAGTTGCGGTGTTCTCAGACGTAGGGAGGGTGTCCGACATCGGGTTGTTACGACCGATTTCGACACCCGACGTCGTCCACCACCGCCGACTGGGTCAACTCCGTCGCGGGCTGCTCGGCGAAGAAACCGCAGGGCACACGAGCGAGCCGTTGTGGCCGTACGGGCGACGTGAGCAGATCACTGGCCGCGATGCGCTGTTGCCCGCGTTGGGCAGTGGTTCACAGGGCCGTGTCCGAGCCCGACCGGATCACAGAGAGACGGAGTTCGCCGACGCCCCTGATTTCGCTGATCACCTGGATGGTCGGTCGCGGGGGCACCTCGCGTTCATGGCCGGGACCGGTTCCGTTCGGCGTTCCGGTCGTGATCAGGTCCCCGGGCAGGAGGGTGCGGTACCGGACTCACGCCGGCGGCCCCACATCGGCCGGTTCGGGTTGCGGCACATCAGCCGCGACGACCTGGAGAACCGAGTTGGCCCTTGCCCCGACGGCACCACCTCAGGGCTGTCGTCTCCAGCCACTCGGCGGGGGTGGCCCCGACGGTCGTCGGATGTGCCGACAGCGCCCGGGTGTCCAGGCTGGGGACATGACCCAACACGTGCGTGAAAAGGAGCCCGGGACCGCTCCGGGGGCGTCGGCCGACGCCGACGTGCCGGACCGTGACGTCCCGCCTCGTAGGAGCGAAGTGCGGGAATTTATCGGCCTGGCGTTGGCGGCGGGCGCCGGTGCCCTGTTCGTCCTCCGTCCCGAGTTCTACGCGGCAGGGGTGCACATCCTCGCCACGCAGGCGGCCGCACTGGTCCACTGAGCCGCCGATCGCAACTCTCTCGGGGCACGCACCTGGCCGTCGTACGCCCTGATCTCCGTCTTGCCGTTGTGCACACGCTCGTTACGAGGGTGACGGCAACCGTCGACGCGGTGCGCGGCCCACCACATTGGAAAGGAATCCTGTGAACACCGCATCCGCCCCGGCGGCGACGGGTGCCGAGTCCTTGCGCGCCCGCGAGACGATCAAGGCGCTGTACGGATACGTCCGTCCGCACCGGCGGGCCGTCGCGCTCGGTCTGCTGTTGGCGCTGGCAGGCGCCACCGGCGGACTGCTCCAGCCCCTGGCCACGAAGGCGCTCGTCGACCGGCTCTCGTCCGGTGGCACGATCGGCGCCATCCTGCTGGCCATGACCGTTCTGGTCCTGCTGAGCATGGTGGCCGAGGCGTTCGGTGCCTACGTGCTCGAACGGACGGCGGAATCGGTGGTGCTCGCGGCCCGCCGCAGCCTCATCGAACGGCTGCTGCGGCTGCGCCTCACGGAGGTCGACCGGATGCAGCCCGGCGATCTGATGTCCCGGGTGACCTCGGACACCACGCTGCTGCGGGCGGTCAGCACCCAGGCGGTGGTCTCCGCGGCGACGGGAGGGGTGACACTGGTCGCGGCGATCGTGGTGATGGCATTCCTTGATGCCGTCCTGCTGGGCGTCACGCTCGGCGTCGTCGCGGTCGTCGGTGCGGCTGCCGCGCTGGTGATGCCGAAGATCGGGCAGGCCGCCGAGCGTGCGCAGGCGGCTGTCGGGGAGATGTCCACGGGCCTGGAGCGGGTCTTCGGCGCGTTCCGCACGGTGAAGGCGTCCGGCGCCGAGGAGCGGGAGGCCGCTCGCGTCGAGGGAGCGGCACGCAGGGCGTGGCGCCACGGCGTGCGCAGCGCGAGGTGGGAGGCCGTGCTGGGGTCGGCGGACAACCTCGCCGTCGAACTGGCGTTCCTGGCGGTACTCGCCGTCGGCGGGGCTCGCGTGGCGTCCGGGGACACGCCCGTGTCCACGCTCATCGCGTTCCTGCTGTACCTCTTCTACCTGATGGAGCCGGTGTACAAGCTGGTCGAAGCGGCGTCCCACTACCAGGAGGGGGCGGCCGCGATCGCCCGGATCGCCCAGGTGGACCGCTTGGCGACGGAGCAGCAGGACCGGCACCGGCCGGGGCGGCCCGCAGCGGTCAAGGCGGTGCGGCCCTCAGCGGTCAAGGCGGTGCGGCCGCGTCCGGCATCGGTTCGCTTCGAGGAGGTGTGCTTCCGGTACGGTCCCGGGTTGCCGTACATCCACCAGCGGCTGGACTTCGACGTTCCGGGCGGCGGGATGACGGCGTTCGTCGGCCCGTCGGGTGCGGGCAAGTCGACGGTCTTCGCGCTCGTCGAGCGGTTCTACGACGCGACCGGCGGCCGTGTCCTGGTCGACGGCAAGGATGTGACGAAGTGGCCACTTTCCGAGCTGCGGTCCGTCATCGGGTACGTCGAGCAGGACGCGCCTGTGCTGGCCGGCACGCTGCGGGAGAACCTGGTCTTCGCTGCGCCGGGCGCGACCGACGACGAGATACGCGAAGTCCTGACCCGGACCAGGCTTGCCGCCCTCGTCGAGCGCCTGCCGCATCGCCTGGACACCCCGGTCGGGCACCGCGGCACGAAACTGTCCGGAGGCGAGCGCCAGCGCATCGCGATCGCCCGCGCGCTGTTGCGCAGGCCACGGCTACTGCTCCTGGACGAGGCGACCTCGCAGCTCGACGCCGTCAACGAGCTGGCACTGCGGGACGTCATCGCCGAGACCGCACGCGAGACCACCGTGATGGTGGTGGCCCATCGCCTGTCGACCGTCATGGACGCCGACCGCATCGTCGTCATGGACGGGGGCAGGGTCCGGGCGGTCGGCGCCCACGAGGAACTGGTAGCCGAGGACGAGCTGTACGCACAACTCGCGGCGACCCAGCTGCTGACTCCTGCCGAAAGCCCCAGCGGGTGAAGCGGGCGGCCTGCTGGGACCCCACAGGCCGGCTGCTGCGCACGCAGGCGAGTTGGCGGGTCTCGACGCCCACTGCTGGTACGCGTAGGTACGCCGCGTCGTCATCAACCTGCGGACCGAGTGGTGGCGTGCGTGTAAGCAGGAGGGGCGCCGCCGGAGCACCTGCCGGACCCCGGGTTCGAGGAAGTTCGCACGCAGCAACTCGGGACAGCCCCCGCCGCGCGCGGACGGGGAATTGGCGGGTATCTCGACTGCCGGTTGACAGTGGACCACGAGTCCATACAGAGCCAGCTGTCCGGTGCGCTCCAGACGATCCTCAGGCTGGGCAGTGTGTCGATCCAGGAGGTGACGCGTGTGCGCCGGATGCTGGAGATTCCTGCCGCACCGCCTGGCCGCGGTGCAGCGGTCGGATGAGCAGGCGGCGGAATTGCGTGGTGGCCGCGATCGTCGCCCAGGACGCCGACGCGGCCGAGGACGCCAACAGCCGAGTAGACCAATAGACAGCAACCGCTCCCACCCCGCGCCACCACACCCGACGACCATGTTGACGTGATTCCAGGCCTGGGAGAGGTCGCGGAAGCTGCGCTCGAGCCCGCACCGGTCCCGGCGGCAGGAGCCCAACCGACGTCCGCTGGACAGCGGTACATCGGCGGCCTGTACCGGCGCGAGCACCGCGCATCCCCCCGGCCCCCGAAGACACCGACTCGTCAACGGCCCTGCCCGAAGTCGGCCGCGGGGAGCACCAGGCGGAAGGTGCAGCCCTCGCCCGGGACGGTGTCGAGTTCGAGACGGCCGCCGTGGCCCTGGGCGATGGTCGCGGCGATGGCGAGGCCGAGGCCGCTCCCGCCGTGGCTGCGGGAGCGGCCGGGGTCGGCCCGGTAGAAGCGCTCGAAGACGTGCTCGGCGTCGACGGGGTCGAGGCCCGGTCCCTCGTCCGCCACCTCGATCACGCTGACCGGGAGGCGCTCCGGAAGCGGCGGCGAGGCCGAGGTGCGCCCCGGCCGGTCGGTGCCGCCTGTTCGGGGTCCGGTCGCTGTCGTGCCCACCCGTACGTGGACACGGGTGCCGGGCGGGGTGTGGGTGCGGGCGTTGGACAGCAGGTTCTCCAGGATCTGCCCCAGTCGGCGCGGGTCGCCGACAGTCTCTGCCACGTCGAGTTCCTCGGTGCCGCCCGGGTCTGCCGGAGTGGGCAGCGGGCCGAGGTCGACGGGGTGGCAGTGGCTGTGGACGGCGGCCGCGCTCACCGCGTCCGCCGCGAGCGAGAGCAGGTCGACCGGTTCTTTGCTGTAGGAGGGTTCGCGGTCCAGGGTGGCAAGCAGTTGGAGGTCGTCGACGAGCAGGCTCATGCGCTCCGCGTTCTGCGCGATGATCCGGTTGGACTCCCGCAGCTCACGCTCCGGGCGCCGCTCCGGACGCAGCGCGAGCTCGGCGTATCCCTGGATGGCCGTGAGCGGCGTGCGCAGTTCGTGCCCGGCGTCCGCGACGAACCGGCGCAACCTTGCCTCCGAGGCCTCTCGGGCCAACAGGGCGGACTGCAACCGGTCGAGCATGGAGTTCAACACCCGGCCCAGTCGTCCGATCTCGGTGCCCGGGTCGGTGTCCGGCAGTCGCAGGTCGAGCCGGCCCGCGGTGATGTCCTGGGCAGTACGTTCCGTCCTGGTCAGTGGCAGCAGTCCCAGCCTGACCACCCACCGGCCCAGGGCGAGCAGGCCGGCGATCGTGACGGCGAGCAGCACGGCATTCAGCCACAGCAACTTCGAGGTGGCGCCGTCGACGGTGTCGAGCGGCAGGGCGACCACCGCGCTCATGCCGTCCGGGCCGGGATTGACCAACACCCGCCAGCGGCCGTCGCCGCTGGTGGCGGACACGGTTTCCGGGTGCCCGTCCCTCAGGCCGAGGTCCTGCGCCTGGTCGGCCAGCCGGGGCCCCGGCTTTGCCTGCGTGCCGAGGGAGCTGTTCAGGCGATGCCCGGAGGAGTCGTAGAAGTAGACGTGGAAATCCGACGGCAGTACGTCCAGGCGCTCGGCGGGCACGGGGAAAGCGCCACGGACGGCGTCGTAGAAGGCCGGGGTCGGGGGGTGGAACTCCACCAGCTGCTGGTCGACGCGATCGAGCAGCCAGGAGCGGAGCACCACGTAGCCGATGGCCTGGGAGGTCAGTACCGCCGCTGTGGCGAGGACGGTGACGCCGAGGATCAGTCGTCGTCGCAGTGAGCCGGGCGGCCGGGGCAGGCGGCGGATCACTGCTCCGGCGTCCCCTCGTGGTCGCGGGGCAGCCGCAGGCAGTAGCCGACACCGCGCACGGTCTGGATGAGCGGCGGCTCGAAGCAGTCGATCTTCCTGCGCAGGTAGCGGACGTACGTCTCGATGATCCTGGCGTCACCGGCGAAGTCGTAGCTCCAGACGTGGTCGAGAATCTGGACCTTGCTCACCACCTGGCCGGCGTTGGACAGGAGGTAGGCCAGGAGCTTGAACTCGGTCGGGGACAGGGCGATGTACTGTCCCGCGCGGTGCACTTCGTGGGCGCCCAAGTCGAGTTCGAGGTCGGCGTAGCGCAGGACGCTCGGTGGTGGGAGTGCGACGTCCAGCGGTGCCGTGCGGCGCAGGATGGCCTCGATACGCAGCAACACCTCGTCGATGCTGAACGGTTTGGAGACGTAGTCGTCCCCGCCGACTCTCAGGCCCTGGATACGGTCGCCGGTGCCGGTGCGGGCGGTCAGGAACAGGATCGGACACTCGTCCCCCGCCGCCCGCAGCCTGCGGGTCACCTCGAAGCCGTCCAGGTCGGGCAGCATCACGTCGAGCAGCACCAGGTGCGGTCGCAGGCGTTCGACCTCGACGAGGGCGGACTGTCCGGTGTCGGTGCTGCTCACCTCGTATCCGGTCAGGCGGAGCGTCGCCTCCAGCAGCGTGCGGATGCTGGGCTCGTCCTCGACCACGAGAAGCCTATGTCGCGGACGAGTCGTTGCGGACTGCTCGGTCATGACGTGATGCTGGTCCGTTCTCCCGGGTGGTCCCCGTTGCTCCGGCGTCGCCTACTTGGCGGCGCAGTCGTAGAGCACGTCGGCTCCTCCTCCGAAGCCCATCGCACTACCGCTGCTCTTCTCCGACGACGTGCCACCGTACGCCGATGCCGGAACCTTGGTGCAGTTGTCGGCGATCCAGTCGGAACGCTGCTTGCTGTAGTTGGCGGCCCCGTTCATGCCCGGCCTGCCGCCGCTGTTCGTGTCGGAACCCAGGACGTAGCGTAGTTCCCCGCTCTTCGTCCACTCCTTCAACTGGTCCACCGACGGCGCGTTGTCGCTGCTGGTGAAACCGCCCATGCCGATGACGGTCTCGTCGGAGCCCAGGATGAAGGAGCTGGCGGCCATGGCACCGCCTTCGACGGCGAGCTTGATGCGGGCGCGGGGTGCGTGCTCCACGGCGTAGTCGAGGATCTTGCGCTGCTGGCCGGTGAGTTCGCCGCCGCCGCCGAAGCCGCCGCGTCCGCTCGGGGCCTTTCCGGAGCCGCCGCCGGGGAACGACGGCATGCCGCTGCCTCCCGAGGTCGAGCCTCCCGACATGCCGGGCATGCCGTTCACTCCCCCTGTGGGCATACCGGACGGCATATCGGTCGGCATGCCTGACGGCAGTCCCGAAGGAGCATTGCCGGAGGAGGGCTGACCGGACTGTCCTGAAGGCGCGTCACCCCCAGGGAAGCCGGACGGCATCCCCGACGACGGAAGGTCGCCGTCGGTCCCGCTCTGCCGTGGCATGCGGCCGCCCCCGCCGAAGCCGAACGTCGTCGGACCGGCCGTCGGGTTGGAGCCGCCCATCGCGGATGCGGAGCCCGGTACGCTGACCGCCCACGCTCCCGGGGCCACCAGGACCGACGCGACGGTGGCACCCACGGCGACCGTCAGCAGCCGGCCACGCCGCCGCGCGAGGAGCAGCAGGACGACCGCGGCGCAGCCGAGCAGCAGGACCGGCCACACCAGCCAGCCGTTCCAGTCGGAGTCACGGCGGACCAGCGCCACGGCCCAGACCGCGCTGACGACGACCGCGGCCACGCCCACCAGGGGCGCCCAGCGCACGCCTGCACGGTGGACACGGGCCAGGGTGGCGGTCAGTCCGCCGCACAGGGCGGCGATCGACGGGGCGAGCTGAGTGGTGTAGTAGGGGTGGAAGATGCCTTTCTGTGTCGAGTACACGGCCGCGCAGACCACCAGCCAGGTCCCCCACAGCAGCCAGCCGGAGGCCGGCAGCAGGGCGTCGGCGGACAGCATGCCGCGTCGGCGCAGCACCACGCCGACCAGGGCGACGGCCAGGGCCAGTGCGCTGACCGGCAGCAGCCAGCTGATCTGGCCGCCCACCTGCGCGTTGAACAACCGGCCCAGTCCGGACGCGCCGCCGAAGCCGCCGCCGAACCCGCCCATGCTCTGGGACATCCCGTCGCTCGAGCCGAAGACCCTGCCCAACCCGTTGTAGCCGACCACGAGATCCCAGGCCGAGCCGTCCTTGCTGCCACCGATGTAGGGGCGGTCGCCGGGCCACAGGGCGACCATGGCGACCCACCACAAGGAGGACGCCGCCAGGATGGCCCCCGCGCCCAGCAGACGCCGCACTCGCGGTATCCAGGGGCCGCTTCCTCCCACGAGCCAGGCGAGAGTGAACGCGGGAATGACCATCCAGGCGGCGAGCATTTTGGTGAGGAATCCGCACCCGATCAGGAAGCCGCTCGCACACAGCCACCAGGTCGCGGTCCTGCCCACGGCCTGCAACGCGCGGGTGAGCGTGTACGCCGCGGACACCAGCAGCAGGACGAGCAGCGTGTCGGGGTTGTTGTCCCGGTTGATGGCCACGGTGATGGGTGTGAGCGTGAGCACCAGTGCGGCGACCAGCGCCGCCCCCTCCCCCGCCCAGCGCCGCACGGTGCGGTGCAGGACGAGGACCGCGGCCACGCCCTCGATCATCTGCGGCAGCACCAGCGCCCAGCCGTGCAGCCCGAAGATCTTGCTGCTGATCACCTGCGGCCACAGCGCGGCCGGCGGCTTGTCGACCGTGACCACCCCGGCCGGGTCGTACGAGCCGAAGAGGAAGTTGGTCCAGCTCTTCCCCATCGACTTCACGGCCGCGGAGTAGTAGCTGTTGGCCCATTCCAGGGAACCCAGTGCCCAGCCGTACAGGACGGCCGCGAGCAGGAGGATCGCTCCGAGTGCGGCCGGTGCCGCCCAGGCGGGCAGCGAGCGGACGAACGCAGGCGAATCGTCGGGTGTCGAGGCGGCCGGTACGGGCTTGAGGTGCGTGGGATTGCTCATGTCGGAAGTCGCTCTCGTCAACGGGTACGGCGGGGGGCGCTGGTGAAGACGGCCAGCCGCAGCACGGCGAAGCGCACGCAGGTGACCGCGATGGATGCCGTGGCGAGGATCGCGGTCTCCGCGGCTGTCGAGGCCCCGGGGTCGATCGACTTGAACCACAGCACCGCGCCGGAGGTGACCAGGTAGCCCAGGACGAACAGGCCCCCGGCGCCCAGGTGCGCCCGTGCGGGCGGGGCAGTGGAGTACCGGAAGGTGAGGCGTCGGTTCGCCTCCGTGTTGAGGACGGTGAGGACGAACAGCGAGACCAGGTTGGCGGCAGCCGGGTTCCACCAACCGCGCAGCAGCCAGTACAGCAGCGCCTGCCCGAGCGTGGAGACGACGCCGATCGCCAGGAAGCAGCCGACCTCCCAGGACAACGCGCCCCGTCGGGCAGCGGGTGCGAGGACCGCGTCGGGGTGCTCGGCGGCCGGTGCGGGGCGAGACGGTACGTCGACCCGGGCGCCGCCGGATGCCTTCAGCCGCGCCATCCGCCACAGGCCCCGCAGGTCGTCGGTGGCGGTGTTCACCACGTCCACCCGGGTGTCGACGTCCTCGACCCAGTCGACGGGGACCTCGTGGACCCGCAGTCCGTTGTGCTCGGCGAGCAGCAGCAGCTCGGTGTCGAAGAACCACGCGTCGTCGCGGGTCACTTGCAGCAACGGCCGCAGCACCTCGGTGCGGGCCGCCTTGAACCCGCACTGGGCGTCGGTGAACCGGACGCCGTGCGTGAGCCGGATGATGCCGTTGTAGCAGCGGGAGATGAACTCGCGGCGCGGACCGCGCACCGTGCGCGACCCGGGTGCCAGCCGGGAACCGATGGCGAGGTCCGAGTGACCGCTGGCCAGGGGCGCGACCAGCGGGAGCAGCCCGTCGAGGCCGGTGGACAGGTCCACGTCCATGTACGCGACGATGTCCGCGTCGCTGGCGCCCCAGACGGTGCGCAGGGCGAGCCCGCGGCCCTTGCGGTCGAGGTGGACGACGCCGACGCCCGGCAGTTCGTCGGCGAGGCGACGGGCGGTGGCGAGGGTGTCGTCGGTGCTGGCGTTGTCGGCGACCGTGATCCGCCAGGGAAAGGGGAAGTCCGCCGCCAGTCGGGCGTGGAGGGTGCGCAGGCAGCCGGGCAGGGCGCGTTCCTCGTTGTGGACCGGCACGACGATGTCGACCGTCGCGGTACCGGCCTGTGGATGAAGAGACCGCTCGACCTGCTGGAACGGGGCCAAGCGCTCCGGTCGGGCGGTGGTCTCGAGGTGGGGGGTGGGAGTCATGGCTTCCTCAGGCGTGAGGGGACGGCAGACTGCGGCTCTGAGGCCCTGGTCCGGGCCGCGGCCTCACTGTTGCCGCCCTGCCTGTGGAGGCGGGGAAAGAATGCTGGGAACTGACGGGGAGTCAGATCTATGGCCGAAAGCGCTCCCCCTTCCACGGCGCCGTCACCGTGGCTTCGATCCGTCTTTGGCTCAAGCCGTGATCACTTGGCCGTCATGACAAGATCTGGGCGTGACGACGTTGTTCCTGACGGTTGGCCTGCCAGGGGCCGGAAAGACCACGACAGCGCGGCAGCTGGCCGAGGAGCACGGTGCGCTGCGGCTGACGCCGGATGAGTGGATGATCCCGCTGTTCGGCGACCCGCAGCCGGAAGGGAAGCGCGATGTGCTGGAAGGACGGCTGCTCTGGCTCGGCCTGGAGGCGCTGAAGCTGGGGACGAACGTGGTCCTGGACTTCGGATGCTGGTCTCGTGACGAGAGGTCCGCGATCCGCTGGTTGGTGATGTCAGTAGGCGCGTCCTGTCACCTTGTGTACGTACCGGTGGACCATGAGACCCAACGTGCCCGGATCGCCCATCGCCGGTCGACCACCCCTGATCAGACCTTCGCGATGAGCGAGGCGGACCTCGTCCACTGGAGGACGCTGTTCGAGGAGCCCGACGCCACGGAACTCGATGGGCATGAGGCTGGAGGTCCGCCTCCTGGGTGGTCAGGATGGCTGGAGTGGGCCGCCGATCGGTGGCCATCGCTCGCGTGACTGTCAGGCCAGCCTTGGTGCGGCCCAGAAACGCAGCCGTGCCAGGAGCGCCGGCCCTGGAAAGATCCGCCGGACAGGCACTGGTCGGCACCCGCAGTGACCAGCGTCTTCGCGCTCTGTCGCTTGGCCGCGTGGGCCAGTGCCTCGAGCCCGCTCGTGATCGGATAGCGCGCGGTGACAATAGGAGTCAGGTCGATTCGGCCCGCCGCCCGGAGAGCGCTGACGGGGTCGAAGCCACCCAGATGCCCCATGCTGAAACTGTGTGTGGCGCCGTTCACCATCGTCACGATCGGATGAATCGGCGCGGCAGGGCCGCCGACCCCCAGATGGACCACATGCCCGCCGACCGCGACAACGCGCTCGGCCTCGGGCAGAACGTCCGCTCCCGCGCCGGTGGCGTCGACGACCACATCGAAGCCGCGGCCGCAGGTGACGTCGCGCAGCCCGTCGGCCAGTTCGCGGCCGGACTCTCCCCTCAGGACCCGGTCGGCTCCCACTCTCCTGGCGATTGCCCCCGGTCCGCAGTGGGTTCAGTCGCCACGACAAGGTTCGCTCCTGCCCACGGGCCAGCGCGACAGCCGCCAGACCGAGCGGCCCGCAGCCGAAGACGGCCACGTCGGCCCCCGGTGCGAGATGACGATCGGCCTTGAACAGGGCGAGGTGGGCGACAGCCGCAGGCTCGCAGAGCGCGCCCATCTCGTAGATCGACTGTTCGTCCAGGCGGCCGCGGAGAGGCTCGAGCGATCGCGCGTGCATCTCCGGAACGGCCGCGTGGTCGGCCAGCCCGCCGTTGCTGTGGAATCCCACGAACTCGCCGTCGAGGCAGGCATTCGGCCGTCCGCGTCGGTAGGCCGAGCATCGCCCGCATGCTCGCAAGGTCTCGGCGGCGACAGCGTCTGTCGACCACTGCCTCGTCGGTCCGCAGAGCGGCGACGGTCTCGACCACGCGCATCAACTGCGCCAGGTTGAAGAAGTGCAGACCGGCGGACCGGCTCGGGTTGGTGACCGCGGTAGCCAGGTCCGTGACCGAGAGCGCCGAGGTGTTGGTGACGATGACCGCGGCCTCGCCGACCACTTGGGCCACCTCGGCGAGGATCGAGCGCTTGATCGCCTGGTTCTCGGTGGCGGCCTCGCGCGACTCGGTCGGCGTCCACGTCCAGGACGGTCACTTGCCGACCGGACTGAGCGGCCACCTGCGCGATCGGTGGAGTCGTGTCACCAGATCGCCGGCGTAGTTATGGACGTGGGTGCGCAATCTGCGAATCGGGGAGCCAGTCGCCCTTCCGACGCTCCGGCCCTGGGGCCAGGCACTCGTCTGAGTGCACCACCGAGTACGGGTTGGGTGCACCGCTGCTCATCGTGCGGCGGCCCGTGGCCTGTCCAACGCCGCAGTGGCGAGGACCTCGTTCGTCAGCGAGCACACAGTGAGGACCCATATCAGCAAAGTGCGGGGCATGTCCGAGGTCCGCCGATCCATGATCCGCCGGTCAGCAGATGGACGACCAGCGGTGCGAGCGGAACTTGGCGTTGATGTTCGACGCCGTATCGCCATGCTGCGCGATGAAGTAGCACCTGGTACCGCCGTAGTTCGCACCGTCGTAGAGAACGACCCAGTCGTACGAGGACGACGTCCCGTTGTTCTTGGCCGACCCGACGACCTGGTCGTCGGCCCACGAGCACACGACGGGGGCTCTGTACCAGTCCACATCGGCGTTCGACCATGTGCACCGATTGCCCGTACCGGCGGTGCCGGTCCAGATGCACAGATCACCGCTCGGACAGTCCCACGCCGCTTGCGTCGAGGCACTCGCGGCACTTGGTGCGATCAGCCCCAGGGCGGTCGTGGCAATGGCGAGCGCCGCAGCGGCGAGGGGCCGGCTTCGGCGTGGTGTGCGGCTGGACTTCCGGTCGTGCCCCTGCTCGTACGAGGACATTGCGTGCCCTTTCTCGCGGCAGCGCCAACACGTCTGTGGCTGGCGAGAATCCATGCTTCCGACCGGGGCATGTCACTGTCACCCTCATGCGAGTGCACTGACATGTCGCAGGTCACCAACGGGGGTTCACGGGGATGGGGATGCTCCGCTTCCATTTCATGTCCGAGGACCTCACCAGGTCCGAGTGGCGACCGCGCCGCGCGCGCTGTGGAAGATCGCGGTGAGTCTGCACCCTCTCCGGACCCGCGAGGGCCGCTGGGGCTGAGTGCGTTTGGAGTGATCCCCTGGATCCCAGCCACGCCGAGGACTTGGCAGGGGGCGAGATCGATGGTGCCCGCGAGCACGCGGTGGCTCCATCCAGCTCGGTTGAACCCAGTCGGTGGTTTACGTGAAGCAGTAGCGGGCCGCTGCGGCAGAACGCCACAGCCGGGCTCGCGCTCGCAGCGCCGCGAAGCCCGGCCACGCGCTGCTCGGCGCTGCGGGCGTCTCCCCTACAGGGTGATCCCGTTGAAGATGACCAGGTCAGCTCGTGTAGAGGTGATTTGGGCGAGCGTGCGAGCCGCTACACGATCGTCGTGGTCGGCCGGCCGGACCTGGTTGGCCCCAGAGGGAAAGCCATGCCGTTGCTGGAACTCGCCTGTCATGGCCGTGAGATTCTCGGAAATCCTCTGCCCACTAGGCCACTGACCCCTCATGCGTCGACGTCAGTGTGCCCAGACGGCTCCGACGGTGGGGGCGAGGGCGCGGCCTTGTTGCCGGCCGGCGTCGGCGGCCGGTTTGGCCTGGGCCGGGTCGTAGGGGTTTGGCCCGATGGCGGCGCGGCTGGTGGCATCGGGCGTGGCAAGCACGGTCTGCGCACTCTGGCTCAGGCGGGCGACGTCGTCCTGGGCGCTGGGGATGCCTGCGTGTCCTTCGGGCATGGGGGCCAGGACGACTATGCGGTCGTGGCCGGCCGCAAGGGTGGCGTTCGCGGCGGAGACCATGCCGGCGTCAATCCATTCGCGCCCACTGAAGTGCACGCTGGGCCATATACCGGGAACGGCACCGCTGGCTGCCGTGGCGGTTTCGATCGCGATCCCCGCTTCGGGCCCGAGAAGTTCAAGACGACCGGTGTCCGCGTCAGTGACGGCGACCCGCATGGTGGCCGGCCACTCCTCAGTCCGCAGGCGCGCGCGGACCACAGCCTGGCGCATCCGGGGGGAGACGTTCGACCCGAATTTCCGGGCCACCCGGCCGAAGCCGGCGCCCACCGCCTCAGGTGCGCCCGCGCCTGAGCGGAAGGCTTCTGCCCAGCCCTCATAGACGGCCGGGTCGATGCGCACCACCGGTTCGTGGTCGGCGGCGCGCGCCTGGTCGGCGAAGAGTGCTTCCCAGTCGGTGCCGGAGGTGAAGTTCGTTCCGACGAAGGCGCCGGCGGAGGTTCCGATCACCGTGTCCGCGGTGCGAAGGTCGATGCCCTCATCAAGCAGACCCGCGAGCAGGCCGACTTCCCAGCCTATGCCGGTGACGCCGCCACCACCGAGGACGAGTGCGCGGGTCGGGTTCGGGGGAGTCACAGGAACCGCCTTTCCGGTAATCACTATTTCCGATAATCTACGTTACCGTAAGCGGATGCAGCCTGTGCACCGTGGCCGCCCCCGCCAAGCCGACATCGACCGTGTCGCCCTCGAACACACCCTTGCCCTCCTGCAAGAGCGCGGCTACGACGGACTGCGGATGAAGGACGTCGCCGAGTCGGCCGGCATCGGCCTCGGTGCGCTCTACCGGCGCTGGGCAGGCAAGAAGGAGCTGGTCATTGCGGCCCTCCGGGCCGACGTGACCCAGCACGAGGCGGATGACACCGGTGATCCCTTTGCGGACCTGGTCACCGCCCTTGAACGCATCGGCGAGGCCGTGCCCCATGGCCTGGGCAGGCTGATCGCCGCCTGCCTTGCGGATCCGGACTCGGAACTGGCACGCGTGGCCATCGAGGCCAAGTTCACCCCCATGCTCGACGGTCTCACTGCCCGGCTGGAAAGAGTGACCGGCGCCGCGCCCGACGTGCGCCTGCGCGCCGAAAGCGGCCTGTTGTACCTCCTGTGGCGCACAGCCGTCGACGAGCAGACAGCCGACGCGACCGCCCTTCACCGGCGAGTCCTGAAAGTCATGGGAGTCCCCCCACAGCCTGGCCTGGAACAAAGCAGCGCGGCTACGGGACTCTGATGGTCAGCCAGGTGTGCCGTTTACTGACGTCGGCGCATTCACCCACGGGGTGAAACCGCGGCGACTCCAGGTGCAGCCAATAACTCTTCGAGGTGTGCGCTGCTCAGCGGCGTTCAGGGCTGAGCACCCGGGCAAGGTCCAGGAACAGAGGTGACTCGCCTCCGCCCGCGCCCAGGTCCGGATACGTCGTGACCAGCCTGGTCCGCCTCGATGACGGCGGAGACTCCGCGCCCCAGTTGGGGCACGACCAGCGACTTGCCACGTCCGGCAACGGACCCCCTCCCCACGTCCCACCCCCCACACGCCTTCCTCCACTGCCAATTGCGCCCGAAACAGGGGCTGTTGACGACAATGAGAGCACTCGAGCAG
Source organism: Streptomyces sp. NRRL B-3229 (assembly GCF_000719505.1). Lineage (NCBI taxonomy): Bacteria > Bacillati > Actinomycetota > Actinomycetes > Kitasatosporales > Streptomycetaceae > Streptomyces > Streptomyces sp. NRRL B-3229. The sequence continues at coordinate 87,667 of NZ_JOGP01000017.1, read as the reverse complement.
CAGAGGCCCCGCACGACTGTGCCGCCCTGCGCACCCCGCCTCAACCCGGTGGAAACCCTGTGGTCCGTGCTGCGGCGCACCAGCCAGGCGAGCCGGCCCTTCGCCGGCCCCGACGACCTGATCACCGCCATTCGGCGCGGCCTTCACCAACTCCAGTACCGATACGACGTCTTCGACGGCTGCCTCACCGGCACCGGACTAGCGAACCACCATGACGAAGTCACGCACTCATGGTCAGGGCTGGTAGGGCAGGGCGCGAAGCGCGCGGCCCACGTCCTTGCCGTAGATGCGCTGTACGTCCATGCCGGGAAGGCTCGGCATCTCGGCCCAGTGCGTGACCATTTCCTCGCAGGTCGGCCCACCGATCGGGAAGCGGACCACGCCGTCGGAGTCGTAAAAGCAGTTCTCGATGATCTCTCCGGTTTCCTCCACCGGATGGATGCGACGGAAGTACATGGGGAGTACCAGCCAGAACTCCTGACCGGAGAGCGAGTCGGGATCATCCTCCTGCTCGCCCGGATAGCGACCGGTCACGGCTGCGAGGATGCCGGCACCGTCGTAGGGGAGTCGCTCGTCGGCTCGGATCCATTCGACTGTCGTATTCATGCTTTGCTTTCTGGTCGAGAGGCGTGGGCAAGTTCCAGTCCACCCGATCTCGTGGCTCGCCGCATCGGGGATGTCCCCCAGCACGCCCCTGAGATCACTCCAACCCACCCCCGCTTGGGCTGTGCAGATCGACATCTCCGGACGGATCGACGGCACCGCAGAGGTTCACCGGATGGTCGCGCTGCTGCTTGAGCATGGGGGCGTGGCGATCGACGACTACACCCCTCACCCATGGACCCTGCCGGAGATCGTGTCTGGAACAGTGATCGACGGTCTCCGCTTCTTCCACTTTCGCGGCTACCACGAACGCATCCGCGGACATGGGCGTCCTGACTCGCTCACCCCACCAGCGCAAGTTCACAGAAGCAAGCGTGTTCGTGGGTGTCATCAGCTCGGTGGGCACAGCTGACCATTTCGTGCAGGGTGCAGGCGATCACCGGGGATCTCGATGCACTGTGTGGATACGGGCTCCCCCTGCTGGAAGTTGCTTGCGCAGCGCCGCGGGGGCCGCGGGTTCGTCGGCTGTGCGTCGGTCATCACGTTCGTCGGCGACAGCCTCGGTCGCAGTCTGACGGATCCACCCGTCCAGTGCTCTGGGATGCACTCCGAGGTCGACGGTCAGCTCTTGATCCACGGCTCTCGAAGCTGGCCGACGACACCGTCGGCAGGAAGCCGGTTCGGAGGTCACCTGCGTCCGCACCGCATGCTCGCGCGACTCTCACTGGCCTTTCGGGGTGCGGCCACTCCCGTCCACCGCACAGGCCCAGTAATCGGGCGGCCACAGACCCGACCGCTTCCGTGACATGTGCATCGAACACTCCTCACCAGGGCCGTTCGGCCCTTGTTGCCGGTCGGGCGCACTGTCTTCACTGGTCCCGCGGCCGTGCCGGTGCCGCTTGGACCCCGTCCCGGTCCCGAACTGGCGGTCACGTCACGTCCATTGGGGGCGACGTGACCGCAGAGCAAGAGGTGACGTGCGAGCGGGAGTTCCGTAGAGCGAGGAGGTGAGCGGGACGATGATCACGGCGGTAGGCCACGCAGACCTGACTGCGGACACGTTGGCGCTGGTGGAGGTCGAGCTGCGGACACGGCTGGAGCAGCAGTTCGCACAGAAGCCGGCAGTGGTGCGGGCGGGTGCCGGTGTGCCACTGGCGTTCGGGCGGGCGGCACGGGCGACGGGGCGGCAGCTGGTCGTGGTGACGCCCACCCAGGGCCTGGTGCCCGCGTTGCTGCCGCAGCGCGACCGGATGCCGACCGGGGAACTGCTGATGCTCGCCCAACAGGCGCGCCTGCTGGCTTACGACCCGGCTGACCGCGACGCGTGCGTCGGCGCGGACGAGCAGATGATCACGGGGTGTCGGCAGCTCCTGGCCGTCTGGGACGGCTCGCCGTCCGACGGACGGGATGCCACCGCGCATCTGGTGGCCTACGCCCGTGCACACGGGGTTCTGGTCGAGGTCGTATGGCCGCGGGACGCCGTGCGCGAGGGCATGGCCGTCGGCCCGGAGCCGGATCACAGTCGTGGTCCGCGCGCCGGCGGCAACCCCTCACCCACCGCTGGTCCATGGCCCACCTCCAACACCGACGAGTCAGGAACATGCCGATGACCGGCACCGCTGGTCGCGTGCGGCACCTGCCCATCAGGAGCCGTCGAGACAGACGAGAACGTGAGATCACGCCAACGACTGCCACCGGCGCCTCCCGCGCCTTCGCCTGGTTGCTGATCGTCTCCGGCGGGCTCGGCGCCCTCGCGTCTTTCGTGATCACCATCGACAAGTTCCGACTGCTCCAGGACCCGCAGTTCGCACCCTCGTGCAATCTCAGCCCGATCCTGTCCTGCACCAACGTCATGAAGAGCGCCCAGGCCTCCGTGTTCGGCTTCCCCAACCCGCTGCTCGGCCTGCTCGCCTATCCGGTGGTCATCGCGGTCGGTTTCGCGCTGCTCGCCGGTGCCCGCTTCCGCCGCTGGTTCTGGCTCGGGCTGAACGCAGGCACGGTGCTCGGTGCGGGCTTCTGCATGTGGCTCATGACTCAGGCGCTCTACCAGATCGGGGCGTTGTGTCTGTGGTGCTGCCTGGCCTGGGGGGCCACCATCGCCGCGTTCTGGTACACCACCGTGCACAACGTCCGGCACGGGATCATTCGCGCACCGCGAGGAGTGGTTGCGGGCATGCTGGAGTTCCACTGGGCGGTGCCCGTCACCTGGTACCTGGCCATCGTGATGCTGATCGCCACCCGCTGGTGGGACTACTGGCAGACACTGCTCTGACCCCGTCCCCTTTCAGCCCGCCGTAAGCAACGAGCAGTGCGGACAGGGGCATTAACACGCCGATCGTGGACGCAGGCCACCCGACACCTTCGCCGGCCGGGTGGCGAGGCCGATCGGATACCACTTCATCAGTACAGTTCCCCCCCCATCGGCCATGGGCGGGTCCCACGGGACCTCTGATCATGGTGTGGCGGGGGCGCCAGCTCCCCCGCCACCGGCCACTGGTGAACAACTACGAGCAGCGGACGGACGGCCGGCGAACTGTGACGCTGCTCTCCCATACGGTTGTGCGTACGCCCGGGCAGTTCCGCTCGAGCTGGGTGTCCATGGGCGACGCCGTACGACCGTGGCTGGACACGGCTGTCAGACCGGCAGAAGCGGCGCGGTCAGCGCGCTCACCGCCTCGCCGACCGACTTGGCGAGACCGCGCTGTTCGTCGGCGGAGACAGGACGACCTGCGGCTGGCCCGCGGCCGGAGGCGGCGGGGTCAGGTCCTGGGCCGGGAGATCGGGCTGGGAGGTCTCCTGCACGACGACCTGGTCGAAGTCGACGAAGCCGGTCTTCTCCATGACCGTGATGTGCTCCAGTACGGTGTCGTTGGCCTGAGTAGCGAGGGCTCGGATCAGAGAGTTCTTCGTGGTGGTGCGGACGCTCGCGATCGTGGAGAGGATCCGGCCGCTCGCCGCGCGCACGACAGTGACCATGTCGGTGTCGAACTGCTTGCCGCTCTCCGCTTTCAACCGGAACACGAAGCTCTGCTCCTGCGGTGACGACTGGTTGGGCAGCGTGATGCCCAACAGACCTGCCGTATTGCGGCAGGCGGCGTCCATTGAGGCGACTCCGTCGATCAGGTGCTCCCCAGCGGTCCTGGCCGCCGTCGTCCTGCTCTTCTCCAGCGCCATCTGCCCGACGGCGTACTCCCACAACCCGGCCGCACGCATCTTGACCACGAAGTCCCGGTCGGCTTCCGTCAGCGCTCCGGATGCCGGGGTGGCGATGACCCGGTCTTGCGCGGTGTTGACCTTCTGCACCCCGAGCATGGCGGGGTAGAGGAGAGAGGCCAGGGTGGTCACCACTGCTCCACCCATGAAGAGAGTTCCCGCCGCTTTCCGTGAAACCAACACGGTGTCTCCTGATTCCGGTTTACGGAACCCGCACGGGCAGGAATACGGATGGGAGGTTCCGCAGAACCTCTTGGGATCGCAATGGATTCGTAAAGCCCGTCAGCGTTCGGCTCTCTGCCAAAGGGCCAACGAGCGCCACCGAGGGGCCCCGAGGGGCCCCGAGGGGCCCCGGTCCAGCCCACCATGAACGGCCAGGCATCTCGCGGCTGTGGCTGGGCCGACGTCCGTGAATGCGCGTACACGCACCGGCCCCATCGTCTCCCCCTCCCCCTCCCCTCCCCCTCGCCCCTGCGGCCTTTCGTCCTGGACGACCACGAGGTCGTACACCGGGGAGTGAGTGACGGCTTGGATGCCGAACCGGACGTCGTCGTGGCCGGGGGGCGTGCCGTGAGCTGCGGGCTCGGATGCCCGGGCCGGCCTGGTCACATGCCGGCCTCGTTCTCCAGTCCCGGACCGATAGGCGCTCAGCACCGTACCTCCGCGGCCCGGTGCGAAGCGCGCCCGTCCACACACCGCTGCGAAGAAGGGCCGTTCGACCCTATCGCCGGGCCGCACTGGGGCTGTTGGGCCCTATCCGGGCCGGGTACCGCACGGTCGATCATGGGGCGACGGCCGGGAAGGGCCAGGACCATACGCCCGCACACTTGGTCCTTCCCGGCTCGTCCACAGCATGAGCACATGGGGAGGACACCGTCCGGTGGACGACATTCAACAAGTTGGGGCCGCGCGGTCAGGTGCCGCCGCCCCCGCGGTGGACAAGGCATCCGCACCTGCGCGACGCCTGACACCCCGGCCCGCGTGGACGGAGTGGCTGACGACCACCGACCACAAGAAGATCGGCACGATGTATCTCGTCACCGCGTTCGTCTTCTTCCTCGTCGGCGGTGTGCTGGCATTGATGATGCGAGCCGAACTCGCCCGTCCCGGACTGCAGATCATGTCCACCGAGCAGTTCAACCAGGCGTTCACCATGCACGGTTCGATCATGCTGCTGATGTTCGCGATGCCCTTGTTCACCGGCTTCGCCAACTGGATCATGCCGCTACAGATCGGCGCGCCCGATGTGGCCTTCCCTCGGCTGAACATGCTGGCCTACTGGCTCTTCCTGTTCGGGTCCTCGATCGCCGCCTTCGGCTTCCTCACCCCCGGCGGAGCCGCCGACTTCGGCTGGTTCCTGTACGCCCCGCTCTCCGACGCCGTCCACTCGCCCGGGCTCGGCGCCGACCTGTGGATCATGGGCGTCGCCCTGTCCGGCTTCGGCTCGATCCTCGGCGCGGTCAACTTCATCACCACGATCATCTGTATGCGCGCGCCGGGCATGACCATGTTCCGCATGCCGATCTTCACCTGGAACGTGCTGCTGACCGGCGTACTGGTCCTCATCATCTTCCCGGTACTGGCGGCCGCGTTGTTCGCCCTGGAGTGCGACCGCAAGTTCGGCAGCCATGTCTTCGACGCGGCCAACGGCGGTGCGCTGTTGTGGCAGCACCTGTTCTGGTTCTTCGGCCATCCGGAGGTGTACGTCCTCGCGCTGCCGTTCTTCGGCATCGTCTCCGAGGTGGTACCGGTCTTCTCCCGTAAGCCGATGTTCGGCTACATGGGCCTGATCGGCGCGACCATCGCGATCGCGGGCCTGTCAGTGACGGTGTGGGCCCACCACATGTACGTCACCGGTGGTGTGCTGCTGCCCTTCTTCGCCTTCATGACCTTCCTCATCGCGGTCCCGACCGGCGTGAAGTTCTTCAACTGGATCGGCACCATGTGGAAGGGCTCCTTGTCCTTCGAGACGCCGATGCTGTGGGCCACCGGCTTCCTCATCACCTTCGTCTTCGGCGGCCTGACCGGCGTGATCCTTGCCTCGCCGCCTCTGGACTTCCACCTGTCCGACTCGTACTTCGTCGTCGCCCACTTCCACTACACGGTCTTCGGTACGGTCGTGTACGCGATGTTCGCCGGATTCCACTTCTGGTGGCCGAAGATGACCGGCAAGATGCTCGACGAGCGGCTCGGCAAGATGACCTTCTGGACGCTCACGGTGGGCTTTCACACCACCTTCCTCGTCCAGCACTGGCTGGGTGTCGAGGGCATGCCCCGCCGATACGCCGACTACCTGGCCGCCGACGGCTTCACGGCGCTCAACACCCTGTCCACCATCGGCTCGTTCCTGCTCGGCCTGTCGATCCTGCCGTTCGCCTACAACGTCTGGAAGACCGCGAAGTACGGCAAGCCGGTCGAGGTCGACGACCCGTGGGGCTACGGACGATCGCTGGAGTGGGCCACCGCGTGCCCGCCACCGCGCCACAACTTCACCTCCCTGCCGCGCATCCGTTCCGAGTCCCCGGCCTTCGACCTGCACCACCCCGAGATCGCCGCACTCGAAGCGGGGAACTGAGCCATGGCTCAGCCCGTGGTGTCCCTTGGCGTCGCGCTGGTGACCGCGGCCGGCAACGTCTGGTACCTCCCAGCTCTCGCCGATCTGCGCGCGGGGGCCGACCGGCCGGACTCCCGCCGGACCGCGGCGGCGGCCTGCCTGACGGGCTGGACCACTCTCGCTGTCATCGCCGTACTGCTCTTGTGGGGTGTGCCGTGGCGGCCGACGTGGGTCATGGCGGCGGCCGGTGCCACCGTCACGGTTGCTCTGCGGATCCGCGCCGCCGCACAACATCGCCACGAGACACGGGACATCACCCGTCACTGGGTGACACTGGCGCCCGGCCGGCCTCAGCACGGCCGGAGCCAGCACCTCTCCCGATACGCCGTCGCCGCTCTCCTCGGCTGCGGCTTGGTCGCCACCACGGTCACTGCCGTAGTGGCCCTGGCCTCAGCGTCCGACCGGGGCCGGGGTTGGGCGCTGACCGCTGCCCCGACCGTCGCCGTCGGCCTGCCACTCACTGTCGCGATCACGTACCCACGCACCGCCCGGCGCCGCACCAGGAGCGGCCGTGCGCGCCCAGGACAATGAGACGCCTTCTCCACGAGTGCACACGGGGGCACGAGCCGGGCCCGTAGGCGTCGGTGGCAGGAACGGGCGCTCCTGCCAGTAGGGGCGACCGGTCGGTGGCGAAAGTGCGCTGCACGCCAACCGGGGCACCGCCCGGGTCGGGGTGCCTTCCGCCGCCGCCACGACCAAGGGAGCATGTCCGCGTCGAGGATCACCCGGCGCACTTCGTGCACGCCGCCCAGGTCGTTCGCGCCGCCGGCGACAGTGCCAGGAAAGCAGTCCTCGACGAGCCGGTCGCCACCGACTTGCGAGACAGCGGTGCTCGGTTCGACCACGGCGAGCGTCGGGCGGCTCGCACCGGAAGCCCAAGGCCCAACCCGACCTCAGTCGGGCCACCCCGGTGGTTCCCACCCCGTGCGTCCGGCCGGGCCGGGGGGCCCGGCCGGACGCATCGGTCATCGGATCGAGGTGTCAGGCGTTCGCGTCGACGGATCGGCTACCAGCCGACCGCGACCAGGAGCCACTGCGGGTTGGCGTGGGAGACGAACGAGGACTGGCCGGCAACGTCGTCGTAGGGGAAACCGTAGGCGAGGTGGTCGATGGCGTTGTCGTGCCAGAACTTCGCGTAGTAGTTGGCCGGTGCCGCCTGGTAGAACCGCGCCGGGTCGGACTGCTGGGATGCCGGCAGGGTGGCGACGTGGCGGTTGAGGGCGGCGCACATGTCGGGGTTGCCCGCCAGGGAGGCGGCGCAGCCGAAGATGTCGGAGGTGGCGGCGTTGACGCCGACGGACTGGGCGTAGGAGGTGAAGTAGTTCGCGTTGGCGCCCCCCGCGCGGAAGCTGGGGTCGCTGCCGGGGGCGATGATCCGGTACGGGGCCTGGGTCCGGGCCAGCACCTTGAACTCGTTCGGCACGGCGTCGGTGAAGCGCTGGAAGGTGGTGGCGCGGTCCTCGGCGAAGGTCTGCCGGTTCTCGCCCACCTCGACGTCGTAGCCGTCCTTGGTGTGCAGACGCATCGCCAGCTTCAGGCCGAAGGCATCGACGCGGGTGGTGTTGCCGTTGAAGACGTTGTTGCCGACCGTGAACTCGATGAAGTCGTAGTAGGGGCCGTTGGGTGAGCCGAGGTAGAAGTACATGCGGCCCGCGGAGTTGGCCGGCATGTCGAGGTAGGGCTGCTCGGCGATGGAGTGCGTCTGCCCGTTGAAGCTCCAGTACACCTGGCTGTCGGGGTACTTGCCGTTGGTCCGGTTGAGGATCTTGACCTCGACGGCGTTGCTCGCCGGGGGTATGTCGCCGGTGCTGCCCCAGAAGTCGTCCGGCGGTGTGCTGCCGCCGGGGCCGTAGACCTGGAGCTCCCACAGGGAGTAACCGTACGGAGTGCCCCGCGCGGTGCCGTAGAGGCGGACGTATCGGCCGCTGCCGGAGACGGTGACGTTCTGGGTGCCGCCGGTGGCGCTGGTGGTGGAGTAGACGGTGGTCCAGGTGTTGGCGTCGGTGGAGGTCTGGATCTGGAAGGCCGTCGCGTAGGCGGCTTCCCAGACGAGGTTGACGCGGCTGAGCTGTTGGACGGATCCGAGGTCGACGCGTATCCACTGCGGGTCGGCGAAGGCGGAGGACCAGCGGGTTCCGGTGTTGCCGTCGACCGCGGCACTCGCGGGGAAGGTGCCGTTCTCGGTCGAGGAGGCGGTGGCGGGCCTGCCCTGGGACAGCAGCTGGTCGGCGGCGTGGGCGGGTGACGGTGCCAGGGCCGCGAAGAAGGCGGCGATCAGGATGACGACCAGGCCCAGGGCCACGCGGGTGCGCGTGACACCGCTGGGTGGTCTGTGGAGGGGTGCGCTGACGGAACTCTGCATGCGGGTCTCCTAGCCGGTTCGGCGTGTGTGGGGGTGGAGCAACAGCAGACGTGAGAGCGCTCTCTCGGGTTGTAGTCCCATCCGTGTCAACCGTCAACAACTGAAGCCGAAGACAGTCGGGTTCCGACCCCACGGCAAGAAAGGCCTGACGGCAGCGCTGGTGCCCGGCTCGACGCATACGGCACCTTTGTCTTCCGATGCGTTCAGCGGGTTCAGCTGGTCCGTCCTTACATCCTTTGACGCTTCCGGTCTGGACCTGACTGTTCCGTAACGCCGATGCGTGGGCTGTGGATGTACTCGTCGAACGGCCGGTCACTCTACGACTGTCCCCGCGAGCCCTGTCCCCTCGGCCGACGCATCCGCCGGAACGCGACTTCCCGAGCTGCGACAGCCGAACGCGGCGTGCTCCTGCCGTAAGCGCGAAGCGGGCCATCGCGCCAGTACATACCGTGCATTGGGGCCTGGCCCGGCGGTGCCGCCCTCACGCCGACGGGGCCGCCAGGGCGAGACGCCGCTGCATCCGCCTCGCCGCGCCGCCGCGCCTCACATACGGCTCACGACGTCCGAAGCGTCGCCAGATACGTGGACACCAGGGTGCGGGCCCAGTCGGTGGAGGCGGGCTCGGCGGTGAAGACGGCGCGGTAGTAGAGCGGGCCGAGAAGGAAGTCCGCCGCCCTCTCCACATCGAGTGCCGCTCCCCCGCGTTCCCGTTCGCGTCGGATGATCGCGCCGAGCTGGCGGTGGCGGTCCTCGACGCAGGCACAGCCGCCCGCCGGACCGGAACCGATGGTCGCCCGCATAAGGGCGAGCGTGTCCGGGTCGGCGACGTCGGTGGCCACATCGGCGAGCCAGCGCTGGAGGTCGCCTTCGAGGGAGCCGGAGTCGGGGACGACCAGGTCGTCAGTGAAGCGGCTGGTGGCGACGTCGTTGAGGAGCTGGGCGGTGGATCCCCAGCGCCGGTACAGGGTGGTGGGATGGACGCCGGCGCGGGTGGCCACCGCGGGCAGGGTCAGGGTCTCCGCCTCCTCCTCGGCGAGGAGTTCCGCGACGGCGCGGTGGACGGCCGCCCGCACCTTCGCGGAGCGGCCGCCGGGACGTACTTGGGTCGACGAGTCAGCCATGGGGAAATTATCGCACTGATCGTTGCGTTAGTGGTAGCGTCCTAAACGCATCGATCACTGCTTTTGGAGTCGCGTCGTGTCCGGTCCCGCCCCGTCCCAGGTCCAGCCCGCCTCGCCGCCCACCGGCAGCCCGGCGCCATCGCAGGAGAGGCGACGACAGTTGAGCCGCCCCGTCGCCTTCGCCTCACTCGCGGTCGTCTTCGTGCTGTTCATGGCGGCCTCCAGCGCGCCCTCCCCCCTCTACGTCGTCTACCAGCAGGAATGGCACTTCTCCGCCACCACCCTCACCACGGTGTTCGCCGTCTACGTGCTCGGCATGATCGGGGCGTTGCTTGTCCTCGGCGCCCTCTCCGACCACCTCGGCCGCCGCCCGGTCCTGCTGGCCGCGACAACCCTCGAAGCCGTCTCCATGTTCCTGTTCCTCACCGCGGGCAACGTCGGCCTCCTGCTGACGGCACGCTTCATCCAGGGCATCGCCACGGGGGCCGCCATGACCACACTCGGCGCCGCCCTGTCCGACCTCAACCCCACACACGCCCCGCACCGGGCGGGCCTCGTCACCGGCACCGCGCCCACCTTCGGACTCGGACTGGGCTCGCTCGGATGCGGACTGCTCGTCGAGTACGGCCCGCACCCCACCCGCCTCGTCTACGTCCTGCTGCTCCTCGCCCTCGTGATCGCGGGCGCCCTGCTGTCGGCCCTGCCCGAGACCTCGCTGCGCCGCCCCGGCGCCGTCCGCTCCCTGCAACCCCGCCTGCGCATCGCCGGCCACCTGCGGGCCGACCTGCTGAGCCTGGTCCCGATCCTCATCGCGAGCTGGGCGCTCGGCGGCCTCTACCTCTCCCTGGGCCCGTCCGTCGCCGTCGGCCTGTTCGGGCTCTCCAGCCATGTCGTCGGCGGACTCGTGGTCACCCTGCTCACCGGCCCGGCCTTCCTCACCGCTCTCGCCCTGCGCGGCTGGCCCGTCGCCCGCACCCTCGCCGTGAGCGCGATCCTGCTGCTGGTCGGCACGGCCGTCGCCCTGACCGGCGTGGAGGAGCACTCCCTGACCGCGGCCGCGGCCGGCACCGCGATCGCGGGCGTGGGCTTCGGCGGATCCGCCCTCGCCAGCTTCGGCACCCTGGCCCGCATAGCCCGACCCGCCGAACGCAGCGAGCTGCTCTCCGTCGCCTTCGTCATCTCCTACCTGGCCTTCAGCATCCCGGCCGTGATCGCCGGCATCGCCGCCACCCACGCCGGCCTGAAGGACACCTTCGTCACCTACGCGGCAACGGTCGCCGCCCTCTGCGCCCTCGCCCTGCTCGCCCAGCGCCTGCGCGCCACCCGCCCCGCCGCACCCGCGGGCCTCCCCCAGGCGTAGGGAGAAGCCCGAAACCGGTCGCCGCGGCTCGCTCGGGCCCGCGGCGACCGCGGTGTGCAGCACACGCAGGCTCTCTCCTGGAGCGCCGCCCGCTGCCCGACGACCCGCGCAACGACGGGCTACTGGCTGACCCGCCTGCGCCCACTGCGGGCAGCCGGTAGCCCCGGGCGAGGTGCGCGCCGAGGTGACCGCGGAGGGCTGGACACTGGCAGGGCCGGCCGTGGCTCACGAGGGCGTGCATGCCGTCCATGAACGGCATGAAGGTGTCACGCAACGACGGCGTGGGTGAGGCCTGGACGCCCCGGGCCCGCGACACAACCGGCTTCCCGGCGTCACCGGCCAGCAGGGCCGGAGCCGACGCGGCAGGCCGCGACCTGGATATCGCCCCGGCGTCGGGACCAGGTGAACCGCACCTGCCTCGGGGCCCATCAGCGTCGAGGTCAGCGACGTAAGGCACCTTCCCTTGGCCTGCGGGCCACAAATTCTCCCCGATCACGGCAACCTTTGTGCCCGTTACGGCAACTGGCAGGCAACTGGGTCCCAGAGCATGGCCCACCGCGCAAGAAAGACAGGCCGTTGCCAGATCAGAACCGCTCTCATCGCCGCCGTCCGGCAACCCGCCGCGTGATCGCCGCCGCCGTGGTCCTCGCCGCCGCGGGGGCCGCCGTACCGCTGGTCGCCCTGGCCGCACGCACGCCGGAGGCCCACACGCCGACCACGGTCGCCGACGCGGCGGCCGGCAGCGGCCGTTACTTCGGGACGGCAGTGGCCGCGGGCAGGCTCGGCGACTCCACGTACTCCACCATCCTCGACCGGGAATTCAACATGATCACCCCGGAGAACGAGATGAAGTGGGACGCCACCGAACCCTCCCGCGGATCGTTCAACTTCGCCGCCGCCGACTCGATCGTCAGCCACGCCTCCGCGCACGGCCAGCGCCTGCGCGGCCACACCCTGGTCTGGCACTCCCAGTTGCCCGGCTGGGTCAAGTCCATCACCGACGCCAACACCCTGCGCAATGTGATGAAGAACCACATCACCACCGAGATGGCCCACTACAAGGGCAAGATCTACGCCTGGGACGTGGTCAACGAGGCGTTCGCCGACGGCGGCAGCGGGCAGCATCGCAGCTCGGTGTTCCAGGACGTCCTGGGCAACGGCTTCATCGAGGAGGCCTTCCGCACCGCCCGGACCGCCGACCCCTCCGCCAAGCTCTGCTACAACGACTACAACATCGAGAACTGGACCGATGCCAAGACGCAAGGCGTCTACCGCATGGTCAAGGACTTCAAGGCGCGCGGCGTGCCCATCGACTGCGTCGGCTTCCAGAGCCACTTCGGTGCCGGCGGCCCGCCCGCCGGCTTCCGCACCACCCTGTCCGGCTTCGCCGCGCTCGGCGTGGACGTGCAGATCACCGAGCTCGACATCGCCCAGGCGTCCGCCACCGCGTACACCAACGCCGTCCAGGACTGCCTCGAGGTCGCACGCTGCACGGGTATCACGGTGTGGGGCATCCGCGACAGCGACTCCTGGCGCACCGGTGAGAACGCGCTGCTGTTCGACGCGGGTGGCAACAAGAAGCCCGCCTACAGTGCTGTGCTCACCGCTCTCGGCGGCACGGGCAGCACCGGCGGCGGCACCGGCGACGGCAGCGGCAGCGGCAGCGGCAGCGGCAGCGGCGCGCAGGCCGGGGGCCTCACCTCCGGCACCGTCTACACGCTCTCCAACACGGCCGCCGGACGCGTTCTCGACCAACCCGCGGGACAGAACGGCAACGGCACCCCGCTCCAGGTGTGGGACGCCAGCGGGGCCTCCAACCAGCAGTGGAAGGTCGTACGGAACAGCGACGGCTCCTACACGCTCACCAACGTCGCCAGCGGCCGGGTACTGGACGAGCCGGCCAACCGGACGGCCAACGGGACGAGAATGACAGTCTGGGACGCCAACGGTGGCGCCCACCAGCACTGGAAGGCCCGCCAGAACGGCGACGGCTCCTACACGCTGACCAACGTCGCCAGCGGCCGGGCGCTGGAGCTCCCCGGCGGTCGCACCGCGAACGGCACTCCGGCCCAGATCTGGGACACCAACGGCGGCGCCAACCAACGCTGGAACGTCCAGCCGACCGCGGCACCGAAGAGCGACACGTGTGCCCTTCCGTCGTCGTACCGATGGACCTCGACGGGCGCCCTGGCGCAGCCGGCGAACGGGTGGGCCTCGTTGAAGGACTTCACCACCGTGTCGTACGACGGCAAGCACCTGGTCTACGGGTCGAACTCCTCGGGATCGGCCTACGGCTCGATGATGTTCAGTCCTTTCACGAGCTGGTCGGACATGGCGTCGGCCCGCCAGACCGGCATGAGCCAGAAGGCGGTGGCGCCCACCCTGTTCTACTTCGCGCCCAAGAAGATCTGGGTGCTTGCGTACCAGTGGGGCCCGTGGCCCTTCAGCTACCGCACCTCCAGCGACCCCACCGACCCCAACGGCTGGTCCGCGCCGCAGCAGTTGTTCACCGGCAGCATCCCCCGCACCGACTCCGGCACCGGCCCGATCGACCAGACCCTGATCGCCGACGACAAGAACATGTACCTCTTCTTCGCCGGTGACAACGGCAAGATCTACCGGGCGAGCATGCCGATCGGGAACTTCCCGGGGAGCTTCGGCTCGTCGTACACGACGGTCATGAGCGACACGGTCAAGAACCTGTTCGAGGCGCCGCAGGTCTACAAGGTCCAGGGCAAGAACCAGTACCTCATGATCGTCGAGGCGCGGGGGGCGAGCGAGCAGCGCTACTTCCGATCCTTCACTGCCACCAGCCTGAACGGGCCGTGGACCCCGCAGGCCGCCACCGAGTCCAACCCCTTCGCGGGCAAGGCCAACAGCGGCGCCACCTGGACCAACGACATCAGCCACGGCGACCTGGTCCGCAGCAACCCCGACCAGACCATGACCATCGACCCCTGCAACCTGCAATTCCTCTACCAGGGCAAGTCCCCCGACACACCGCCGAACACCTCCTACGACAACCTGCCCTACCGGCCGGGCATCCTCACCCTTCAGCGCTGAGCCGCCCGGCCAACACTCACCACCTCGGGGAACCCCGGCCGTGCGTCGGCCGGGGTTCCTCTGTTTACTGCTGGCAGGCAGAGGCCAACGCGCAGTCCTGATGACGTGGGACATCACCGTGGACTCACCGGTCGCCCGGACCTACCATCACGAGCCCTGGCCGTGAAGCAGGGACAGAAGCCACCTTCGCTGCTCTTCACCGCTGGCCAGCGCCACGTCAGCCCGCAGTTCCAGCCGGTCCTGGAGGGCATCCGGTGCCCCGCACGGGTCCGGGTCGGCCGCGCACCAAGCCGGACAGGGTCCGTGCGGACAAGGCGTACGGCTCCGGCGCTACCAGGACCTAGCTGCGAAGACGCGGGATCGGCTGCACGATCCCGGAGACTTTCGCAACACTCTCAGTGATCAGGGCCTCAGGAATCGGGGTCCTGTGTTCGGCTCCGTGGGCTCAATCGGTCGATCTCGGCGAGCACGCGGTCCATGTGCGGACGCAGCTGCGCCCGAAACGCCTCGCTCCAGCTCTCTTCGGAGTACCGGCAGTTGAGATAGAGGTTCCTGGCGTGCTCGAGGACGGGGCGATGTTCGGGAGGGAGTTGGGCGAGGGCCCAGTCGGCGGCGGCTTCCTTCGACCTGATCTGGCCGGTGGCGAGCGTGGTCCAGATGCGTGCAAGGGTCAGTAGGACGTTGCGGGTGTCGCCCTCCAGGTTGTCGAGCAGGTCGGGGATGCCCGCCACGCTTGCCCGGACCAGGTCGGGTTGCGGGACGCGGTCGAGAACCTGTGTCGGCCGCGGGCCGATGAGAGGGTGGTCTCCGGTCAGCGCCATCGTGATCAGCAGGGCCAGATCGGGCATCGGCTCCGGCTGGGGGACCTCCCCGGCCTCATACTCGGCGCGCAGCCATTCGCCGTACAGGAAGTCGCAGGTCGGAGGGTATCGCCATGGCTGGACCTCGGACTGGACGACCACGGTGAGCTCGACCGGGCGGACCATGTTACGGGAGCCGGAGATCCCGAGCAGGCCACCGAGGAGCGCTCGTCGCTCACCCTCGTTCATCGACCGCCGGGAGACGATGAGCACGTCCACGTCGCTGGCCGGCCTGAGGCCACCGAGCACGGAAGACCCGTGAAGATAGGCGCCGATGGCATCCCCACCCAGCACGCCGCTGGTCAATCCCACGATCTCCTGAAGCTGATCCACCGCGCCAGTGTCTCTCGTCGTCCGGTCCGGCTGCACGGGAGTACGGGTCGGCTCGCGGTCCGCCGCCAGGCGACTCTGCTGGTCGCGCCCGTCAACGAGTGGCGGTGACCGGCACTTTGGCAACAGACCCTAATCGACCAACTCACCTGCAAGTCGACGAGTGGGCCGCCACGTCCAGAAGCCTTGTCAGGGCCAATCAGAGCCGATAGGAGCGCGATCCCCAGCAACTCTCTAAGCCTCGCCTCAGGTTGATCGAAGACAATGAGCGGCAAAACAACGACTGGAAGGGGGGCGGGCCTGCGTGCGGATCATGATCGCGGATGATGAAGCGGCCATCCGTGAGTCGCTGGAGCGGGTGCTCCAGGTCGAGGGTTATGACACGAGCACCGTCGCCAACGGTTTCGCCGTGCTCGACGGGGTCGTGGGGGCCGACGGCGACACGCTGGATCTGCTGATCCTCGACGTGATGATGCCCCGCCTCGGGGGGGGGTGGAGACCTGTCGGAGGTTGCGGGCCGCGGGGCGCGACTTGCCGGTGCTGATGCTGACCGCCCGTGACCAGGTCTCCGACCGGGTCACCGGGCTGGACGCGGGCGCCGACGACTGAAAACCCAAACGGACTGGTTCCGGGGAGTCGAAATGCCACGCGAAGCCAAGGAGAAGATTGCGTTCCGAAATGCGGAAAAACTGTTCGGAATGAAAGTTCCCACGAAGTGACGCGTCAACGATGCGCGGTTCGACCTGCACACCGTCATCCAGTGGGAGTCTTTCGCGCAGGAGCTGGGCTCTTCTCTGACTACGCCTAGCACCGGGCGTGCCTCCCGACCGGCGCTGCGAACGCCGGGCTGCTCCGCGACCAATCGCAACGACCACACAGGCGGATCAAGAACAGCAAACGACGTCCCCCTCTGAGCGATAGGTCACTCTCAACTCCTCAGCCACATAGGTTTCCTGATGACTCGTCGGGTAACACGGCAATCGCCGGCTGGGAAGGCCCCGGCCGGAAGGGAGTTTCGATCATGAACCGGACCCGGTTACACCGCCGCTCGGCCGCGATTCTGGCGAGCGCGACGGCCATGGCCGTCCTGCCCACGGTCACCGCAGCGGCGGCCCCCGCACAGGCCCAGCCCTGCGTGCAGAAGGTGGCCGTCGTCAACAACGCCGGCTTCGTCCTTTCCTGGGCCGCCACCGCCCGCACCGGCGAGCAGTCCGCCCCGACCGACGAATACCCGATCAACCAGACCAGGGTCATCGACCTGTCCACCACCTCCTGGCCGGAAGGTACCGACGTCCACCCCTACATCGACGCGGTCGCTGGAACCAAGGAGTTCGGCAGCTCTTACGTCTCCTACTGCGACAACGGTCAGACGGCCACGTACACCGTCACCGGCACCACCTTCGACTACTCGGTGACCCTGCTGACCTGACCGGCCACCGCAGGGTTCTCACGCGGCCGTGTCGCGCAGGTGCGCCGACCCCGCCCACCCGCTGGTCCGGGCGCTCCACCACTGGAGCGCCCGGACCAGTGCCGCGAAACCGGCCGACTGCCGCGAACCCGGCCGACATGCACCTGCTGCTGCACAACCGCCGCTTCCTCACCGCGCACTGCGCCCAGGGAACTTCCCTGCTCGCGTACAAACAGCTCTACCTCGCTCTCTCGGCCGAGGTTCAGCGCGCGGTCGGCAAGCCACATGGCCTGCGGCCGCTCCGCCCAGCAGGTAACGCTCACCCTGATACCCCTCTCGCGCATCCACTGAACAGCGCCGTCCCATGGTCATCCACCGTGTGAATGGCCCGAATACGGGATTCGGATCGCTCAGGGGATGGCAGGAGCGCCGCGGGCGACCCATAGTCGTCCCGACCCGCACGTACTCGTACGCCGCTGTCCGGATCAGTGGCCGACCCTGCGGCCACTCCCCCACATGCCGTGCGCCGTCGGTGCCCCCGAGGCCGTGTCCGCTTCCGTACGCCGTCCCCTGGAGTAGCCATGCCTGGTTCCGTCCCGCCGTCCGCGACATCGTCGACCGCGGTCGACGATGTGGCGTCGCCGCCCGTCGCTGCCTCCGGACCGGCCCATCTGCTGCGCGTGACCCTGCTGATGGCGGGCAGTTGCCTGCCGATCCTCGGGGCGGTGCTGATCGCCCCGGTGCTGCCGAAGATGCAGGACCATTTCGAGTCGACGCCGGGTGCCAAGGCGCTGGTGCCGTTGGCGCTGACCGTTCCGGCGCTGGCGCTGGCACTGCTGGCGCCCTTCGCCGGAGTGATCGTCGACCGGCTGGGCCGCAAACGCCTGCTGATCGTGACGACTCTGCTGTACGCCGTGTTCGGTACGGCCCCGCTCTATCTGGACTCCCTCGGCGCCATCGTCGCCAGCCGTGCCCTGGTCGGCATCGCCGAAGCCGCCATCATGACGTGCTGCACCACGCTGATCGGCGACTACTACAGCGGCGCACAGCGGGTGAAGTACCTTGCCCTACAGACCATGTGCGCTTCCGCGTCGGCCACCGTCTTCTTCGTGATCGGCGGTGCCGCCGGGTCGGCGGGCTGGCGGGTGCCCTTCTGGGTGTACGCCGTGAGCCTGGTGCTCGCCCCGCTGATGGCGACCGCTCTGCCCCACCCGGCGTCCCGCGCCGCCGTCGACGAGCTCCCCGCAGAGGTGGAGGTCCGGCGCAGCTTCCCGTGGCGGCAGTTGCGGGGCATCTGCGGCCTCACCTTCTTCGGGGCCATGGTCTTCTACACCGTCCCGGTCGAGATGTCGTATCTGCTCGACGACCTCGGGGTGAAGAACTCCGGTGTCATCGGCCTGGCCACCGCGGTCTCGAGCGCCGCCACCGTGGGCGGAGCCATCACTTTCGCCCGGCTGAAGCGCGCCCCCGCCCCGATGTTGCCCGCTGTCCTCGGGCTCTGCGCGGTCGGCTTCGGGGTGATGTTCCTGGCCGGCAACGCGCCGCTGCTGGTCGTCGGGGGCGTGATCAACTGCGTGGGCACGGGCATGCTGCTGCCCGCCCTCCTCACCAGCGCCATGTCCCGGCTGGCCTTCGAGGACCGCGGCAGGGGAACGGGGCTGTGGACGGCGGCCTTCTTCGGCGGCGAGTTCGTCTGCCCGCTCGTGCTGCTGGCCGGGGAGTCGGCGGTCGGCACGCTCGCCGGCGCGGTGGGTGTGCTCGGGCTGGCCACCGGTCTCGTGTCCGCCGGCCTCTATGTGGCCCGCCACCGCGGCGGTGCCGTCGACCGGCCGCTTCCGAAGCAGGCGGTCTGACGATCTGACGGACGCGCGATCGGTTCGAACTGCCGTGATGTGCCACCGCGAGGTCGCGGCGGCACATCACGGCCTCGTCGTGTCAGCGCGGCGCAGCGGCATGCGAGGCGCCCCGAGCCTGTCGTGCCAGCGCGGCGCAGCGGTCTGCGAACCCCCCCCCCAGCCCGTCGTGTCAGCTCGGCGCAGCGCCCTACGAAGCCTCCCCGAGCCCGTTGAGGCCGTCACCCTCGGCTGTCAACGTCGCCCCCACCTCCGCCGCCTTCTGCCGCAGCCAGATGTGGGCTGCGTCCTGTGCGTGCACGGGGTGCCACCACATCGCCTCCTGCACCGGTACGGCCTCGAACGGGCAGGGCAGGACACGCACCGCCGCGGCACGGACAGCCCGGCGGGCGAGCCGCTCCTGGATCATCGCGACCCGGCGGGTTCCCTCGACCATGTGCGGCAGCAGCTGGAAGGTCTGCACGGACACCTCGACCCGGGGGCTGATCCCGATCATGCTGAGCTGGCGTGCCGCCGGGGCGTCGTAGGGGCGCTGGTAGACGGCCCAGGGCAGCCGGGCCAGATGGTCGAGTGTGACCTCGTCCCGGACCTCGGGGTGGTCGTCGGCGACCAGGCACAACCACCGGTCGCTGAACAGGTCGACCGCCGGCAGACCGTCGATCACGCCGTGGGGCATCAGCAGCCCGTCGACGGTGCTCAGCACGGTCGCCGTGTTCTCCACGACGGAAGGCGCCGGGTGCTGGAAGGCGAGCCGGATCCCGGGTGCCTCGCGGTGCAGGGCGCGGGCCAGGGCAGCCCCGAACACGGCCGCGCCGTAGTCCGATGCGAGCAGGGTGAACTCGCGGGTCTCGGCTGTCGGATCGAAGTCGGCCTGGCTGGTGAAGACCCGTTCCAGCAGGTCGCACGCGGTCGCGCTGCGGTCGCGCAGGGCCACGCCGAGGGGGGTCAGCTCGTAGGAGTTGCCGGTCCGGGCGAGCAGCTCGTCGTCGAAATGGCGTCGCAGCCGGGACAGCGCCGCGCTCATCGCCGGCTGGCTGAGCCCGATGCGCTCACCCGCCCGCGTGACGTTGCGTTCCTCCAGAAGGGCGCGCAGGGCGACGACCAGATTGAGGTCGAGACGGGACAGGTTCACCGGGCACCACCTGGAGGTCAAGGGTATTTGTCACGTGGATTTGCATCATCCACAGGATTCATTTCCGCGATCTGCGCATGACGGTCACAGTAGACCGCAACTCAGCGGGAGGAAATCTCATGGCAACGCTCGCGCAACCTGTCGGCCCGTTCGCACTCGGCACGCTCTCCGCGCCTGACGGGCGGCTGTTTCCCGGCCTGGTGGTCCGGGACCGGGTGCTCGACCTGAGCCAGGTTCTGGCCTGGAGTCCGGCCGATGTGCGGACCGTGCTGGAACGGTGGGAGGAGATCCTTCCCGTTCTGCACGTCCTGGCGGGCGAGGACGCCCTGGAGTGGCAGCCACTCGACGGCCTGAGCGTGCATGCCCCGGTCGAGCCCCGCCAGATCTTCCAGTCCGGCGCCAACTACCGGCAGCACGTGATCGACCTGGAGGTCGCCCACCGCTCCCCCGACGACCCGCGCTCGGCCGAGGAGGCACGCGCGGAGATCGCCGCAGTGATGGACCGGCGGGCCGCGGAGGACCTGCCGTACGTGTTCATCGGCCTGCCCAGCACCATCGCCGGCCCCTACGACGACGTAGTCCTGCCCGCCTGGGCCGAGCAGCCGGACTGGGAGCTGGAGCTGGCGGCCGTCATCGCCAAGCCTGCCCACCGGGTCTCCGTCGAGGACGCACTGGAGTACGTCGCCGGGTACACGATCGCCAACGACCTCACCGACCGCGCCACCGTCTTCCGCCGGGACATGAAGGCCATCGGCACGGACTGGCTGCGCTGCAAGAACGCCCCTGGCTTCACGCCGCTCGGCCCGTGGATCGTCCCCGCCGGATCGATCGCGGACCCCGGTGAGCTCCGGGTGACGCTGAAGCTCAACGGCCGGACCATGCAGGACGAGTCGACCAAGGACATGCTCTTCGGCGTCGCCCGCCTGGTGTCGTACATCTCGCAGACCGCCCGGCTGCTGCCGGGAGACCTGGTGCTCACGGGCTCCCCGGCCGGAAACGGTATCCACTGGGGACGGCTGCTGCGCGACGGCGACGTCATGGAGGGCTCGATCACGGGGCTGGGCGTTCAGCGCACCCGCTGTGTCGCCGAGGAGGCGGACGCATGATCGACCGGACGGATCCCGAGGGCGCGATCGCCGAGGCCGCCAAGAAGTACTCCAACTGGGGCCGCTGGGGTCAGGACGACGTCCTCGGCACGCTCAACTTCCTGGACGAGGCGAAGCGGCGCGAGGGCGCGGCCCTGGTGCGCCGGGGCGTGAGCCACTCGCTCTCGCAGGCTTTCGACATGGACGGCCCGCAGAAGGGCTGGCGCCGGCGCACCAACCCGGTGCACACCATGCTGGACACCGGCACCGACGCGGCCCTCGGCAACCAGGGCTTCCCGCACGGCATCGGCGGCGCCGACGACGTGATCGCGATGCCGCTCCAGTGCTCCACGCAGTGGGACGGGCTCGGGCACATCTTCGACCACGGCAACGCGTGGAACGGGCGCAAGGCCGAGAAGGTCGTCACCTCCGACGGCGATCTCGTCACCGGCATCGAGCACATGGCGCCGCACGTCGCCGGACGCGGAGTGCTCCTCGACGTCGGCCGGGTGATCGGCGACGAACACGGAGAACTCCCCGACGGCTTCGCGATCACCGAGGAGCACCTGACCGCGACGGCCGCGGCGCACGGCGTGGCCGTCGGCCGCGGGGACATCGTCGTCGTACGGACCGGGCGGCTCACACGCGCCCGCCGTGAGGGCTGGGGCGACTACGCGGGCGGAGACTCCCCCGGCCTGTCCTTCACCACCGCCGGCTGGCTGCACGCGAGCGAGATCGCCGCCATCGCCACCGACACCTGGGGGTTCGAGGTACGGCCGAACGAGTTCGACCACGCCTTCCAGCCCCTGCACCAGGTCGCCATCCCCAACATCGGCCTGCTGATCGGCGAGATGTGGGACCCCGACGCCCTCGCCGCCGACTGCGCGAGTGACGGCGTGTACGAGTTCTGGCTCACCGCAGCCCCCCTGCCCATCACCGGAGCCGTCGGCTCCCCCGTCAACCCTGTCGCCGTCAAGTAGCACGCAGAGCCGGGCCGGATGCGTACTCCCCGGACAGCAGCCGCGCATCCGGCCCCCACCCGCTCCACCCGCCCACGGGTGATGCACCACAACACCAGCCCGCTCTCCAGGCGGGCGAGCCGCACCCTGCCGCCCGAAGCCGCGCGGCCCGATCTCGGGAGGATCCCGACATGGCAGACAGCCCGACACCAAGAGTGCTCGTCATCGGCGGAGGCGCCTCCGGCAACGCCGTGACCGTTCTGCTGCGCCGAGCCGGCATCACCGTCGACCTCATCGAGGCCAAGCCCGACTGGAACGCCACCACCGGCTCCGGCATCACCCTCCAGGGCAACGCCCTGCGCGTGCTGCGCGGACTGGGCGTCTGGGAGCAGGTGAGGGCTTCCGGCTTCGCCTTCGGCACGCTGGGCATCACCACCCCAGACGGCACCGTGCTGCATGTCGCCGAGGACATCAAGACCGGCGGCGACGACCTGCCCGCCACCCTCGGCATGCAGCGCCCCCAGCTCCAGCAGATCCTCATCGACGCGGTCCGCGCCAGCGGCGCCACGGTCCGCCTGGGCACGACCGCCGAGACCCTGAAACAGGACGCCGACGGAGTCTTCGTCCTCTTCAGCGACGGCACCGAAGGCCACTACGACCTGGTCATAGGGGCCGACGGCCTCAACTCCGCCACCCGCGCCGCGATCGGCATCACCGACAGGCCCGAGCCGACCGGTATGGCCATCTGGCGCATCGCCGCCCCCCGCCCTCAGAGCGTGCAGCGCAGCGACCTCGCCTACGGCGGCCCGGCCTACATCGCCGGCTACACCCCCACCAGCGAGACCACCATCTACGCCTTCCTCGCCGAGAAGTGCCGCGACCGCGCCTCCATCGACACGGCCTCCTACGCCGACGAGATGCGCCGCCTCGCGCAGGCCTACGGCGGAGCCTGGCCGGAGATCACCCGGCACATCACCGACCCGTCGAAGGTCAACTACACCTGGTTCAACCGGCTGCTGGTGGAGGGGTCCTGGCACCGGGGCCGCGTCGTGCTGATCGGGGACGCCGTCCACTGCTGCCCGCCCACCATCGCCCAGGGCGCGGCCCAGTCCCTGGAGGACGCCCTGGTCCTCGCCGAACTGCTCACCAGCGGACGGGACTGGGACAGCGAACTGCTCCAGAGCTTCCACGAACGCCGCATCCCCCGGGTGCGGGCCGTCGTCGAGGCGTCCGTGCAGATCGGCCAGTGGCAACTCGACGGCGTGCGTGACGCCGACGTCCCCGGGCTCATCGCCCGCATCATGAACCTCCTGAAGGAACTGCCGTGAGCACACCCACCGTGGACGTGCACGCGCACGTCCTGCTGCCCGAGGTCGACGCCCTGGTGGCGGGCCTGCCGGGACTGGCCGAGGCCCGGGCCCTCGACGTCCGCCGCAACGGGCCAGCGGCCCTCGCCGTCAGCGGCCCCATGGTCCGCGAGCGCGCCCCGAGGATGACCGACGTCTCCGCGCGGCTGTCCGCGATGGACGCCCAGGGCGTGGACGTGCAGTTGGTCAGCCCTTCCCCCTCGCACTACCACTACTGGGCGGACGAGGAGACCGCCGAGAAGGTCTTCCGGCTCGCCAACGAGGCGACGGCAGCACACTGCGCCCAGGCCCCCGGACGGCTGCACGGGCTCGGCCTCGTCCCCCTGCAACACCCCGAGCAGGCCGTACGCGCCCTCGAACACGCCCTGGAACAGGGCCTGTCGGGTGTCGAGATCTCCAGCCACGCCCCCGGCCGCGAACTGTCCGACCCGGCGTACGAACCCTTGTGGACCCGCGCTTCGCAGACAGGCGCGATCGTCTTCCTGCACCCCTTCGGCTGCACGCTCGACGAGCGCCTCGACCAGTGGTACCTGTCCAACACCGTGGGCCAGCCGGTGGAGAACGCGGTCGCGCTGTCGCACCTGATCTTCTCCGGTGTGCTGGACCGGCACCCCGGCCTGAAGCTGATCGCCGCCCACGGCGGTGGCTACCTGCCCACCCACATCGGCCGCTCCGACCACGCGTGGTCCGCCCGCTCCGACGCGGGCACCGGCTGCGCTCATCTGCCCAGCAGCTATCTCAAGCGCCTGTACTTCGACTCCCTCGTCCACGACCCGCACGTCCTGCGGGAGCTCGTGCGGGTGGCCGGTGCGGACCGTGTCCTGCTGGGCTCCGACTACGCCTTCGACATGGGCACCGAGGACCCCGTCGCCGCTCTGCGCGCCGCCCGGCTGCCCGACCCCGACTTCCACGCCATACGCGGCGCGAACGCCGCCGCGCTTCTCGACCTCGCCTGAGGAGGCCCCCCACATGTCCCACCGCTTGCTCACCCACCTGCGGCACGTCGACCTCGCCGTGCCCGACTACGACAAGCAGCTCGACTTCTACGCCGGCACCTGGGGCCTGACCAAGGTCGCCGAGGACTCCGGCATCTCCTTCCTCGCCGCCGAGGGCAGTCCCGAGCAGTACGTCGTCCGGCTGCGCAAGGCCGACGAGAAGCGCCTCGACCTCGTCTCCTACGGCGCCGCGAGCGCCGCCGACGTCGACACACTGGCCGAGCAACTCCTCGCGGGTGGTGTCCAGTTGGTCTCCCAGCCGGGCAAGGTGGAGACGCCTGGCGGTGGTTACGGCTTCCGCTTCTTCGACGTCGACGGACGGACCATCGAGGTCTCCGCCGATGTCGAGGTACGGCAGCACCGCAAGATCGAGGAGAAGGAGTCGATCCCGGTCAAGCTGTCGCACGTCGTCCTCAACTCCCCGGACCTGGACAAGACCAGGGCCTGGTACGAGGAGCACCTCGGATTCCGGCTGTCCGACACCCTCGGCCACCCGCACATCGGCGACGTCATGCACTTCATGCGGATCAGCAACCAGCACCATTCCATGGCCATCGCCAAGGGACCGCACACCTCGCTGCACCACATCTCCTTCGAGATGCGCGGCATCGACGAGTACATGCGCGGCTCCGGGCGTGTGATGCGCGCCGGCTTCAAGAAGATCTGGGGGCCCGGCCGGCACATGGCCGGCAACAACACCTTCACCTACTTCCTCGACCCGCACGGCAACACCGTCGAGTACTCGACGGAGTTGGAGCTGCTGGACGAGGACACCTGGCACCCGCACGTCTACGACTTCTCCCAGCCCGAGGTCACCGACCAGTGGGGCACCGCGAACCCCATGAACGAGCTGGTCACCAAGGAATCCTTCAACGACGTCGACCGCGGCGTGTTCGTCGCCCCGCCGGTCTGACCGGCGAAGCCCTCAGTCCCCGGGGGCGCGGTGGCCCTGTCACCGCCCTGACTCCCTCGCCGCGCCCCCGGCCTTCACGCCCATCCCTCACGCCGACAGGGAACCTTCATGCGTTTCGCCGCGTACGAGTACCGCAACAGACTCCAGGTGGCCGTCGTCGAGGAGGACGGCACCCTCTACCCCCTCCCGGGTGTCGATTCCCTGACCGGTCTGCTCGCCCAGGGCGGCGGCCTACCCGAGCTGCTGGAGGCGGGCTCCGCCACGCTCGACACACCCGCCGGCCCCCACGTCTCCGAGGTACGGCTGCTGCCCCCGCTCCAGCCGCCCACCGTGCGGGACTTCGTCACCTTCGAGGAGCATGTCGAGGGCGTACGACGGTCGGTGGACGGGGCCGCAGGTGTGCCCGAGCAGTGGTACGCGGCCCCCACCTTCTACTTCACCAACCCCTACGCGGTGTGCGGCCCGCACGACGACATCCCCGTGCCGCCCGGCTCGACCGCGCTCGACTTCGAACTCGAAGTGGCCGCCGTGATCGGCACCGAGGGCCGCGACCTCACACCCGAGCAGGCCCGCGACCACATCGTCGGGTACACGATCCTCAACGACTGGTCGGCACGCGATCTGCAATCCGCAGAGATGAAGGTGGGCCTCGGCCCCTGCAAGGGGAAGGACACCGCCACCACACTGGGCCCGTACCTCGTCACGGCTGACGAACTGGACAAGTACCGGGACGAGGACGGATTCCTGCGGCTCGCCCTCACCGCGTCCATCAACGGCCAGACCGTCGGCACGGACCTTCTGTCCAACATGAGCTGGACCTTCGAGGAGATGGTCGCCTACGCCTCGCGGGGCACCCTCGTCCGTCCCGGCGACGTCCTCGGCTCCGGCACCTGCGGCAACGGCGGCTGCCTCGCCGAACTGTGGGGCGTACGCGGCGAGCAGGACCCGCCCCCGCTCAAGCCCGGCGACACGGTCACCCTCACCGTCGAGGGCATCGGCAGCGTCTCCAACACGGTCGTCGCCGGGGCCACCCCGGTGCCCCTGCCGACCGGCCGACGCCGCTCCCGGGAGCGGCCGTGACCCGGCACCAGGAGAGGCTTCTCGGCAAGGTCGTCGTGGTCACCGGCGCCGCCCGCGGCCAGGGCGCCGCCGAGGCCGAGGCCCTCACCCGCGAGGGTGCCCAGGTCATCGCCACCGACGTGGCCGAAGCCCCGGGCTGCCGCCGGCTCGACGTCACCAGCGAGAAGGACTGGGCCGAACTCGCCGCCGAACTAGGTGAGACGTACGGACAGGTACACGGCCTGGTCAACAACGCGGGCATCACCTGGCGCGCCCGCCTCGACACCGTACGCCCCGAGGACATGGCCCGTGTCCACGCGGTCAACGTGACAGGCCCCCTCCTTGGCATCCAGCACCTCACTCCGCTGATGCGCCCCGGGGCATCCGTCGTGAACGTCGGCTCCTCGGCGGCGCTGACCGCCCACTACCCGGTCGCCTACACCGCCAGCAAGTGGGCCTTGCGCGGCCTGTCGGCCACCGCCGCCATGGAACTCGGCCCACGCGGCATCCGCGTGAACACCATCCACCCCGGCTACATCGAGACCGAGATGACCTCTTCCGCCGCGCCCGCCTTCCGCGAGGCCAACCTCGCAGGAACACCTCTCGGACGCACCGGAACCGTCGACGACATCACCCCCCTCGTCGCCTTCCTCCTCTCCGACGAGTCGTCCTTCATCACCGGCGCCGAGATCCCCGTGGACGGAGGCCTCACCGCGCACGGCGGCGCCAAGCCGATCTCGGACGCCGTACGCACCTACTGAGCGTTAGCGTTTCAAGAGATGTAGTGGGCAAGGCGGTTTTCCAGTGACCGGGGCAGCGGGTACGCGCGCTCTACGACAGAGCCTCCTCTCAGCCACGATCGTGTGAGCGTCGTAGTCGGCACGAACTGATACACGGTCGCTTCGGGGACGCGTGCCGTCTCGCGTGGATGCCAAATTCGGCACGCGTTCGGGAGTCACTCGTCGACCAGCCGCCGAAGCAGACAGTCGCCGACGACCAGCGTGAGCATCCCGAGAACGGGTCCCGCCGGTCCTTCGATCTGCGACTTCAAGTTGGCGCAAGCTCATTGAACGTCACCCCCGACGCACGTCGTTGTCGTCTCCTACGGAGTCGGGCTCTGCCGCCCGAATTCATCGAACCGGTTCGACGAAACGTAGCACCGGCGAATCTGGCCAGCAACGGTCTCGACACGGGTCACTGGGGCGAGCGCGGCCGATCGTTGCGGGCGCCGACTCGGTGCGCTGACCCTCGCATCCGCTCCGGAAGCAGCGATAAGCGGGTGCTTAACAAGGCAATACGGACACACATCCCTGGGTGGCGACGTTTCCGCGTCGTTACGAGAAAACGACCACGAGGCGTTGACACCCGCCCGAGTTGCTCCTACCTTCACTTCACGCGAACCGGTTCGACGGTCGAAATCCAGTCGACTCGGTCCGCCTGAAGAACCGAACCGGTTCGACTGTCTTCGGCGAGGAGTCCCCGTGAACATCGGTGAGATTGCCAAGAGGGCCGGTGTCTCGCGGAGCACCGTGTCGTACGCCCTGAGCGGCAAGCGCCCCGTGTCCGAGGACACCCGCCGCAAGATCCAGCGCGTCATCGACGAACTGGGCTACCAGCCCAACGCGAGTGCCCGGGCCTTGGCCAACGGCCGGACCAACACCATCGGTCTGGTCTTCCCGCCCGCCGGGAACCACTACACCGGCATGCAGCTGGACTTCATCGGCAGCGTCACCGAGGCCGCCGCAGCCCACGACTACGATGTGCTGCTCTCACCGAGCGGCGCGGACAGCGACCGTTCGTTCCAGCGGCTGCTGGGCGAGCGGCGGGTCGACGGCGCGATCCTCATGGAGATGCGTCTTCAGGACGACCGGCTCGACCACCTCACCGAGGTGGGATTCCCCTCCGTCGCCATCGGCCGCACCGCGAATCCGCAGGGCAGCTGGTGGGTGGGCCTGGATCACACGGTGCTGGCGGCGGCCTGCGTACATCACCTGGCCGACCTCGGTCACCGTCGGGTCGCCCTCGTCAACCGTCCCGAGCCGCTGCTGCGGGCCGGGTACGAGTCCGCGCACCGCGGTCTGGACGGTTTCACCAAGGCCGCGGCGGAACGCGGGCTGACCGTCCGGACGTACTGCTGCGGGGACGACGCCGCCTCGGGCCAGGCGTGCCTGGAGCAGATCCTGCACGACGACCCGGCCACCACGGCCCTGGTCACGCTGAACGAGGCCGCACTGGGCGGCATTTACCGGGGGCTGGCTCAGGCCGGCCGCCGGGTGCCCCACGACTTCTCCGTCACCGGAGTGGTGGCCGGCAGGTGGGCGGAGACGGTGACCCCGCAGCTCACCGCGGCGGACGTGCCGGCGGAACAGATGGGCCGCCTCGCTGTGGAACTGCTCGTGGAGCGGCTGAACCATCCCGCCGCGCCCGCCCGCCACCACCTGCTCGCGCCGCCGATCTCGCTGCGAGCCAGCACCGCTCCCCCCGGCCCCGGGCCCGCCGGCGCCGCCACCGACCTCGGTGCCCCCGCGCACCCCTGAGCGCCCTTCCCATCCCCCCGCACTCCGCACGAAATACCGGGCGATGGCGGGACTCACCGTCCCGAGCCCAGCAGTCCCCGACACCCTCCAGGGCACACCTGTGCCGACTCCCAGGGCACAGCCGTGCCGATTCCAGGGCACACCCGTGCCGCGCACTCATGAGGAACCGCAATGAAGCGAACCAGCAGAAGGCGTCTCACCGCCGCCGTCCTGACCGTCGTCGCCGTCACCACCGGCGCCACCGCGTGCTCCTCCGGCGCGAGCGGTACGTCCACGAAGGGCGCGGACAGCAAGACGTACACGATCTGGGACCCGTACCCGCAGTTCAGCAAGGGCTCGGAGTGGACGAAGCTGCTGGACGGCTGCGGTACCGAGGCCGGCGTGAAGATCAAGCGGACCGCGTTCGACACCAGCGACCTGACGAACAAGGCGCTGCTGGCCGCACAGCAGGGCAACTCCTCGGACATCCTCATCGTCGACAATCCGGTGGTCTCCACGCTGGCCGAGGCGGGCGTGCTGACCACCACCGACGACAACAAGCTGGACACGTCGAAGGTGAGCCCGAACCTGCTCGCGGCAGGTCAGTCGGGCGGGAAGACCTACGGCACGCCCATCGGCGCCAACACCCTCGCCCTCTACTACAACAAGAAGGTCCTCAAGGCGGCAGGGGTGGACATCTCCTCGGTCAAGGACTGGACGTCCCTGACGGCGGCGCTGGCGAAGGTCAAGGCGGCGGGCAAGAAGGGCATCACCTTCTCCGCGATCGGTACCGAGGAGGGCAGCTTCCAGTTCCTGCCCTGGTTCTGGGGCTCCGGCGCCAAGCTGACCGCGCTCGACTCCGCCCAGGCGACCTCCGCGCTGTCGCTCTGGAAGGGCTGGCTGGACAAGGGCTACGCCCCCAACTCGGTGATCAACAACACCCAGACGACCAGCTGGCAGGAGTTCGCCGGCGGCGACTACGCGTTCGCGGAGAACGGCACCTGGCAGCTCGCCAACGCCGACAAGGCGGGCTTCGACTACGGGGTCATCCCCGTCCCCGCCGCCACGGGAGGAGCCGCGGAGGCCCCGACGGGCGGTGAGTTCGTCACGATGCCGGTCCAGCAGGACACCGGCCGCTACGCCACCTCCCAGAAGCTCGTGTCCTGCCTGACCAACAGCCAGAACCTGCTCCAGACGGACACGACGCTGTCCTACGTGGCCCCCACCACTGAGGTCCAGGACCAGCAGGTGACCGCGAACGCCAAGCTGAAGCCGTGGGTGGACGCGGTCAAGGCCGCCAAGGGCCGCACCAGTGACGACCTGGGCACCAAGTACCCCAAGATATCCGAGCAGTTGTGGAAGGCCGTCCAGTCCGCCCTCAGCGGGTCGGCGTCACCGAAGGACGCCCTCGGCTCGGCACAGTCCGCCGTCAAGTAGTCGAGGACTCCGGCCAGCCGATGAAACCCATGACACAGGTGCCCAAACGCCGGTCGGTGCGGAGCCGGAACGGGGCGGCCACCGCCGCCCCGTCCCCGGCCCGCGCACGAGCCCGGCGCCGTCCGACCTCCCAGCCGGGGGTCCCCCCGGGCGGAGCCTGGGGGAGGGCAGCCTGGGCCTTCCTCGCCCCGGTCACCCTCTACCTCGCTCTCTTCTACGCCTATCCGCTCTACCGCAACCTCGACCTGAGCCTGCGCAACTACACCGTCCGCTCCTTCGTCCAGGGCGACGCGCCGTTCACGGGACTGGCCAACTACCGCAAGATCTTCGACGACCCGACCTTCGCCCCGGCCCTGCTGCACACCGTGGTGTTCACCGCCGTCTGTCTGGTCTTCCAGTACGCCATCGGGCTGGCCCTCGCGGTCTTCTTCCACCAGAACTTCCGGCTCTCCGCCACCCTGCGCGCCCTGTTCCTCGTCCCGTGGCTGCTGCCGCTGATCGTGTCGGCGTCCACCTGGTCCTGGATGCTCAACAGCGACTCCGGGATCATCAACACCCTGCTGGGCGCTTTCGGCGTCGGCCCGGTCAACTGGCTGACCTCACCCTCCTGGTCCCTGACCTCGGTGATCATCGCCAACATCTGGATCGGCGTCCCGTTCAACCTCGTCGTCCTGTACAGCGGCCTTCAGTCCATCCCCACCAGCCTGTACGAGGCCGCCGCCCTGGACGGGGCGAACGCCTGGCGCCGCTTCTGGAGCATCACCTTCCCGCTGCTGCGCCCGGTCTCCGCGATCACCCTGCTGCTGGGCCTGGTCTACACGCTCAAGGTCTTCGACATCATCTGGATCATGACCAAGGGCGGCCCGGCGGACTCGTCCACCACCTTCGCCACCTGGTCGTACCAGCTCGGCTTCGGCAACCTGCTGCCCGCCTTCGGCCCCGGCGCGGCCGTCGGCAACCTGCTCGTCGTCGCCGCCCTGGTCTTCGGCCTGATCTACCTGAAAGTCCAGCGAAAGCAGGCGCTGTCATGACAGGAATCGCCCTCAGCACCCCAGGGCACCGCAACCGCACATGGGTCAAGACGACCGTCGGCGTCCTGCTGACCGCGGCCATGCTCTTCCCGGTGTACTGGATGATCAACGTGTCCTTCACCCGCGACCAGGACATGCGCAAGAGCCCGCCCGACCTGTTCCCCGTCCACGGCACGCTGGAGGGCTACCGCGCCGTCTTCGATCAGCAGTTGCCCTACCTCGGCACCAGCCTGGTCATCGGCCTCGGCACCGTCGTACTGACCGTGGCCGTGGCCGCGCCCGCCGGCTACGCGCTGGCGAAGCTCCGCCCACGCGGAGGAGGCGTACTCAGCTTTCTCCTCCTGGTCGCCCAGATGGTCCCCGGCATCATCATGGCGATGGGCTTCTACACCATCTACCTCCAGCTCGGCCTGCTCCAGTCCGTCCCCGGACTGATCGTCGCCGACTCCACCCTCGCCGTCCCCTTCGCGGTCCTGATCTTCACCGCGTTCATGTCCGGCATCCCGGGCGAGCTGATCCAGGCCGCGCAGATGGACGGAGCAAGGGCCCTGCGCACCTTCTGGTCGATCGTCCTGCCGATGAGCCGCAACTCGGTCGTCACGGTCTCGCTGTTCGCGTTCCTGTGGTCCTGGTCCGACTTCATCTTCGCCAGCACCCTCGCCAACGGCGGCGCCCATGAACCCATCACGCTCGGCATCTACCACTACATCGGCAACAACAACCAGCAGTGGAACGCCATCATGGCCACCGCCGTCGTGGCCTCCCTGCCCGCCACGGTGATCCTCGTCCTCGCCCAGCGCTACGTCGCCGCCGGCGTGACCGCCGGTGCCGTCAAGGACTGACCACTGCCCCGCCGGCCGACGGCAGACCCCCGAACTCTCCTGCCCAAGAAACGAGTTGCACCACATGACCGCCGCCCGATCCGGCCCACAGTTCTCCGTCCACGACATCCCGTTCAGCACGCACGGATCCTGGTTCGGTTTCTCTCCCGTGCTGGCGGAGAAGACACGCTCCGAGGACCTCCACCTCGTCTCGCACCAGAACGGCATGCACGCCGTCCTGCGCCTGGTCCCCCAGGACGCGGCCACGGGCGAGCGCGCCGAGACCCGTGTCGAGGCGGCCCCGGGCCTGCTCAGCTGGCTCGGCGAGCGCGGCCGCTTGGACCTCGCGTACGAGACGCCGGACACCGTACGCGTGCGCGGCGAGCGGCTGGGGCTGCGTGTCACCGCGGCGGCGCAGAGCCTGACCCCCTTCAGCGGCACCTACTTCTATCGCGACCCCGTGGCCGACGCGCACATATTCACCTCGTACGAGACCGGCCGCCGCTACCGGATCACCGTGCTGTCCGGCACGGTCACCGAGGTGTCCGGTGCTCAGGCCCTGGGCGCCGGCGACCGTGGTCTCGCGGTCACCGCCGGGGCCGACGGATCGTGGGAGCTCGCGATCGAGGAAATCGACAGTGCGCGCCAGCCCTACCGCTCGTCGGCGGCGTTCGGCGAGGTCATGGAGGCCGCACGCCAGTCGTTCGCCGAGTTCGTCGACGCCGTAGCCCCCTGGCGCTCGTCCGACACCCCGGCCGTCGAACTCGCCGCCTACGTCGTCTGGTCGGCGACCGTCCGCCCGGCCGGCCTGGTCACCCGCCCCGCCGTGCTGATGTCCAAGCACTGGATGGACAAGGTCTGGAGCTGGGACCACTGCTTCAACGCCCTCGCCCTGGCGCCGGGAAACCCGCAGCTGGCCTGGGACCAGTTCTCCCTGCCCTTCGACCACCAGGACGAGACCGGCGCTCTGCCCGACTCCGTGGCCCACTCCGAGGTCCTGTACAACTTCGTCAAACCGCCCATCCACGGCTGGGCCTTGTCCCACCTGCGCAGACTGCTGCCCGAACCCCTCAGCCGGAAGGACCTCGTCGAGATCTACGGCAGGTTGGCACGGTGGACGGACTTCTGGCTCACCGCCCGGCGCGCCCCCGGCGCTTCCCTGCCGCACTACCAGCACGGCAACGACAGCGGCTGGGACAACGCCACCACCTTCGACCCGGAGCGCGTCGTCGTCACCGCCGACCTGGCTGCCTTCCTCGTCCTCCAGCTCCGGGAACTGGCCGTCCTGGCCAATGAGTTGGACCAGCCGGACGACGCCCACCGGTGGGCCCAAACCGCCGAGGCCACCCAGGCCGCGATGCTCGACGAGCTGTGGAGCGGTGAACGGTTCGAGACGCGCGGCGCCGACAGCACCGCGACCTGGGCAAGCTCAAGCCTCCTGGACCTGATGCCGGTGGCCCTGGGCGAGCACCTCCCCGAGCACGTGGGAAAGGCCCTGGCCGCCCGGGTCGAGAGCCACCTGACCGCGTACGGACTGGCCACCGAACTGCCCACGTCACCGCACTACTTGTCCGACGGTTACTGGCGCGGTCCGATCTGGGCACCCGCCACCGTCCTCATCGAGGACGGCCTGCGCCGGGCCGGCCACCACCGGCTGGCCGACGACATCAGCGCCCGTTTCCGCGCCCTGTGCGAAACCCACGGTTTCGCCGAGAACTTCGACGCCGTCACCGGCACCGGCCTGCGGGACCGCGCCTACACCTGGACCGCCAGCAGCTACCTCCTCCTCGCCCGCGACCACCAGCGGCGCGCGGACACCGCCACCACCGTCGCCTGAACCGCGAGCGACGACCCACCCACACGTCCGGCACGGGGGCCGGCAGCACAGCGACAACAACCCCATCCGAAGGGACGTAAGCACATGCCAGCAATCGGGCAAAGACGCTCGGCCGCGAGACGCCTTCTCCGCGGCGTCGCGACGACGCTGCTTCCGCTGACCCTCGTCGCCGGCGTCACCGCCGTGACGGCGACACCGGCCTCCGCCGCCGGCCCCACCCTCACCGTCGACCTCGGCAACTCCACCGGGGCGTTCCGCGGCGGCGCCTCCGGGGCGCTGTACGGCCTGTACGGACCGGACGTTCCGACGAACAACCTCATCGAGGGCATGGGGCTGACGACCACCAACACCAAGTACCAGGACGGTCAGCAGCACCCCGGCTCGGACGCCCTGGAAATAGCGAAGCCGTTCGTGGACAGCGGCGGCAGGGACGTCATGATCTACATGACCGACGTGTACCGCACGGTCTACGAACGGACCAGCTACGCGCAGTACCAGGGGTACATGAAGACCCAGGTCGAACAGGCGATGGCCAGCCCGTACGCCAGTCACATCGTCTTCGTGCCCTACAACGAGCCGGACATTGGCTGGTTCAACGGCATGCGGAGCAACTCGTCGACGCTGGCCGCCTTCAACTCCGAGTGGCGCCAGACCTACAACTTCATCAAGGGCATCTGGCCGGCGGCACGATTGGCCGGGCCCAACCTCGCCGGCTTCAGCGCCTCCACCCTCAGCACCTTCCTCAGCTACTGCAAAACCAACAGCTGCCTGCCGGACGTGGTGACCTGGCACACCTTGGGCAGCCCGGCGGACGTCCGCAGCACGGTCGAAGCCTACCGGGCCGCGGAGGCCTCCGCCGGAGTCTCCCCGATCACCGTCAACCTCAACGAGTACGCCCACCGCTACCACCTGACCGACCCCGGCCAGATGGTCCAGTGGATCGCGGGCATGGAGGACGAGAAGGTCGACGGCAACCTGCCGTACTGGAACATCAACGGCAACCTCGGCGACTCCGCAGCCGCGCAGAACACGCCCAACGCCCAGTGGTGGCTGTACAACTGGTACAGCTCCATGAAGGGCGGCAACACCGTCAAGGTCACGAGCAGCGGGGCCAACGCCGCCTACACGCTCCAGGGCGTGGCAAGCCTGGACACGGCCAAGAAGCAGGCCCGGGTCATCCTCGCCGGGGGCGGCACCAGCGGTGCCTCCGACACGGTCATCAAGAACATCGACCCCGCTGTCTTCGGCAACACTGTGCACGTCAGCGTGTTCCAGGACCGCTGGAGCGGCTACATCGGCGCGGCGGCCACGCCGACCCGGCTCTCCGACGCCGACGTCGCCGTGGGCTCCGACGGCTCGATCACGGTCCCGATCAGTCTCGACGCCATGTCCGCGTACCAGGTGATCGTCTCCCCCGGCGGCACCGGCAGCTCAACTGCCTCCGACAGCACCTGGCGGGGCACGTACGAGGCCGAGAACGCCACGCTCAGCGGCAGCGGCTACGACATCAACACCGAAGGCACCACCGGCAACGTCGGCAAGTTCGCGACCTCCGGCACCAAGGACGTAGGAGGCCTGCGTACCGGCTCGACAACGGTGATCTCCTTCAACGTCTCCGTGCCCACCACCGGCGACTACAACCTCTCGGTGTTCGGCAACAGTTACGCCAAGGACCCCGACGTCAAGGGCCCGACGAACATCTACGCGCGGGTCGACGGCGGCGCCTCCACCCGGATCGACATCCCGGTGGGCTTCCAGTGGGTGGTGTGGGGGCACGACGACGCCACCGTGCACCTCACCGCGGGCAGCCACACCATCACCCTGGCGACCACCGGCGACAACGGCGCGGCGACTGTCGGCGACGCGATCATCGACAAGATCGACCTCCAGTACAAGGACGCCTCCGTCCAGGGCACCACGCTCTACGAGGCCGAGCAGGCGAACCTCTCCGACAGCGCCACCGCCACCTACGCCTCCCAGGGGCAGTCCGGCGCCGGCGCGGTCAACCTCACCTCCGGCAAGTCGGCGACGTTCTGGGTCTACTCCGCTCGGGACGGATACGCCGACCTGACCGCCCGCTTCCGCAACACCGGCCAGGCAGCCCTGACCGTCAACGGCAGGACCGTCAACGACCAGACGCTCTCCGGTGCGACGACCGGCGCCTGGTACACGTCCACCAACCGGGTGTACCTCAACGGCGGCATCAACAAGGTCAAGGTGACCGGCTCCGGCGGCACGCTCGCCCTCGACGACCTGGCCGTCACCCCGTTCAGCGCCTCGGACCCCGTCACCACCGGCAACGTCGTCACCTACCAGGCCGAGAACGGCACCCTCACCGGGACCGCGGCCGTGGACAACACCTACAGCCAGGCCAACGGTGGCGTCGTCAAGGGCATCGGTGACGGAACCGCCAACTCCCTCACCCTCAACGTCAACGCGACCGCGGCCGGCACCTACGCCATGACCATGCGCTTCGCCAACAACGAGGAACTGCCCTCCAACCACTACAACCCCGACCTGTACGCCGAGCACGCCGACGTCAGCGTCAACGGCGGCACCGCCACCCGCGTCAACTTCGCCAGCACCCTGCACTGGAACCAGTTCCAGAACTACACCGTCCCGGTGACCCTCACCAAGGGCGCCAACAGCGTCAAGTTCACGGCCTCACAGCTGTACAACTGGGACGGCACCACCGTCGGCGTCGTCTACTCCGGCGG
Organism: Streptomyces sp. NRRL B-3229; assembly: GCF_000719505.1. Taxonomy (NCBI): domain Bacteria; kingdom Bacillati; phylum Actinomycetota; class Actinomycetes; order Kitasatosporales; family Streptomycetaceae; genus Streptomyces; species Streptomyces sp. NRRL B-3229. The sequence continues at coordinate 51,011 of NZ_JOGP01000017.1, read as the reverse complement.
CGGCAGCGACATCGGCCAGCCGATGCGGTCCAGCTCCGCGCCCCACCTGGACCAGGTCTCCTTCGCCCCCGCGAGCCTGCACATCGGTGCTGCGACCGGCTTCTCCTCCACGGCCGTGGCCCAGCACAGCGGGCTCTGCCTGGAGAACCCCGGTCAGTCCACCGCCGACGGCACCCAGTACCGGCAGAACACCTGCGGGAGCGGACAGGAGCAGGTCTTCGACTTCCACCCGGTCGCCGGAACGACGGACACCTACACCGTCGTCAACCACTACAGCGGCAAGTGCCTGGACATCAGCCAGCTCTCCACGGCAGACGGCGCCGCCGTCCAGCAGTGGACCTGCCTCAACGGCCCCAACCAGCGCTTCACGCTCCGGCCGGTGACGGCGCTCGGCAACAGCCACGACTACCAGCTCGTCGCCGTGCACAGCGGCAAGTGCGTGGACGTCAGCACCATCTCCACCGCACCCGGCGCCCTCGTCCACCAGTGGACCTGCGACACCGGGAGCACCCTGACCACCAAGAAGAACCAGATCTGGAGGCTTGCCGGCAAGGACTGACGAGGAGCGGATCCCGCGCCTCCCCTGCCTGTGCAGAATCCGAGAGGGCCACGACATCCGGTCGTGGCCCTCTCAGCCTGAGCGTTGGCCCGTCCGGTGGTGGCGGGAGATGCCGGAGCCTGACCCGCGCGTGTGTCGGGCGGCGGTCTCTGCTCGTGCGTCGTGGGCGACCGCGACCGCGGCGCGGACGAAGGCGGCGACGGCCGGTGAGTGGGCATCCTCGGGCCATGCGACGGCCAGGGTGCAGTCCGGGACGTCGCTCACCGGCCGAAAAGCGACCCCGGGGCGTGGGTTGCGGCGGGCGACCGAGGTGGGCGTGAAGAACACGATGCTGCCCGTCTCCACGAGGCTGAAGATTTCCGACAAGTTGGAGGCCGGTGCAGCTTCCCCCGGCGAGGACGGCGCACTTGGGCCCTCATCGGCCGGTGCGCCGTCGAGGAGACTGCGGCCGGCCAGGTCCGCCAGGCACAGCTGGGTCCGGGCTGCGAGCGGGTCGGTGGCGGCCATGGCCACCAGGACCGGCTCGGTCAGCAATGGCTCGCTGTCCAGTCCACGCTCGTCCACGGGGCGCAGCACGAGCGCGACGTCGGCGAGGCCGTCGCGCAGCGCTTGGGGTTGCGCGCCGATCCCACCGAGGACCAGTTCTGGGGGCAGGACGGCTCGGTCGGCGCTGTAGGCGTCCAGGATCTGCGGCAGCAGACCGCCGTCGATGTCGGCCTTCAGGGCGATGCGCAGCCGGGGCGAGACGCTGCCCGCGTGCCGGGCCCGGTGGGCGGCGGCGCTGACCGCCTCCAGGGCGGTTCTGGCATCGCGCAGCAGGACCTCTCCGGCACCGGTGAGCTTCACCTGCCGAGTGGTCCGTTCGAACAGCGTCACGCCGAGCTGTCGTTCAAGGTCGCGGATCGTTCGGGACAGCGGGGGCTGCGCCATGCCCAGCCGCTCGGCGGCGCGCCCGAAGTGCAGTTCCTCCGCGACGGCGACGAAGTAGCGGAGCTGGCGCACCTCCAGATCATTCATACCTCCAGAGTATCAATTGCGCTCGAAGTGGTCCTTCACCTGTGTCGTTGCGCCGGGTTCACTCGAACACAACAGCCCGACACCAAGTCCATGGAGGCACTCGTGATCGTCATTACCACGCCGACAGGTGACATCGGCCGACAGATCCTGGACCGAGTCCTGGGCAGTGGCGCGGCAGTCCGGGTGATCGCCCGCGATTCCTCCCGTCTCCCGGAACGCGTGCGCACACAGGTGGAGGTGGTGGAGGGTTCCCACGCCGACGCGAACACGATCGCGAAGGCACTACAGGACGCCGACCAGCTGTTCTGGCTCGTGCCGCCGGCCGACTTCCACGACGCCGAACCCGCCCGACGCCACTACCTGGACTTCACCCGGGCCGCAGCCCAGGAAGCCGCGAGCCGGGGCGTGCGGATGGTGCACGTCACCTCACTGGGGCACGGGTACGACGGCGAGGCAGGACTCCTGTCGGCCGCGCTCGACATGGACGAACTGATCGAGAGCACCGGCGTGCAGTACCGGGCCCTGGCACTGCCGTTCTTCATGGAGAACATCCTTCGCCAGGCCCAGCCCATCACGCAGCAGGGCGTGTTCTCCCTGGCGAACAGCGCGGACCGGCCTTTGCCGACCGTCGCCACTCGGGACGTGGCCGCGGCGGCGGCAGCCCTTCTGCTGGACCCCACCTGGAAGGGGCAGGCCCGCATTCCCCTGGTCGGCCCGGACAACCTGAACCCCGACGCCATGGCCGAGATCATCTCCGGAACCCTCGGCAGGCAGGTGCGCTACGAGCAGGTTCCCCTCCCCGACTTCCGGGCCCGCCTGGTGCAGCACGGCGCGAGCCCTTCGCTGGCCCGGGAATGGGCCGACATGGTCAACGCGCAGAACAACGGCATCTACGACGCCGAACCCCATGACGCGGTGTGCGCCACCGGCTTCCGCCAGTGGTGCCAGGACGTCCTCGAGCCTGCCGTCCCGACCGGGGCCTGACCAAGACGGACGGCCGCCGCACGACGCGTACAGCAAGCCGCTCCGGCTCAACGGCCCCGCAGGGCCGCGCTGATCATCCGCCCCGTCTGCTGCACCGCGCCCACGAAACGGTCCAGGCTGTGCTCGGGTCCGGTCACCAGGCTGAGGGACGCGAGCGGTGCGCCGGTCGGGCCGCGGAGGGCTACGGCCACACAGCAGACACCGGACACCACCCCTTCACGGTCGAACGCGGCGCCCCGCTCCCGGATCGTCTCCGCCTCCCTCTGCCAGGCCGCGGGCAGCGGGCCCTTCAGCGTGTGCGGATGGGCCCCAGCAACGAGAACCTTGCCCGCGGCGGTGAACCACGGAAAGGTGGCACCGTCCTGAAGCGCGCCGATCGCGCCGACGCCGTCCCCCGGCGTCCAGTCCAGGACCAGCGTCTGGCCCTCACGCAGCACGTTGAGCGCCACGGTCGCGCCCGTGAGGCGCGCGAGGCGGCGGGCCGGTGCACGCGCGGCGGCGCGGAGGCCGGGATACGGCTGCCAGCTCCTCCCGAGCCGGAAGACCAGCGGTCCCATGCGGTAGCCGCCACGGCTCCGCTCGACGGCCCCCAGGTCGACCAGCTGCTCCAGGAGGCGGTACGCCGTCGTCTTGGGCAGACCGCACTCCGCCGCGAGCCGGGTCAGCCCGGCCTCCCCCGCCCGCTCCACCGCACCCAGCAGCGCGAACGCCCCCTCCATCACGCTGCGTCCGCCCCCGTCCGCCACAGACCGCGACGGCGGCGAGCCAGGCATCACACGCGGAACACACGGCTCGTACGGATGCTCTTGCTGCCGCGCCGGCGCCTGCACCGCGCCTGCCGCCGGCGTTCTGAGTGCCTCGTTCACGACCCTCTCCCCCGGCTGCCGCCCGACCGGCCCCGCGCCGCTGTCCCCGTGTACGGAGCGCCGCCGTGCACCGGTGCCCGACGCTCCAGCAGACTCAATTCCGCATCACCAGACTGAAGTTCGAGTGTGGCTGAGAACGTTGTCGATAGGTTGTCGCCCGACGCGAGAATGTGTGCACCAGGTGATGGCCACCCGCGCGAGAGGTGTGGAAGTCGTGACGGAACTGCGCCTGCTCGGTCCGGTCGAGCTCTCGCTGGCGGCTCGGACCGTCGAAGTCGGGCCGCCGCAACGCCGGACCGTGCTGGCCGCGTTGGCCGTGGACACCGGTCGCCCGGTCCCGGTCGACGTGCTGATCAGACGGGTGTGGGGCACCGAACCGCCGGACGGGGCCCGGCGCGCGCTGCACGCCCATGTCACCCGGCTGCGCCGACTGTGCGAGCAGACCGAGATGCTGGGGACTTCACGGTTACGGCTGCTGCGGCGCTCCGGGGGATATCTGCTGGAGGCGCGCCCCGACCAGGTGGACATCCACCGGTTCCGGCAGCTGAGCGGCTGGGCCCGGGAGAGCGAACGTACCGACGAGGCGCGGGCGGCGCTGCTGCGCGAGGCGCTCGGACTGTGGCACGGGGAGCCACTGGCGGGGCTCGGCGGCCAGTGGGTGGCACAGGTCCGGGAGGCATGGCGACGGCAGCACGCGGACGCCGCGGTCGCCTGGGCCCGCCTGGAGTCACGCCTGAGCGACCCCGTCACCGTGATCGGCCCGCTGACCGAACTCCTGGAGGAGTATCCGCTGGTGGAGCCGCTGACCGAGGCGTTGATGCGGGCCCTGCACGCGGCCGGGCGCAGCGCGGAGGCGCTGGACTGCTACACCGCCGTCCGCAAACGGCTCGCCGAGGAGCTGGGCACCGATCCCGGCCCGGGCCTGCGCGCGGTCCACGAGGCGATCCTGCGGGGCGGCCTGGCCGAGTCGGTCGCCCGACCGGTCTCCTGGACAGCCGAGTCGGTCGCCCGACCGATCTCCCGGACGGGCGAATTCGCCGCCCCGCCGGGGCCGCGGCCGACCCGATCCGCCGACCGGCCGGAGCCTCGGACGAAGGAGCCGCCGCCCCCGGCGGCGCCCGGGACCGGGGTCACGGCCTCCCCCGGCCCGGGGGCACCCCCCTGGCCGGGTATCGCACCGGGTCAACTGCCCATGGGCGTAAGGGGTTTCACCGGCCGCCTGGAAGAGCTCGCCCGGCTCACGGACATCCTCGGCTCGGCGGAGGACCAGCCCTCCGCGGTGGTCATCACCGCGGTGTCCGGCACGGCGGGCGTGGGCAAGACCGCCCTGGCCGTGCACTGGGCACGACTGGCCCAACCGTCCTTCCCTGACGGCCAGTTGTATGTGAACCTGCGCGGATTCGCCCCGAGCGGCTCGGTGATGGACCCGGCGGAGGCGATACGCGGCTTCCTGGACGCCCTGGGCGTGCCGCCGACCCGGATACCGGCCGGCCTCGAGGCACAGGTCGGGCTCTACCGCAGTCTTCTGACAGGGCGAAAGGTGCTGATGGTGCTGGACAACGCCCGGGACGCCGAGCAGGTCCGCCCGCTGCTGCCGGGAGCCCCGGGCTGCCTGGCCCTCATCACCAGCCGACGGTCGCTGACGGGGCTGGCCGCCACCGAGGGCGCGCAATTGCTGACCGTCGGCCTGCTCTCCGCCGACGAGGCCCGGGAACTGCTGGCCCGCCGGCTCGGCGCGGACCGCGTGACAGCCGACACCGCCGCCGTCCAGGAGATCGTCCGGCGCTGCGCGGGGCTGCCGCTCGCCCTGGCGATCGTCGCCGCACGGGCCGCCGCCCAGTCCGCACTGCCGCTGGCCGCACTCGCCGCTGAACTACGCGGAGCCGAGGGGCCGCTGGACGCCCTGGACGGCGGCGATGCGAGCAGTGAGGTGCGGGCGGTGTTCTCGTGGTCGTACCGGGCGCTCGGCACCGAGGCCGCACGGCTCTTCCGATTACTGGCTCTGCACCCCGGGCCCGACGCCACGCTCCCGGCCGTCGCCGCCCTGGCCGGGACACCTGCCGCCCGGACCCGGGTGCTGCTGGCCGAACTGGTCCGCGGACATCTGCTCACCGAGCAGCCCGCCGGGCGCTTCGCCTTCCACGACCTGCTGCGCGCCTACGCCACCGAACTCGTCACCGGGATCGACGACGACGCCCTACGACACCGCGCCGCGCACCGCATGTTCGACTTCTACCTGCACACCGCCCACCGGGCGGACGCTCTGCTGACCCCCCGCCCGACCCCGGACGCGTTGCCTGGGGCCCAACCCGGTCCCACACCGGTGGAGTTGACCGATCACCGGCAGGCGCAGTCGTGGTTCAGCGCCGAGCAGCAGGTCCTGCTCGCCGCCGTGGAGCAGGCGTCCGTGTCCGGCTTTCCAGGTCACACCTGGCGGCTCGCCTCCGCCCTGACGACCTATCTCGACCGGCACGGCAACCGGCGGGCGCTGATCGCCGCGCACACCACGGCCCTGGACGCCGCCCGGCGCGAGGGCGACGTCGTCGGCCAGGCCGAGGCCCACCGGGGTCTCGGGCTCGCCGAGGACCGGCTGGAGCGTCCCGACGAGGCCAGGGCCCACTATCTGCGTGCGCTGGAGCTGTTCGGCGAGGTCGGCAGCGACACCGGGCAGGCCCGTATCCATCAGCACCTGTCGCGGATGTCGGAGGCCCACGGCCGGCACGAGGAGGCGCTCGGCCACGCCCACGAGAGCCTCGCCCACCACCGGGCGGCCGGCGACCGGGCCGGAGAGTCCGCCGCCCTGAACCACATCGGCTGGATCCTCGCGCAACTCGGCGAGCACCGGAGGGCGCTGGCCCACTGCCTCCTGGCGCTGGAGCCGGCGCGGGAGACCGGGGACCTCAACGGCCAAGCCCACATCCACGACAGCCTGGGCTGGATCCGCCACCGGCTCGGCGAGCACACCAAGGCCGTCGACCACTACCAGCAGGCCCTCGAACTCTTCCACCAGACGGGTGACCGGCACGGCGAGGCCGCCGGGCTCCTCTGCCTCGGCGACGTCCACGACACGACCGGGCGCCCGTATCCGGCGCGCGTCGCCTGGGCCCAGGCCCTGGCCGTCACCGCTGAACTCGGGCTCCCGGACGCGGATCCGCTGCGTGCCGTTCTCCTCGAACGGCTCGGTCTCCTCACTGTCGGGTCTTGGGGCCGAAGTCCACTCCCTGATCGTTGAGGCCGTGCCGGATCACGAAGTCCTCGACATCACCGGTCGGCCAGATCGAGCCGTGCCGGCGCAGGGCTTCGAGGTACTGCTCGTTCTGGGCGGCGTCGGTGACGATCAGGTTGGCGGGGTCGTTGTACCGCCAGGGGTCGTCCGACAACCGGGTGCGGTGCTCCACGCCCAGCGACTCGAACTCCGTGCCCGCCCCTCTGCGGGTGTTGACCCGCAGCGCGGTCCCTCCCTGGGCCGCGTCGCCCGTGGTCTGGAGCTGCCCCTCGATCTGGCGGAGGTCCGTGTCGGCGCGCAGCCGGCGCCAGATCGCGTCCCGTACGTTGTCGAAGTCGGCCCGTGCCAGGTCCCTCGCTTCGCGGAGGATGGCGTTGGCGTCGGCCCGCTGGGCCGGCGTCAACGGGCCGTTGCCGACCTGCCCGCGCAACTGGTCGAACTGCCGGCGCAGTTGGCCCAGCCGGGTCCGGGTGGGAGTGGTGCGCTGACGGCTGAGCACGTCGAGCACCACCGCGCCCATCTTGCTGTTGGCGACGCGCTCGTACTGGGCGAGCAGGCGCGGCTGCGACACGGCCGGGGCCCGGGTCTGCGGCGAGATCACCGTGGCGGGCGACGAGACGGCGTGATCGGGAACGGATGCCTGCGCGACCGCGGTGTCGGCCGGGGACTGCGGCGCGGGGGCGGTGCGGGGCTGCGGCGCGGGGGCGTTCGGCGCTTCCAGCTCCGGGATTCCGGTGCGGGGCGAGGCCGCGCCGGGCCGTTGTCCGCCCGACAGGGTGATGGACGACGACGTCTGCTGGAGGCGCAGCGCGGGCACGGGGTCGGCCAGACCGATCGCCGCGCCCGCCACGTACGACCGCACCTGCCGGCCGACCGAGGTGACACCCCGTCGGACGGACTGCCCGGCCTCGAAGGCCCGTTGCTGCGTGCTCTCGCCCAGCCCTGTCGGACGTCCGGTGACCAGGGCCCCGACCGCCAGCGAGGTTCCGGCGGACAGGAAGGACTGGGACAGGTCACCGGTCTGAAGGTAGGTCGCCCCGGCCTCGACGGCCGACGGCAGTGCGGCGCCGACGGCCCACTGGGCGGCGGGCGAGGACAGGCCCTGCGCATAGGTGCCCGCCACGCCGCCGAGTGCGCCCAGGCCGAGTCCGGTCAGGCCGGCCCGCACCGCCGCCTCGCCGCGTCCCGTCCCCTCCGGCGGGGTCAGCAGGGCACCGGTGATCCCGCCCGCGGCGTTTCCTGCGCCCTGCGCAAGCGCGCCCCGGCCGAGCGACTGAAGCCGTGACAGGCCCTGGGCGCCGACGCCGAGGGTGCGGGCCGCGGCGAGACCGACGCCTGCGCCCACGCCGATCTGGACACCCTGCGCCCCGACGCGCGCTCCCTCGTCGACACCGGCCGACAGGGCGGCGCGCACCCCGTGCCCGGCGACCAGTTCACCGCCGGCGCCCGACGTGAACCCGAGGACCACTCCCTCGCCGCCCACGACGGCACCTGTACCGGCGGCCGTGAGGACGGTCGCGGTGAGTCCGGTGGCGCCCAGGCCGGCGACTCCGGCGGCCACCACCGGGGCGGCCAGGACCGCGCCCACCGACAGCGCGACGGCGAAGGCGAGATTGCGGGTGATCTCCAGTCCGTGCACGATCGCCCCAGCCGTCGCCACGGCACGGTCGATGCCGTCCAGGACGATCTGCTGGGCCCTGTCCGCCTGTTCGACGGCGGTGAGGACAGCGTCCCCCATGTCGGCGAGGGATCCACCGCGCGCCGCCGCCCGGAAGCGCGCCAGAGCCATGTTGGACTCGGCGAGCGGCCCCAGCATGCGGCTCTGCAATGCTACGGGCTCCTCTCCGCTGAACACGCTGACGAGGAAGCCCACCACCTCGTGCTCCTCGTAGTTGAGGCGCAGGTGTTCGCTCATGCGGAACTGCGTGGAGTCGTTCATTCCCCGCGCCCGGCGGGCGGCCTCCGCGAGCGAGGTCAGTACCTCGGCCCGTACTCGCTGGGCGGTCTCCAGAGGGAAGACGAGCATCTCGCCCTCGTGGATGACGTACGCGGAGCCCGGTGCGGCCTGGTAGGGCCGGATCGAGTCGATGATCCGCAGGTTGGCGAGGACGCCGGCCCGGTCCTGGGTGGTGGTGGGGCTCAGGGCACGGGCGAGGCGTGTCTGCCGGCGCTGGGTGCGGGCACGGTCGAGGTCGGCGGCGACGGCCGGGGCGAGCAGCGCCAGTTCCTCGCGGAGGAGGGCCCGGTCGGCGCGGCTGACGTCCGGCCTGAGCAGCCAGGCGGCGATGCGGTCGGACTCGGCGCGGATCTCGGCCGGGTCGGTGAGAGCGGTGCTGGCACGGTCGCGCAGGACATGCGGCATCTCGGTGTCCGGGAGGGCCGGTTCGGGCGCCGTGGCGGCCGGACGTCGTGCGCCGCGCGCAGCCGCGGGCCGGCCACGGGGTCCGGCGGCTGTCAGGGCCGGGGCGCGGCGGGCGAGTTCGGCCCGCAGGGCTGCCCTGGCCTCCAGCATCCGATCCGTCTCGGGGGTGGAGGAGATCTGCCGGTCGAGCCATTCGTCGACGGCGCGTGCTTCGTCCGTGAGATCGGACAGGCCGTAGCGGCGGACGTCCGGTGTGCTGTGCAGCCAGTCCTCCGGTGCCCAGGCGACATAGGGCGCCGCCACGCCGGCGAGGGCCGTCGCGCGGGTGCCCCGGCCCGCCTCGGCGGCCTGGTGTTCCGCGGCCTCGGTGCTCGCGAGGCCGCCCATGCCCTGTTGGGCCGCGTGCACGGCCTCGTGGACCAGCAGGGCGTGCGGGGCCTCCTCGCCCGGTCTGGTGGCTATGCCGATGTCGCGGCCGAAGGTGAATCCGGCGGCGCCCGCCGCCCGGGCGGCCGCGCGGATCCTCGGCCCGGTGTGGACGCGGACGTCGCCGGGATCATGCCCGACGGCCCGCGCGGCGGCGGCCCTGGGGCCGGCGCCGAGCGGGGTTCCCGGGCCGTCCAGCGCACGGACGGCCTCGGCGGCGGCCGCCAGCGCGCCGTTGCCGAAGGCGCGGTGCAGTCCGTCGCCGACGGGGCGGGCCGGGGACGGGGGCCGACGGGCGGGGTCTCCCGTCCGGTCGTGCGCGGACCGGTGCGCTGCCTGCTGCTCGAACACCGTCGGCCTCCGTCCCTGGTGGTGCCTTGTGAGTGGTCAGTCCGAGAAGCCCTGGAGCCGCTTGCGGACGTCGATCGTCGGCAGCACCACCTTGGCGGCGCGGACCACGAGCGCGGGTGACTGACGGTTGGAGAAGAGGATGACGCGCCGGTAGGTGCCGTCGGTCGCCACGGGGGCGGGCTGGTGCTGGAGGACGTGCTGGAAGGTGCCGTCGCGCAGGGACCAGATGACCGAGTCGTCCTTGCCGGGGCCGAGGTCCTCGCCGCGGGCGTCCTGCGGGGTGATGACGACCAGTGCGGCGAGCATCCCGCTGGGGTCGTTGTGCAGCCGGGTCACCTTGATCGTGGTGGCTTTGCGGTCCACCTTCACCCCGGCGAAGGTGGAGGTGTCCAACTCCCTGGTGAACGCGTTGCCGTTGACGTCCCGCCCGTCGACGGACAGGTGCCAGGTGTAGGTGCCCTCCTTGAAGACCTGGGCGAAGGTGTTGGTGTAGTTGCCGTTGCCGTCCGGGTCGAAGAGCTCGTCGGTGCCGTCGACGAACAGGCCGCCGGTCGGCCGGTGGCGCGGCAGGTGATGCCACTTCCTGTGGCTCATGAGCGTGCCGATGCGGCCCTCCAGCCAGGTCGGCTCGTCCTGGTCGCTCCTGACGGGGTCGCTGGGGGTGGAGCCGAGGGCGGTGAGCTGTTCGCCGAGTCCGAAGGCGGGCGCGTCGAGCACGGCCTTGACGGTGGCACCGGTGACGGGCCGGTCGTCCTGCCGGATCCGCACGGTCAGGTTCATGCGGTCGCCGGTGAGGTACGCGGGCTGGTCGAGCTGGATGTCGGCCAGCAGGTGCAGGTCCACGTAGGCGAGGACCTGGCCGGGGGCGAGCGGTTCGGCCGTGGAGGGGCCGGAGCCGTGGATGACCCGCCAGTGGACGGGCGCGCCCTGGGCGAGGGCGGGGAGCTTGGCCACGGCCGTGGCCCGGTCCGAGGCGGTGGACAGGATGGTGATGTTCTCGGGGATGTAGGAGGAGCCGTCCCAGCGGGCGAGCTGGATGGTGCCGGTGAAGAGGGTCTGGCCGTCCGGTGGGGTGACCGCGAGCACCAGGCGGTCGGCGTCCGGCTCGGTGGACAGGTAGACGGCCGGTATCGCGCCGTCGGGGTCCGGCAGACCGGTGGTCGGGGTGGTCTGCTTGGCCGGCAGGTTGACGGTCTGCGCGTTGGCCAGCATCTGCCCGAAGGATCCGGCGAGTTCGCTGGGGTTGTCGACAAGGGCGAACCGTCCGGCGCCGAAGGTCGCGAGCCGGCTGAGGACGTCCTGGTCGGCGGTGGGGCCGAGCGCGATGGTGGAGAGCTTGCAGCGGCTGGGGTCGAGCACGGCCCGGCGGGCCGGACTGCCGTTGACGGCGTCCTGGAAGGAGATCGCCCCGTTGACGGCGGAGGACGGGACCAGCGCCACGTGACCGCTGTTCTCCTGGCCGTCGGTGCACATGATGATGGTGAACCGCTGATCGGTCAGGGGCCCGGAGCCCGCGAGGAGGTCGATGGCCGCGATGAGTCCGTCACCGATCGGCGTGTTGGTGCCCGGGGCCCCGAAGTCGAACTTGGGGTCGTCGATCGCGGCGACGGCCTCCGGCAGCGGGGTGAGGGGCAGCAGGGTCTCGATGCGGCCGGAGGGCGGACCGGCACGGAATCCGGCGATCTCGTCCTCGAAGGCGATGAGGGCCACGCGGTCCGCGGTGTTGAGGTTCTCCCGCAGCCCGTTGAAGAGGTGGATGAGGACCCGGCAGGCGGTCTTGGCGTTCTCGAACCGGTTCTCCAGGGCCATGCTGCCGGAGCGGTCGAGGACGAGCACGATGTTCTGCGCCCGCTGTGCGACCGTCATGCGCGCGGGGACGCTGGTGTTGCGCAGGAAGCCCGTGTAGATGTTCGCCGGGTCGGTGAGGGTGGTGGAGACGGTGAAGTCGAGCGGTACGGGTTCGTAGACGCCCGGGGTGTGCACGGTCAGGGACGGTGTGGTGGTCGTGGTGTCGGTGGTGATCTCCAGGATGGGCGCGGCTCCGGTGTAGGCCCAGTGGTACTCGGGGCTGAAGGTGATGCCGGCGGGCAGGGACCCGGCGATGGTGTGCGCGGACACGGCGCCGCCCGCGTTGAGGTCGACCGGTTGCAGTTCCAGCGCGTGCGCCGGGACGGTCAGTGCCGCGACCGGGTCGACGGCCAGCCAGTTCACGTCGACGTTCCCGCTGGACAGGCTCAGGGTCCAGGCGGCGGCCGCGTCCGCCGAGGCGCGCAGTTCCCAGCGTTCCTGCGGCGCGCTGCCGTTCCCGCCGCTCTCGTTGATGTTGACCGCGAGGGTGACGACACCGCCCGACGCGGAGGGCGGGGTGGCGCTGACGGAGTAGTGCGAGACATTGCCGCCGGCCGGCAGCGGCACCGGCGCGCTGCGTCCGGTGTTGGGCGCGGAGTCGATGTGGATCAGGGAGAGGGACAGCCCGGGCAGGTTGTCCGGGTAGGTGAGGGTGAAGCCCTGCTCGTCCAGGGCGTTCATGTCCGCCTCGAACACGGCGACGAAGGCGGAGGAGTCGGAGACCGTGTAGCTGGACTGACTCGCGGTGATCGGGTTGACGGATGGTGCCGGCATGCGGGGTTCCCCCTAGATGGCGGTGATGATCTGCTTGGCGTAGATGTCGGCGTCCCCGGTGCGGGTGCTGACCCACAGCAGCCACAGGCCCAGGTCGGGCACGAGGAAGGGATGCGGACTGAGGTTGGCCTGGGCGCCCGAGACGAGGCGTTGGGCGGGAGTCCAGTTGCCGCCGATGACGGTCCGGCGGCGCAGCACGAGATCGCTGCCGCCGCCGGTCGCGGGCCTGTTGCTGACCAGGTAGACGGTGCCGTCGGCGTCGCGTACGGCGGCGGGCTGGGCGTCGGCGGCGTCGGAGTCGGGCACCTTGACGGTTGTCCAGACGCCGTTGTTGCCCGCGACGACGGTCAGGCCGGTGCCGTCGTCGTAGAGGACGAGGACCTCGGCGGCGCTGAGCGCGAGGACGAAGACGGTCAGTTCGCCCGTGGCCGCGAAGTCCTTCTGGAGGTCGATGACGGGCGGGTCCTGCGGGTTCCCGGAGCTCGCGACCGGGGTGAAGCGCAGGATCTGGAGTTTGGTGCCGTCGGCGTAGGCCACCCACACCTTGCCGTCGGCCGAGGCGGCGTGCAGGTCGCGCTGGGTGAGTCCGGTCGCGGACAGGGCGACCGGGGCGACGTCGAGGAAGACGTTGTCGGTGTGCCGGTAGCGCCGGTAGAACCACTGCTTGAGCGTGGAACTGCTCTGGTGGGTGAAGAACACGACCTGGTCGCCGGCCAGGACGGCGCGCACCCGCTGGTCCGAGACCGGGCTGGCGGTGGCGGCGACCTGCTGGGCGGTGGCCGCGCCGAGGCCGGCCAGGGGTCCGCGTTTCATCAGGACGTCCGTGGCCGGCCCGTCAAGGAGTCCGTTCTGGTAGGCGACCACGAGATCGCCGCCGGGCAGGGCCACCGCCGCGGGCTCGATGTTCTGTCCCTCGGTGGTGACGGGCGGGGCGAGCGAGAAGCCGAGTTCGGGGCGGGCCGGGTCGAGCCGGGCGGCGAGGATCTGGTTGCTTCCCGAGCGCGGGGACTGCCAGACGGCGACGAGTCCGCCGGCCGCGTCGACCACGCTGGCCTTGTTCAGCAGGTCCGCCTTCTCCCCCGGGGAGACCGAGATCTCCGGGCTGGGCGGGAGCTGGCCTGCCAACAGCGCGTTGATCGCGTCGCGCAGGCTCACCCTGGGGCGGTCAAGGCCCTGGCGGTAGTCCGTTGGGCTGGTGCCCAGGACGTCGTCGACGAGGGTGCTCGGCGGCATCTGGAGGTTGCGCGGCCGCAGGTCGGTGAGGGCGGTGCTCCGGACGGCCGCGGTCCCGGACTGCCGGGCGAGCCGGGACAGCGGCAGGTAGGCGTGTCCGGCCACGTGGTCGCTGTCGCCGGGTGCGGGTGCCCTGGTGGCACCGGAGCGCACCCGCACGGTCCACTCGCGTCGCACCCGCACACAGGTCTCGACGCCGATCAGCGGGTCCACGAGGGTGTCGTCCTCGGCCGCGGTGACCTCCCGGTCCCACACGTCGAGGTAGACCAGGTCGGTGCGGCTGCCGGAGGTGGGGGCGGAGAGTTCGGCGACGACGGGCACGCCCCATGCGGTGGCCAGGGCCGGGTTGGCGTACAGCGGTTGCGACGAGTAGGCGATCCGGCCCTCGTGCACCGCGTCGCGGCCGTCGGCGAGACAGCGCCCGGCCCTCTCGGGGGTGCCGTCGCCACCGGCGACGAAGAAGTCGTTGCCGGTGGCGACGGTCGCCGTGACCCGGTTCGCGGCGGCGTTGACGGCGGCGGCCACCTCGGCGGCGGTGGCGGCGCCGAGGTCGGCGAAGCCGCTCGCGGTGAAGGTCACGGTCTGCGGCGGCGCCCCGTTCGCCGACACCACGAGGGTCATTCCGGGGCTCAGCGCGAACGGCTGGGCGGCGTCGCCGGTCAGCCGTGCCGGGGCCAGGCCGCGGGCCGCCTGTCGGTTGACCGCGGTGAAGCCCAGGGCCGCGGCGGCGGTGGAGGCGCTCAGGTCCACGCTCACCGAGGACCCGGGACCGGCGGACGAGGCCGGGGAGAGGCGGATCGTGCCCACTCCCCCGCCCGCGGCGGCCTGGATGCGGAAGCCGTCGTTGCCGGCGGGGACTCCGTCGCCGACGAACCACTTGAGGAACGCCTCGACCTCGAAGCGCCGGATGTCCTCCAGTTCGTTCCAGTCGGCGTCCACCAGGGGCACGCCCTGCTGGAGCCGGACGCCCACGTAGTGCTTGACGCGGTCGAAGGTGCTGCGGGAGAAGTCACCCACGGCGGTCCCCTTCCCGGGACGTGCGGCCGGGGCCGCTGGTCGGTGGTGTGATGAGGACCGGCCGGGTGCTGACCGGCGTGACGTCCGCGAGCGTCCCGGCCAGCCGGGTGGCGACCTCGGCGATCCGCACCGGATCGGTACTGTCCGGGATCAGGAACAGGCCGACCGTGTCGCGGGAGATCCGGTCGTCGCCGGTGCGGGTGCCGCCGGAGCCGGTGTCGTAGGTGTAGGTCTGGAAGTCCTCGAAGGTGCCGCGCAGCAGGCGCTTCGCGGTGTCCCGGGTGTCGGCGGTGGTGGTTCCGGCGTAGCGGTGGTCCAGGGTGCGGACCGTGCCGGAGTCCTCGTCGGTGTGGGGCAGGGACGCGTTGGAGCGGTACACCAGCAGGGTGTTCGGGCCGGTGTGCACGGCCAGGGGCCCGCGGCTCGCGGAGGGATCGCCGACGACCTGCTCGGGGCTGCCCCAGGCGAGGGTGGCGGGTGTGAGGCCGGCGCGTTGGATCGACCAGCCGCCGTCGCGGGTGGAGGACCAGAAGACCTCCACGGTGCCGTCGGGAGCGACGAGGGGTGCGGGCTGCCGGTCGTGGTGGGTGCCGCTCCTGGGCAGCGGCCGTACCGGTGACCAGTCGGACGCGGCCGGGTCGAGGCCCTGCTTGACCCGGTAGACGACGCTCCAGCGGCTCTGGCCGGCCGGTCCCGCCGGTTCGTGCCGGGCCCAGAACAGCCAGAGCCGTCCGGCGGCCGCGGTGGGGTGGAGGACCGCGCACAGGTCGTCCTCGACGCGCGGGTCCTGACCGCCGTCCAGCGGGAAGGCGGCGGGCGTGGTCAGTTGCCAGGCGGTGCCGTCGTGCCGGTTGTGGCGCATCTGCCAGACCCCGCAGACGCGTTCCAGCCAGAACAGCCACAGACCGCCGCTGCCGTCGGCCACCGCGGTCGGTGCGCGGCGTTCGGCCGAGGGGTCGCCGAAGACGGCCGGTGCGCTCCAGCGGGTGCCCGTGCGGGTGGTGAAGGCGATGCGCCGGCGCTGTTCGCCCGGGGCCTGTGCGGGGTCGTAGGTCTGCCAGAAGAGCCACAGTCTGTCGCCCTGGCGGGCGGCGGAGGGGTGTTTGTCCGCGGTGGGTCCGTCGGTGACGGGCAGGCTCGGCTGCCAGCCGGTGTCGGTGTACCGCTTGGACCAGATGTCCCAGCCGTGCCGGCGGCGCGTGTGGTAGAAGACCAGCGTCGAGCCGTCGGCCTCCTCGACGGCGGCCGGGCGGCCGTCGTGGGCGAAGTCGACCGAAGCGAGCGCGGGCTCGCTCCAGCGGCCTGTGGTGTCGCGCAGGGCTGACCACAGGTTCAGGCGTTCCGGCCGGTTGCTGCGGGCGACGTTGTGGACGAACTCCTTGGTGCGGTTGGACCAGCCGGTGACCCTGGCGACCGTGGCGTCCAGGGCGGGAACGCTCCCCGTGGTCCGGTACAGGCGCGGGGCGAAACGGATCTCGTTGCGCTGTGCGGCGATCGGCAGGGCGTGGTCGGTGTGCCAGCCGATCCACTGGGCGAGCAGCGGCAGCAGCCGTCCGTCGACCCGTTCCAGGTCGGTCAGCGACAGTGCGGCGCGGCCCAGGCTGTAGAGCCGGTCGAGTTCCGCGCCGGGCAGGCCGAGGAAAGCGCGCAGTTGCCCGGGGGCGGTGCCCGGTGATGCCGTGGGGTCCTGGTGGGCGGGCGGCAGGTCGGCGTCGTAGCGGCGGTGGATCGCGGGCAGCAGTCCGTAGAGCCGCTCGCCGAAACCGTACGGCGTGATGGCCGTCGCGGTGGCCACGTTGTGCGGGTCGGGGTCGTAGACCGGCGGGTGGCCGGTGTACGGGAACAGGCCGTAGTAGTAGACGTGTTCGCCGAGCAGGCCCTTGTCGGTGGCACGGACGAGACCGATGCCCTGGTCGACGGTGGTGCCGTCGTCCGGGTTCGCCGGGTGGGTGCGCTCCCGGCGGACCACACGCACGCCGGCCTCCGAGACCCCTTTCGGGTAGGACCAGGTGAGGTCGACGCGGTTGCCGTCGGGGTGGCCGGTGGCGGTGAGGCCGAACAGGCGCATGCTCAGCTCCCCGTCTGTTCGATCAGGACGACCTTCAGGCCGCTCGCGTAGTCGGCGTCGGTGGGCACGACCGGGACCTCGTTGGGGCCGAGGGTGATCGTGCCGTGGGGCTCGATCACCGGGGTGGGGCGGTCGCCGCGGCGGAACTCGGTGATGTTGACGAACACCACGCCGGGCACGCTCTGGCTGTCCTCGTAGAAGCGGCTGAGGTAGACGCTCTGCTGGAAGTCGACGCGGTCGAAGGCGAGGAGTTCGGCGGCCGCCGCCTGCACCGCGGCGACGACGTCGGCGGGCACGTAGAAGCTCTGCACCGCGATCTCGGCCGTGACGAAGACGGGCACGTAGTCGACGTCGGCGATCTCGACGATCTGACTGAGCATCCGTTTGTCCTCGAAGTAGCCGATGAGGTCGGCCGTCAGGACGTCGCTGACCTTGCCGCCGCCCTCGGGAGCCACGTAGAGCGTGATTTCGTTCCAGCCGGTGGCGGCGGCGCGCACCTTGCCCACGCCCCTGTGACTGAGCGCCAGTGCCTCGAAGTCGGGTGCGGTGACCGCGCGGCGCAGAGAGCGGAAGACCGCCGGGGCCTGCCGCACGGCGTGGGCGATGTCCTCGCGTTCGGCGCCGCCCGTGGCGGGCAGCGGATTGGTGACCTGGGCGCCGAGCAGGGCGAGTTGGGGGGCGTCGGCGATGGTCGTCACCGCGCCCGCGGGGACGTTCCCGGCCGACCCGCCGCCGACGCGGTAGGTCGCGGTGATCCGCGCGCCCTGGCGGGGGATCGCGCCGAAGGTGCCGTCGCCGAAGACGACGGTGGCCCGGTCGTTCTCGTCGACCTCGACGACGTACTCGTCGTGGCCCGCCTGGCTGAAGGCGAGGCTCTCGCGGCGGGTCCACGCGTCGACGGTCCCGGCCAGCGTGGTCAGCAGGGCGAGGTCCTGACCGCCTGCGGGCCGGGAGGCCGTCGGCGGGCCGAGCAGGGCGCGCGGGTGAGCCAGGAGGAAGCGCTGGTCGGGTGTGCCGTCGGAGATGCCGAGCAGTTCGTCCTGGATCAGCCGGCCCTCCTGGACGGGTACGCCCGGAACGGTCTTGCGGCCGGTCGCCGGGTCGGCGCTCACGGCATGGAAGTCGATGGTCAGCGGGGAGTCACCGGTGTACTCGAACCGCACGCCGGGCCGGTCCTTGGCGCTTGTGGTGGCGAACGCGTCGCCCTTGGTGAGGGTGACGACGGTGTCGACCGATCCGGGCACGGACAGGGTGAGGGCGGTGGCAGCGGGGGCCGCGGTGCTCAACTCGTAGCCGATCAGCCGCAGATGGTCGATGACGCTGCGCCGGGTCCGGGCGGTGCCGAGGAAGCTCTCGTTGGCCACCCGGTCCTGGTAGTAGCTGAGGATGTCGCCGATGTGGGCGAACAGTTGGAGCAGCACGTTCCCGAAGTCGGCCTCGTTGGTGAAGTCCGTCCACTGGGGGAGTCTGCGCGGGATCTGCTCGCGCATCGCCTGGAGCAGGCTCTCGTAGTCGCGGGCCATGTAGTCGATGACCGGCCGGCCGTCGACCCGCACTATGTCCACCATCGTGTTCCCCTCGTCCTCACCGGAAGCGGACCCGCAGCGCCTGCGGTGCCAGGTCCTTGCGTCGTACGTAGGCCACTTCCACGGTCAGTGCCTCCTCGGCGGAACGGACGTCCACTCCGCCGACCACCAGCCGGTCGCCGAGCCAGCGGGTCAGTGCCGAGCCGATGGAGAACTCCACCGCGGCGGCCATGATCGTGTTGTCGGGATCGAAGACGAGGTTGAACAGCCCGCAGCCGAACTCGGGTTGGTTCACCCGCTCCCCCGGCGCGGTGAACAGCACCTGGAGCACCTGGCCGCGCAGTTCCGCGTCCTCCCCGCCGGGCCGGACCGCTCCGGAGGCGTCCACGTGGAACGGGAAGCCGAATCCCGTCGTCATGTGCTTCCTCCCTCACCCGGAGCACGTCACGAAGTCCTGGCCGGCCGCGGTGACCTTCGATCCGGCCGTCTCGCCCACGCCACTGCACGTGTCGACGGGGTCGCCGTCGAGCAGAACCCGGACTCCGGCGACCGTCAGCAGGGCGTTGCCCGCGGCGCTGTTGGGCACACCGGTGCCCAGGGGGGTGTCGGTGATCCGGAGGGTGCCCGGCAGCGGGGTCGGCGCGACGGTGGTCGCTGCGGGCGTGAAGTTGCCGCCGGACGGTCCGACGTGGCCGCCTCCTGGCTTGTCCTCGCCCGGATCCAGGCCGCTGCGGCTGCTGACCAGCGCCAGGGGCGTGCCGGCAACGGTGACGAACGTGCTGAGCGCTTCGGTGAGCGAGCCCTTGTAGGCGTAGTCGCCGAGGCCGGCGTAGAACACGGTGGCGGGTGGCGGGGCGGGGTTGGTCCCCTCGCCCTCGACGTGGTGCCGGTCCGTGCCCCGCACGGGGTCGCCCTGGACGACGAGCAGGTGTCCCATGGTTCAGCCCTTCTGGAAGTCGATGGTGTCGCCGAGGATGCGGACGGGCTGGCCGGGCGCGTCGATGGTGAACGGCACGGCGGCGTGCAGGGTCATCGCGCTGTCCGTCATCTCGACGGTGTTGCCGGTGGCGTCGGTGATCCTGATGCCGTCCTGGGTCAGGGCGATCAGATGGCCCTTGGCGCCCTCGCGGACGAGGATCGCCTCGGCGCCGTCGCGGTCCTCGAACTGGACGGTGTGGCCCTTCAGCGTCTTGATGATCTTTCTGGTGGGCGGGTTCTGGACGGCCGACCGCTCGGTGCCGTCGTCGTCCTGCGGCTTGGGGACCTGGCTGACCGCGTCCGGCGCCGTCCAGTAGGTGCCGACCCAGACCGGGAACTCCAGGTCGCCCTCCTCGAACTCCACCCACACTCCGGAGGAGATGCCGGGCACGAAGAGGAAACCCTGGTCGGCGGCGCCGCCGTAGGGGACGCACGGTGCGGCCCAGCCGGTGACGACGTCGGGGCCCAGCAGGCTGGGCACGCTCACCTTGAGCCGGCCCAGGAGGGAGGGGTCCTCGTTGTCGCGCACGATGCCCCGGTACTTGCCGTAGAAGCGGCGTTCGACCTTGTCCGCGAGGTCGGCGACGACCCTTTCCAGCTCCAGCGTCATGGCGCACCCACCGGCGTGCCGAGGGCGCCCGCGGTGAGGGCGTTGCGCCGGACCCGGAAGTGCTGGGTGTAGCTGTCGTCCCGGAAGCGGTGGGTGACATGGGTGATGTGGTATGTGCCGCTGTGGGTCTGTCCTGCGCCGTTGACGACGACGGTGCGCCGGGGCAGGAGCACGCTGCCGTACCGGTTGGCCGCCACCTCTCCCTCGCCGGTGACGAACCATTCGCCCCGGTCGTGCAGGGACTGGCAGAGCGCGGTCATCTCGGGTCCTCCGGTGGCGGCGGTCCGCGCGAGGCGCACCTGTGCGGGGGCCAGTCCCGCGGGCAGGGCGTCGACCGGTCGCAGGGTGCCGAGGGCGGGCTCGTGTCCGCGGGCGGACGTGGCCTCCACCGGCGCGCCGGTGGCGCGGTCGAGTCCGGACATGGTCACGTCGGCCGGGGCGAGCGCGTCGACCTCCAGGCGGAACCGGTTGACGTTGGTCCGTGCGCCGGCGTGGACGTTGAGCGGGTCCTGTACGGGGTCGGAGAGGTCGGGCGGCCGGAAGTAGCCGGTGTCGCCGTCCACGAAGCACTCGTAGCCGTTGCGCAGAGCGAGCCGTCTGAGGAACTGGATGTCGGTCTCGCGCTGGACGATCGTGGAGATCTCCTCGTGGTGCACGACCGTGGTGTCGGCCACCCGTGGGACGAGTCCGGCCTTCTGGAAGACCAGGGCCGCGATGTCGCTGTCCTTCATGTTCGGCCAGGCCTTGAGCACGTCGGTCCGGTCCATCAGCACACCGGCGTCCATCCCCCACACCTCCAGTCGGCACTGTTCGAGACCGGGCCCGAACTCGGGCCGGACGTGGGTGATGCGGGCGCTGAGCAGTCGGCGGGTGTCGTCCCCGAGGCCGGCGGTGACGGCGACCCTGCGCCACAGTGCGAACCGCGGGTCGTCCAGGTGGGTCCACGAGCCGTCCGCGTTCAGTCGCAGGGCGAGCGTCATCCGGAACATGCCGGTCAGTTCGTCGTCGAGCTCGATGTCGAGGCCGATCAGGTCCCCCTTGAGGTCGGAGGCCTCGGCGCCGTCGATCGTGATCAGCAGATGGTCGTTGCGCACGGCCCGCCCCCTCAGCTCACCGGAGCGGGGACGACGACCGGCCGACCGAGCCGCCCCTGCTCCACCGGCGGACCCACGGTGAACCCGGTCGACCTGATCGCCTCGGCCAGCGCCACGACGTCCGCGCCCGCCCGCACCTGGGTGACCACCACGGCGAGCTCCCTCTGCTCCACCACCGCGCCGCCGGGCTGCGGCACGGGCGTCATCTCGTCGATCACGTGCACCTCGTCCACGCCCGTGGTCGTGGACAGCGTCCTGATCAGCAGGGTCCAGGGCGGGGCGCCCGGGCCCGCCGACAGCGGGAAGCGGTGGGTGACCAGCGGCCCGCCGTCCAGCAGGTCGAGGGGTGACAGGAAGGCCGGATTGGCATCGCAGATGTGCCAGTACCGCAGCGGCTGGCGGTAGGCGGAGAAGGCCAGGATGTCCAGCCGGTCGCCGCTGTCGACGATGTGGGTGAAGGTGCCGGTCACCGTGGGCAGCGGCCGGACGTCCTTCGCGGCCACGACCCGGCCGTGCGCGTCGGGCACCGCGATGTCCGGGACCTGCCGGTAGCGGGAGAGTGCGCTGAACACGCCGCGTCACCCCGGGACCACGACGTCGGCGGCGGCGGTGGCCTCGGCGACGTTGAGCGCCGACATGGCCTCGACCATGGCCCTGGAGTACAGGTAGGGCACGTTGTCGCCCTCGATCACGGTGAGGTTCACCGAGACCGTGGCCCGCACCGGGTTGAGATCGGCACTGAACTCCGTCTCGGTGATGTTCATCGCGGTGATGTTCACCGGCAGCACCCGCTTGCGTCCGAAGACGAAGAGGACCAGCGGCGGATTGGGGCTCCGGGCGAAGCTGAATCCGTCAGGCGTGCCCAGCAGCGCGTCGACACCCCGGCCCAGGAGGCTTTCCGCCTTCGGGTACACCATCAGTTCGAGCGTGGAGATCTGCGGTCCGACGCCGAACTGCTCCGTCACCGGGTCCCGGTCGTCGAGCCGGTCGGTGGCGTCGAGCCGCAGGTCGAACGCGATGGTCTGGTCCTGCACGTTGACCAGTTGCTCCCGCTGGAGCTCCAGCAGGTCGGAGAACTCGCCACGGACCTGGCGCAGGGTGCGCTGGGGCACGGCGGCCGGCGCGTCACCGGGGGCCGGCACCCCGGGGAAGCCGTACGTCAGCGCGTGACTGCGCGTCAGCTGCACGGGGTTGAACTGGAACACCACGGTCAGTGGTGGCACGCTCAGCCCGAACTCGACGAAGGCACCCCGCAGGATCCTGGGCTTGTTCGGAAAACCGTCGGTCATGACTCCCCCGCCTCGGCCGGTGCGGCCGGTGCGCCGCGTCGTGTGGTGTGCGGCATCAGCCCGTCTCCGCCCAGAGCTTGCCGATCTTCTCGAACTCCCTGCGGGCTCCGCGCAGGATGTGCGCCCGCCCGATGGCGGTCCCGTCGGCCGCCGCGAGGAACGCCGCCTGGAGCACGATGTTCCTGATGTTCGCGCCGGTCACCGGGAGCTCCCGGGCCAGGACCGCGAGGTCGACGTCCGGGGCCAGCGGGGCGCCCGGCGGCAGCAGGGTGCGCCAGATGCGGCGGCGCTCGTCCGCATCGGGGAAGGGGAACGCCACGACGAAGCGGATCCGCCGGGTGAAGGCGTCGTCGATGTTCTGCCGCAGGTTGGTGGCGAGGACGACGACGCCTTCGTACTCCTCGATCCGCTGGAGCAGGTAACTGGTCTCGATGTTCGCGTACCGGTCGTGCGCGTCGGTCACCTCGGTGCGCTTGCCGAACAGCGCGTCGGCCTCGTCGAAGAAGAGGATGGCGTTGCCGGTGCTCGCCTCCGCGAAGATCCGTGCGAGGTTCTTCTCGGTCTCACCGATGTACTTGCTGACCACGCCCGACAGGTCGATCTTGTAGAGGTCGACGTCGAGTTCGTGCGCGAGGACCTCCGCGGCCATCGTCTTTCCGGTGCCGGGCGGGCCGCTGAACAGCACGCTCAGGCCGGTGCCGTGGCCGAGCCGGGCCCCGAACCCCCAGTCGTGCAGGACCCGTTGGCGGAAGCGGACCTGGTCGCAGATGTCCCCGAGCTGGGTCAGACGGTCGGCGGGCAGCACGAGGTCGTCCCAGCCGCGGCGGGCACGGACCCGGCCGGCCGCGGGACCGAGCGAGTGCTGAGCCTCGCGGCGGCAGGCCGCGGACACGTCCGCCAGGGTCAGCGGCGCCGAGCCGCCCCGGGTGAGCCGCACGTGGTCGGCGCCGCGGACGGCGGCGGCGATGCGGGACGCCGGCAGCCGGTGGCGCACGGCCAGGTCACCGGCCCACTCCTCGGCCCGTTCGGTGTATGGGGCGAGGAGCTCACGCCACAGTGCGATGCTGTGCGCCCCGTCCGGCAGCGGTACCTCCAGGGAGTGCACGGGCAACGGCGTCGGTCCGGCCGTCCAGTGCGAGACGCCGGTGAGGAACAACGGCAGGCCGTAGTCCAGGACCTCCTCGGCGAGCGCGCCGAGCAGCTCCCGGTGCTCCTCCCGCAACAGCGTGTCCGCGTGGGCGAGATGGACCGCCGCGCCCTGCAACAAGGCCTCACGAAAGACCAGTTGCAGACGTGCCGTACCGCCGGGACCGGTCAGGGTGGCGGCGTCGGCGCCGACCACCGTCAGGCCCAGCTGCCGGCCGGTGTGCCGGACCAGGTCGAACTGGCCGTCGCCGTCGGGACCGTACAGATGGAGGACCAGTGGCGGTCGGCCGGGTCGCAGGTGGTGCGCGGCCGTGCGCAGCAGGAGGTCGGCGAGCGCCGGGTCCGGCTCGGGGCCGCCCGGTCCGGCCGGCCTGTGCACGACGACGTGACCCAGCAACCGGCCGTCGGGCTCGGCGGAGCCCAGCAGGTAGGCGCGGATCCGGGGATCCAGCACCAGGAACCGGGCCAGGTCGGACGAGCCGGAGGGGCTGTGCGGGTCGTCGACGGCGCGCAGGATGCCGTACCGCAGAAGGGGCGCGCCCGCGGCGAAGGCGCCGACACGGATCCAGCGCTCCCGCTCGCTCGTGCACAGCAGCTCCAGGACGAGGTCGACGCTGGGCCTGCGGCGGGTGATGTCGTCCTGGAGGTAGGCGTACAACCGGTCGTACTTGCGGCGCAGTTCAGGGGCCAGGCACACGACGACGGCGGCGCGCTCCAGCGGTGACAGACCGAAGAGCCGGCCGAGGACGGACAGGGGCGGTTCCGTGCCCGCGCGGGCGCTGTCCTGGAGTCTGGTGTCGATCTCGGTGGACAGCAGCTTCAGCGCGAGGGCGTCAGCGGCGGTTCCGCTGTCGGCGTCGGCGTCGAAACCGTCGGTGAGCAGTCGGTCGACCTCCTGCCGGGAGATGTAGACGGTCCGGTCCAGCTGGGAGTGCGGGAACGCCTCGTCGAGGAGGTCGGCGGTCCTCAGCCGCAGCGCGATCAGCAGGTCGAGCCGGCGCAGTTCGTCGGCGAGGTGCTCGAAGGTGTCCTGGTAGGCCGTCATGGCGTGACCTCGTAGAGGAAGGTGCGCCGGAACAGACGGGCGATGTCGACCCGCACCTCGTAGAAGCCGGGCAGCAGGTCGTCGGGGACCTCGGCGGTGAACGTGTCCCCGGTCGGCTCCCCGCCCCCGGTGACCGGCCGGTCGCCGACCACGACGTGGCCGCGCCGGTGGTCGAGGTGGGTGCCGGTGAAGGTGAGGGTGGTGCCCGCGGGGCCGGCCGCCGGGGTCATGGCGGTGACCTCGGGCAGGTCGAACGGCGCCCCGACCTCGGGCACGCCCACTCGTCGCACCCGGTTGGGCAGGGGTCGGCCGGCGCCCGTCGACCGGTCGAGCTGTACGGTCGAGACCTGGTAGAGCACGGACAGCCGGAACGGCTGCGAGAACGTCGTCCAGATCCGGCTGAGTTCCTCCGGGTCCAGGGTGTTGCCGGCGATCTGGAGTCGCTCCCGCGCGTCGGCGAGTCCCGGGTCCAGGTAGACGGGCGGCACGACGGCGTTCTCATGGAACACCCGCATCGCCTCGCCCAGCAGCTGGTGCGCCGCCGCGTTTCCCTCCTGCGGGTCGTTGGGCGCGTACGGCGTCAGCAGATAGGACAGGGTGAGCGACAGGGGCGCGGGCACCAACTGCTCGGGGCTGCCCGGCCGGACGGTGAAGTCCTGGTTCTTCAGGAACGGGTTCTCGGCCAGCTTGTAGAGGAACAGGTTCAGTCGGCGGGTGCTGCTCTGCTCGTCCGGCGCGAGGATGGTGACGTCGGGCGCGGGGCTGAGCCGCATCTCGCCGAGCAGGAGGTTGCGCAGCGAAGCGCTGACCATGCCGAGGGCGGTGGAGGCGCTCATCGCACCACCCCGTTCCGCAACCGCCCGTGGTGGCGGCGCTCCCAGAACGCGGCGGCACCGGTGGCGGCCGGTGCGCGCACCACCACGACCTGCGGCTGGGGCGCGGGCGGGATGGGTGCCGGGGTCGGTGGCGCGGTCTGCGCGAGGGGGGTGGGATCGGTGACCTGACGCGGGGCGGTGGCCGAAGGTGCCGGGGCGGTGACGGTGCGATACGGCGGTGCGGCGGGCCGGCGCGGGGTGATCACGGCCTGCCGAGTGAACGAGTCCTCGATCGAAGGGAGTTGGGCAGCGACGGCGACCGGGTCTTCGGCGAGGCGCCGGTCCCGTGGTGCGCGGGAGGGGACGCTCACCACGGGACGGCCGGACGGGGGCGTGGGCCGGTATCCAGGACCACGTGCCGGTCCGTTCCACGGTTCATCCGCAGGGGCGGGCGGGCGCACGCCATGTCCTTCTGCGGCCACTTCGGCGCCGGACCACCCTGTCGTCGGCCGGCGTTCGGCCGGCCGAAGCGGGGACGCCGCGGCCTCGATCGGCTGTGAACTCGGTTCAGGCGGCGTGATGTTGCCCTGTGTCTGGGCTCCGGACGCGCGGGACGGGGTCCGGGGAGCCCTCGCGCGGGACCGGTTTGCAGCCTCGCCGGGCCTCAAGGTCTCGCCGGGTACGACGAGTTCGGCAACGACGGGGGGAACGGGCGGCGGGTATCCGGTGACGTCCGGCCGCGTGTCACCGGGCGGCGCGGCGGCCGGCTGCGAGTGACGAGGCGGCACGGTGGCCGGCTGCTCGTCACGGGGCGGCACGGTGGCCGGCTGCGCCTCGACGGACCATCCGGTGACCCTGGCCTGGGACTCCCGCTCCGGCCGCTCCACGGCCTTGCTCACCGGCTCCCGGGACCCCGTCCGAGGGGACGATGTGGCGTCGGCCGGGGTCTGCGTCGGCTCCGGCCACCGGGCAGGCATCTCGGGAGTGGCCGGCCGGGACAGGAGGTCGTCCCAGCCCGACGGGGCCTCCGGATCTCCGGAGTGCTCGCGGACGTAGGGGAAGGAACGCCCCTGCGCGGCGGGTGTGAAGCTCACCGCCACGCCGGTGTCGTCGGGGACACCGAGCAGGGCCCGCACACCGGAACGGTGGAGGTAGGGACGCGAGCCGTCGGCGAGGACGGCCCGGCCGTAGCCACCGGAGTGTGCGGCGGGGGCCGTCGCGGGAGTGCGGTCGTCAGGTGCCACTGTTGAGCACCTCGATCGCGTCGGCCAGCACGTCGATGTACAGGTGCCGTCGGTCGCGGGTCATGGCCATGATCTCGGTCTCGCTCCAGTGGTAGTGATAGGCGAGGTAGTGGACTTCCCGGTACAGCGCGACGGCGTCGGTGCGCAGTTCGCCGAAGAAGAAGCGGTGGACGTCGAAAGGGGCCAGGAAGGTGCGTCCGCACTCGGCGCACCCAGCCTCCAGCGTCTGCTCGACCGAGGGTGCCCGTTCACGCATGGCCTCCTCGATCTCCGCTCGGACAGTCGCCGGGAGCGCGGCGATCTCCTCGCGGTCCGGTGGGCCCTGACCCGGTCCGATTCGCAGGACGCACCGGGCCAGCAGTGCGGTCAGGGTCTCGGCCTCGTTGACGGCCAGGTGCTGCGAAAGTGCTTCCTGATCGGCTCCGGTGGGCAGCCGGAAGACGATCTCGGTGCCGTCGGACGCGGTCATGGCGTGGGTGGGCGCCCGGTCCCGCGCGTCCTCGACCGGCACGCTGTCGACGGAGAACCGGACGGTCACCGGTCGGCCGCAGTCGGGCCAGGGACAGACCAGGTTGGCCCCGACCAGGTCGCCGAAGGTGGCCCGGCGCAGGCACAGCAGCAGGTACTGGCGGTCGGCCACCAGCAACTGCCGTGTCACCTCGGGGGGTACGGGACTGATGTCGCCGAGGCGGGCCAGACAGCGGCTGAGCACCTCGGTCACCAGGGCCGCGGGGTGCGCCGAGCGGGAGCCGGCGAGCAGTTCCTCCTCGCGGCCGGTCAGCGTGGCCAGTTCGAACTCGCGGTGCAGTCGTCCGGCCGAGTCCCAGTAGCCGCCGGGAAGCACGCCCATCGGGAACTCCTCAGGTCTCCTTGAGCTCGGTCACCGAGGTGTCCCGGGCCCAGCCCTCGTTCTCCAGCCGGATGGAGCTGATCATCACGGCGTTGCCGCTCGCGTCGAGCTCGGGCAGCGCCTGGTACTCGGAGACCCAGCACCGGTAGACGTTGTAGGCCAGCACCTTCTGGCCCCCGAGGTTGTAGACCTCGATGGCGATGTCCTTGCGGAAGGTGGCCAGGGACATCGCCGCGTCGCCCTGGAAGTTGTTCACCTTGTTCGCCCAGTCCTCGAACGTGGTGTCGTGGGTGACACCGGCCTCGAGAGTGATCTGGGCGTGCTGGGTCTTTCCGGGGATCTGGTGCGGCCCGCTGGCGTCGCCGCCCTCGTACCAGGAGGTGACCTCGGTAGTGCGCTTCAGTGGGCTGCACTTGCTGAGGCCGGCCACGTACTGGCCGTCGATCCTGATCTTGAACCTGAAGCCGTGATACGGGTCGAACCGGGTGCTGTTGACCGTGAACTTGGGCATCGGCCCTGCTCCTTCCGTTGTCCGTCCGCCGTCACCCGGACGCCAGGCCGGCCTGCTGACTGATCTTCACGACGACGAACTCGGCGGGCTTCAGCGGTGCGAACCCGACGAGAACGTTGACCACTCCGGCGTCGACGTCGGCCTGGGTGGTCGTCTCCGCGTCGCACTTCACGAAGAACGCCTCGGAGGGCGTGCTGCCCTGGAACGCGCCCTGACGGAACAGCGTCGTCATGAAAGAGCCGATGGACAGCCGCAGTTGGGCCCACAGGGGTTCGTCGTTGGGTTCGAACACGGCCCACTGGATGCCGTTGTAGATACTGACCCGCAGCATGATCGCGGTGCGCCGCACCGGGACGTACCGCCATTGCGGGTCCGCGCTGATCGTCCGGGCGCCGAAGACGACCACGCCCGCTCCCGGGAAGCGGCGGATCACGTCGATTCCCCTGGGGTTGAGGTTGCCGTGGTCGACGTCGCTGAGCTCCGCGCCGAGGCCGACCACCCCGTTCAGCCCGGCCTCGGTGCCGGCCGGCGCCTTCCACACCCCGCGGGAGGCGTCGATGCGGGCGTAGAGCCCGGCCACGCAGCCGGAGGGCGGCAACAGAATCGGTTCCGCCGAACGCCCGCTGGGATCCAGCGACTTGACCCACGGAAAGTACAGGGCTCCGTAGGAGTTCGACGTGGTCAGTCGGCTGCGGAAGGCGGTCGCGTCGGCGACGGTGTCGTCTCCGCGGCCGGTCTCGGCGAGGTAGAAGACGTCCTGGAGGGGACGGTTGGCGCAGTAGGCCATGCCCAGGTCGGCCATCGCCGGGGTGCTCTCCCCCGGTACGGCGAGCAGGCTGAAGTCGGTGACGTGGTCCAGTCGGGAGAAGGCGTCGCCGAAGGAGGACTCGGTCAGCTCCGCCACCCCGTCGGAGCCGGCGGTTGCCGCTGTGACCGGCGCTGCGATCCCCGAGTCGCCCACCTGGAGCAGAGAGACGGCGGCCGGGCGGCGCGGGGCGATGCCGTCCTCGGAGCGCCCGCCCGCTGCCTCACCGATCCTGAGCAGCGCGGTGGCGTCGTGCGTGGCGGCGGGCTGGACGCGTACGGAGGAGGTGGCCGCCTGGGTGCCGGACCGGAGCACGAGCCGGGACTGCGAACCGGCGGTCTCCGCCGTGCAGGTGAACGCGGAGAAGGCCGCGGGGTCGGTCGAGGCCTTCCGTTTGGTCAGGGCGTGCACGGCGGTCTCGATGGCACTCGCCACGTCCGAGAGCGCGGTGGCCGTGCTCGCACCCGTGGCCAGGGTCACCGGCTGGTAGCCGTCGCCGTCCAGGGAGATCCGGAAACCGAGGTGGGTGTCCAGCGGGAGGGTGGGGCTGAGGCCGCCGCGGTGAACGCCGTGCTGGGTCGCGTTGTTGCCCGACAGCACCTGGACACCGATCAGCCCGGATGCCTGGCCGACGACGTCGACGACGTAGGCGGGTGAGGCCGGGTCGACGCTGAGGTTGTCGAAGACCTCCAGCGGCGGCAGGTCCTGTGGGCTGTCGGGCACGGTGGCGGGGTCGGTCTGCCGGCGGACCGTCAGCTTGAAGAGGTTGCCGGGGTCCAGCGTGGCGTCCTCGATCTGGAGCAGCAGCGTGTTGCCCCACTCCCCCTTGCTCTTCGCCGAGAACCTCATTCCGGCCACCGGGGAGGCGGCACGGTTGTGGACCGTCACGTCGGCGACAGCGGCGTCCCGCCGGGTCACCCGCGCGATGTAGCACTGCCGGCCGCCGTTGGCGAAGTACTGGAAGACACCGTGGGCGAGGTGACCGTCGGCGATGAACGAGCCGTAGACGCGTTGGAAGTCGGTCCAGTTGGTGACCAGACCGGCACCGGTGTCGGGGCCCATCTCGCTCAGTCCGACGAAGGCGGCCGTGGACGTACTGGCGGTGTCGAGCGGCCGTACTCCGCCGGCCACCTCCTGGACGTAGACGCCCGGGTAACTCAGGGCAGGCATGGGTGTCTCCTCTGCGAGTCTGCGATACGAAACCTGGGGCGCATCCTCATCCGGCGGCGCCGGGGCGTTTCCGGGAGCGCTGCGGCTTGCTTCCGCCGGGGATCTCCCCCTGCCCAGCGGGCCCTTCGGGCTCTTCGTCGGCCTGCTCCACCTCGATGTCGCCGCGCCGGCGCAGCTTGTCCAGGCAGGCGTTGTCCGCCACCTCGGCGTCGCGCAGGTCCGCCGACCAGCACCCCGGGGACAGCCGGACGGTGCGTCCGCTGTTCAGGGCGACCATGAGCGGCCCCGATGCGAGCAGACTCCTGATCCGTGCGGTCATGTGCCTCTCCTCCCGTGCCGCCGGGCCGATGCCCGTCGGTTCCCGCGTTGCTCGGACCTCGCGGTCCCTCAGTCCTCCCGGCTGCGGTCCGCAACCGAGCGGATGGTGTCGAGCAGGTACTCCGGCCACGGGGCCCCCGCCCTGTGCACCCGCTCCACGAGCCGGCACACCCGGACCAGACCGAGCCGGTCCGCCGGGTCCACGACCACCACGGCGAGGTCCGGGTGGCTCCCCAGCAACGCCAGGCAGGCACCGAGCGGGCCGGTTCCGGAGGCGGCGGTGAGCAGAACGTCGGCGCCATGGGCTTCGAGTGCGGCGGCGGCCTCGGCCGCTCCGCGTGCGCTGCCCACGATCGTCATGTCCTCGGGTTGTGCGGCGATGCGTTCCACGATGTCGCGGTCGAGGGCGACCATGTCCGCGACGAGAACTCGAATCGGGTCCATCGGTGTGTCCCGCTTCCGGTGAGAACAGTCTGGTGAAGCGCCCCGGCCGCGGCATGAATCCTCAGGGTCCGGAAAGGGCCCGGTCCTGGATCCGGATCCCGCGGTGGATCGCTGGTGGGAGACGCTGTCCTCATGACGTCACGTCGTGCTTGCCGGGGGACCCGGCCGGTGGGCATGCCGATGCGCCCAACGGCACACGACGCAGCCCGCTGGTCGGGGCCTTGTGCGGCGGTTCGGGCACCTGGCACCTCCGTGCGAAGAGGGCGTCAGGGTGATGGTGCCGAGATCCTCCGGAGGGCGAATGAACCCGGGCGATCCGAAGAGGGCCTGTTCCCGGATCCGGATCCCGCGGCCGGTGCGGGCAGGGCGGGCCTGAGGCTGCGTACCGCGGCGGCCACTTCACCCCGGCTGCCGACGCCGAGTTTCTCCAGGACGTTGTGCACGTGGTTCTTCACGGTGGTCAGCTGGATGTGCAGCAGCCGGGCGATCTCCTTGTTGGCGTGCCCGGACTCGATCAGCGCCACGATCTGGAGTTCGCGGGAGGTCAGCCGGGGCGCCTGTACTCCCCTGTGGACACTGGCCAGTGCCGCCAACCGTCCCACGAGTCCCGCGGCGACTCCGGCGCGGCAGTTGAACTCGCCCCGGGTCGCCGACCGCAGGGTCTCGACCAGATCCGTGAACGAGCTCTCGTTGGTGACGTATCCGGCGATGCCCGCCTCGGCGTACGTCACCACGTCGTCGGGCCGGTCGGAGATGCCCAGCACGACACACGGCAGGGCGGTGCGGTCGGCCAGTCGGTATAGGGCGTCCAGGCCCCGCTCGCCGGCCATCGCCCCCGTCATGTCGAGCAGGACCACGTCGACCGCAGCTCCGGCGAGGAACGCCTCTGCGGCACCGACCCCGGGCGCCGTCCCGACCACCTGGACCCCCGATTCGGTCCGGAGCAGATGGGTGAGGCCCTGGAGATAGATCCGGACCGGTGAGATCACGGCCACTCGGATCACCTCGACCCCTGCCGTCACACTGTTCACTCGCTCGCCCGCACGACCCGTATCGCTCATTCGAATGCATCCCCCGATGCGTACCCGCAACTCGCCCGGCGCTCCGGATCCCCGTTCACCCGGCGCCTGTTGGCCCACCAGGCTGCTCCGCCGACCGTCGGCTGTCACGTCCCGTTCCGGTCACCGGACCGAGACGGCGGGGCCGGTCGGCGGAGCGGGACGGCGGGAGGCCCGTCGGCGGGGCCGGTCGGCGGAGCGGGACGGCGGGAGGCCGGTCGGCGGTGCCGGTCATCGGAGCGGGACGCCGGGAGGCCGGTTGCCGGGTGACGGTCCGCATCCGCCGGCCTTCCCCGGGAGGGGAGCCGCCATGCGTGGCCGCGCTCCGCGGCACCGGCGGCGACGGCCTCCGTGGACCAGGCGGTGTCCGTGTGCGCCGAGCGGCACCGTTCGGTTTCCTGGGCGACTCGCGGCGGCCGGGGCCCGCGGAAGCGGCGGGGCGGCAGACCGGCTCGCCGATCCCGCACACGCCACCTCAGGACTGCTCGTCGCGCCGGGGCGGGGCCGTGTCGACGCGGCGGCGCGGATGAGCCGCGTGGGGGTCGGAGCCTTACCGGTGTCCGCGGTTCCGGTGGGCAGCCGGGCATGATGACCGCCCCGGACTCCGCTCCCCCGCGTCCGGCACCCCCGGCCGAGGGTGCCCTCGTTCACCTGGACGGCTTTCAGCCTGTGTCGTGCTCAGTGCTGATGGTGATCGTGCTGGGACAGATAGAGAGGACTGATCTGTCGCCAGTAGCCGTACACGAGGTCCTCGGCCTCCTGCGCCGCCCGCTGAGCGCCCGGCGCCTCCGTCGGCAGGCCTTGTACGGCTCGACCGCCGGCAGAGCCCATGCGCCAGGCAGCCTTCAGCGTCGCCCGACGCGATGCACGGCGGTACGCGGCGGCAGAGCAGGGGCTGCTGTGTCGGCCCGACAGACACCATCGCGAGAGCAGCATCGCCGCCACCGCCGACAACGCGCTGACGGCGTACATCTCATTCCCGGCCACCGGTTCCTCCTGCCGAACGCATGGACCGTGCCGGGTTCGCCTGCCCCCGTATCGCATTCTCAACGTCACAGCTGGGCTACGAAAACCTCACAGCCGTCGCCGGGTGGTGGGGCGACGCCCGGCACGGACAAGGTCATCTTCGTACGGCTGCGGTCGCATTCCCGTGATCAGCGGTTCTGGCGTGCGGAAGCGGTCCGGCAGGGGCTCGGGGCGATCACCTGGTGAACGTGCTCCTGGACGGCCTGCATGGGGACGGGCCGCGCCTCCCGCACCACGGTGTACCGGCTGACATGTCCGGCGACCTGAGGACCAGCGACCCCCGCAGCCTCGAACGCACGGGTCGGGACGCCCCGCGGCGGCAGCCGCTCTAGGCTGGAGGAGGCCGGTGGAGGCCAGTCCCGGCGGACACCGCTGTCCGGACGGAGGTGTGACGCGTGACGATCGCCGACGCTCAGGACGACGCCCCGACCGCCGTCGTCGTGGTCGATCCGGACGGCCGGGTGAGCGGCTGGAGCGAGGGAGGAACCCAGCTGCTCGGCTGGACGGCGGAGGACACCGTCGGACGGCCGGTGACCGACCTGCTGGCCGGGCCTGTGCCGCCCGGGTTCCCCGAAAGCCACGACGCGGACGTCTCCGGGCCTGTCGCCCTGCGTCACCGCGACGGTCACACGGTGGACTCCGTGATCACAGCACAGCCGTTGCGCGGCCCCCATGGGCTCGTGCAGGGCCAGGTGGTCACCGTCCAGCGGTGGGATCGCCGACCGGTGATCGCGGACCGGGCCTTCGAGCAGTGCCCCTTCGCGCTGGGCGTCTACGACCCAGAGCTGCGGTTCCTGTGGATCAACGCCTCCTCGGGACGGGTGATCGCACACACCGAGGAACAGGTGGTAGGCAAGAAGTACCGCGAGGTGCTACCCGAGTTCGACCGCTCGCTGTTTCCCGAACGGGACGACAAGCCCTACACCGACAAACTCGCCGAGGTGGCGAGGACGGGCGTGCCTGCCCGCCTGATCACCGTCTTCCGCCCGCTCGGCAGCAACTACGCCAATGCCTGGGCCACCAGCATCTGGCCCGTCCGGGATGCCGAGGGCAACGTGCGCGGGGTCGCCAACTGGGGATTCGACATGAGCGCCGAGTACTGGGCCCGGCAGCGCCTGCTCATCCTCAACGAGGCCACCACCGGAATCGGGCGCACCCTCGACGTCGTCGGCACCGCGCAGGAGCTGGCCACGACGTCCGTGCCGGGGTTCACCGACCTGGTCACCGTGGATCTCTTCGACGAGGTGCTGCGCGGGGAGGAACCACCCGCACCGCCGAAGACGAGCCACGACGAACCCCTCACGCTCAGCCGTGCCGCCCTGTACGGCGCCGGGGAGGACGCCCTTCGGCCGGCCGGCCCCGGGGGGACAGTGCCCGTCACGCACGCTGTGCATTCCGTGGCCGCCACCTGCATGGCCACCGGAAGGTCGACCGTGGAGCTCGCCGTCGATCCCGGCGTCGGCGGTGAATGGGCCTTCGGCCCGGGCCTGGCCTCGGACCCGGCCCACTGGCCGCCCGGCAATCCCGTGGTCGACAAGGGCATCACGGCGGAAGGACTGACCGGCCGTATCACGGTGCCCCTCCGGGCTCGCGGCGCACTGCTGGGCGTCGTCACCTTCTCCCGGCTCGACCGGCCCGAGTCCTTCACCGCCGACGACCTGATCCTCGCCGAGCAACTCGCCGCCAAAGCGGCCGTAGCCATCGACAACGCCCGCCGGTACGTCCACCAGAGCACCACCGCGCTGACCCTCCAACGCAGTCTGCTTCCCCAGCGGTTGCCCCACCAGGAAGCGGTCGAGGTGGCCTCGCACTACCGGCCCGCGGGGATCGACGCGGAGGTGGGCGGCGACTGGTTCGACGTCATCCCCCTGTCCGGCGCACGGGTCGCGCTGATCATCGGCGATGTCGTCGGGCACGGCCTGCACGCCTCGGCCACCATGGGCCGGCTGCGCACGGCGGTGCGCACGCTCGCCGACGTCGACCTGCCGCCGGACGAGTTGCTGACCCATCTCGACGACCTGGTCCTCCACTTCGCCAGCGACCTCCAGCCCACCAGTCACTTCCAGACGACCGCCGAAACGGGGGCAACCTGCCTGTACACCGTCTACGACCCGGTATCGCGCCGTCTGACGCTGGCGAGCGCCGGTCACCCGCTCCCCCTGGTCATCGCTCCGGACGGCACCAGGATCCCGGTGTCCGCACAGCCGGGGCCGCCGCTCGGGATCGGGGGCCTGCCGTTCGAGGCGACCGAGGTCGAGCTGCCGGAGGGCAGCCTGCTGGCCCTCTACACCGACGGGCTGGTGGAGAACCGTGAGCGCGACGTCGACCAGGGGATCGCCGAGTTGCTGGGTCTCCTGGACCACAAGGCTCCCTCACTGGAGGCTTTGAGCGACACGGTGATGGAGGCCATGCTGGCCGAACACCGCACGGACGACGCCGCGGTCCTGCTCGCGCGCACCCGCGCGCTCGATCCCCAGCACGTCGTCGACTGGGACGTCGGGCCGGACGTCGCCGAGGTGTCGCGCGCCCGCCAGTTCGCCGTCGACCAGGTGGAGGCCTGGGGGCTGGAGGAGACGGCGTTCGTCACCGAACTGGTCGTCAGCGAACTGGTCACCAACGCCATCCGGTACGGAGAGCCACCCATCAGGCTCCGGCTGATCCGTGACACCGCCCTGATCTGCGAGGTCTCGGACTCCAGCAACACCGCACCGCACCTGCGCCGTGCGCGGGCCTTCGACGAGGGCGGCCGGGGTCTGCTGCTGGTCGCCCAGCTCACCCAGGGATGGGGCACCCGGCACACTCCTCACGGCAAGACCATCTGGTGCGCGCAGTCCCTCGCACCCACCCCCGGCGAAACGCCGCCACCCCTACCGTTCGAGTGAGCGTGGTGGCCAGGACCGGTCGGGTAAATGATGTCTCCGCGGCGGACTTCAGCCGTCCCGTCGGTCATCCTGCGCGCCACGGTCGACGAGATGGTGATCCGGGTCGACGCGTTCGTGGTGAGCCGCCGGAGAGGTGGCAGCACGCGTCTCGACTCCCCCTCCCCCACAGCCTGCCAGGGCTTCGGCGGCCCGTCGCCGGCCGGCGCGGAAGCGGCGCAGGTAGGACCACGCCATGGGACCCGGAGGTACGCCGCGGGCGAAGGCGCGCATGTTGCGTTCGCCCGCGTTGTATCCCAGGGCGAGGAGTTCGTCGCGGGTGTACCGGCGCACATGGCGTGCCGGAAGCCTGCCGTCGAGGTCCTTCAGGTGCAGCGCCGCCGCGCGGATGGCGAAGGCGGGGTCGTCCCGCAGATCCTGCCAGCGCCCGGGCAGGTCGTGTGTCCGTCGTACCTGGTCGAAGGCCGCCCGGTGCATGTTGGCCACCCCGAAGGACGCCTCCGGCTTCCACCACTGCCACAGCCGCTCCAGCAGCGGATGGTGGGGCTTGTACGCCTCGTTGTACAGGACGCCCATCACCAGCCGAGGAGAGACACCGGCCTCCTCGGCACTGCGCGCCACCGCGTCGGCGTAGTCGGCGGGGTCGTAGCCACCGGGCCGCAGCGGCGGGACCGGGGCGCTGTCACTGTCCATGGACCTGCACGTGCCCTCAAGGTCCCGCCGCAATCCCGCCCGCCGTCGATCAGCACGAGGCTTGCGCTCGCTCACGCAGACCAGCCCAGCACGCCCACGGCAGCCGACAGCGCGCATATGGTCCTGCCTCACATCCAAGTGACGTCCCAACACCTGTGAACTCCGCGCTCTTGCGGTTTCAGACGATGGGGCCGCTCTCGACCGTCTGGCCGGCCTGAGCGGCCATGCGGCGCAGCTCTCGCACCACTTCGCCGAGATCGTCACCCGCAGCGCCGAGTGGCTGGCCGCCACCTTGCGCGGCTGACCGCCCCACCATCCGTTCCCGTCCGGTCCGCCGGAGCCCACGGGGCCCGGCGGACCGGCCCCCGTCCACCGAACACAACGAGGTGTCGTGATGCGTCTGCTCGGACTTGCCTGCGGGCAGCAGGACGGCAGTGCCGAGGTACTGCTGAAGGCCGCGCTCACCGCGGCCGCGCGCGAGGGGACAGCCGTCGAGATGGTAAGGCTGACCGACCTGTCCCTGGTGACCGCGGCCACCGCGGACGCCGTGGACGACGCGGCCTGGTTCTGCGACCAACTGCTCGACGCCGACGGTGTGATCGTCAGCTCGCCCACCTACACCCGCAGCGCACCAGGTGCCTTGAAACTCCTCATCGATCGCGCCTTCGGTCCGCGCACGGACGTGGTCTTCGTCCGTGAGGCCCTCGCCCGGCGCGACCACGGGCGGGCCGGGCAGGAAGAGCCTCGCGGCCTTCTGGGCCTCGACACGGCCCCTGACCCGCGGGTCCTCAAGCCGCGTGTGGCCGGCTTCATCGCCGTGGGCAGCTGCCCCTCACCCCACTGGCGCACGCTGACGCTGCCCACTCTGCACGCCCTGGCCTTCCCCCTGCACATGGCCGTCGCCGACCAGATGGAAGTCCCCACCCCCGGCGGCCTGGGCGGCATAGCCACCGACCCGACGGCCGTGGCGCGCGCCGAGCGGCTGGGTGGCGCCGTGGCCAGGCAACTCGGCCTGCCCCACGACGAGGTCCGGTTCCTGGGGGAGCCCGGCACCTGTCCGATGTGCCACCTCGACCTGATCGTGCTACGCGGCGACCACGCCGAATGCGGCACCTGCGGAGCCGCGGGCCGGTTCGTCGTCGAGGACGGCGACGTCCGGGTCGACTTCTCCCCCGCCGGCACCGCTTCCTCCGTCCACACCCTCACGGAGCTCGAGGAGCACCACCGGGAACTGCTGGGCGCCGCCTCGCGGGAGCCGGACCCCCAGGAGATCGACAAGCACGCCGCCCCGTTCCGCGACAGCGTCCCCGTCGTGCACCCACCGCGGCTGTAGACGACCGTTCGCGGGCTCTGTGCCGTCGGCCCTGCGGCACGCCACCGCCTAGGCCTACTTCACCCTGGTGTCCAGGACCACCATTCCGTAGCCGAGGCACGCGGCCGTCAGTACGCGACGGGGCCGAACCGTGTCGTCACGCCGTTTCTCCGAGGCCGCCGACGGCGACCGCAGGGTTTTCCTTGGAGAGCGTCTCGTGCCAGCTCCTACAGCAGCGCCAGTAGTTTCAGATCGGCCACGTACTCCTCGATTGCTCCTGACAGGGGTCGTACGGGTGCGTCGTACACGTGGAGCAGCTGGAGGAGGGAGTGCTTCCGCTGCCGTTCGGGCAGCGCCTCCAGGGCGAGGCGGTCATCCGCAGCATTTACGGCAGGGCCCGCCTGCCGCGCCGTAGAGGCCCTCAACCTGACGCCGGCGAGCCTCGACGGCGTGCCCCGGTGGTGGCCGCGGTGCGCGGCCTCGGGGCCAGTGCCGCGCGCAGTGCCGGAGTGAGGATGTGGCGTATCTCGGACGTCGTGAGGGCGGACGGGGTGGGCAGGGGGTTGAGGTAGCGGGTGTAGATGAGGCCCCCGAGGATCGTCACCACGGCCGTGGCGCGGGCGGTCGCGTCCCGGCCGCCGAGAAATTCAACAAGCCGGGCCAGCAGCTCACTTTCCAGGTACTCACGGATCACCTCGGCGGCCTCATCCCCCTGGGCGGTCAGCGTCAGGAAGTCGGCGTCCTCCCACAGACCGGTCACCGCGTCGATGAGGCGGTCGGGGAGGGTGGCCGGGTCGCCGGCCAGGACGTGGTCCACCGCCACTGCGTTGGCGCACTGGAACTGCATGACGTCCGCGAACAGGCCCTTCTTCGAGCCGAAGTGATAGGCGATCAGTGCCGCCTCCACGCCGGCGACCGCGGCCACCGCGCGCACCGTGGTGCCCCGGTATCCGCGCTCCAGGAACAGCGTCCGCGCCGCCGAGACGATGCCCTCGCGGGTCGGCGGGTTGCCGCGGGGCCGTCCTCGCGTGCGGGCAGGGGCAGGGGCGGCGTTATTCATCAGCGTTGAGCCTGCGGTGCGTGATCGGCACAGTCAAGGGCGTTCCGGCAGTCATCAGCCATGTGAAAGGACGGCCGCACACCATGCGTATCGCAGTCTTCGGCGCCAACGGACCGACCGGCCGCCACCTCACCGAGCAGGCCCTCTCCACCGGCCACGAGGGCGTCGCCGTGACGCGCCGCCCCGGCTCCCTCACGCCACGACCCGGCCTCACCGTGGCCGTCGCCGACGCCACCGATCCGGCAGCCGTCGAGGCCGCGGTCGGCGGGACGGACGCCGTCCTGTCGGCCCTGGGCGCGCGCTTCAGCAAGGAGCCCATCAGCTTGTACTCGGCGAGTGCCACGGTCATCACCGGGGCGATGAGCCGCCACGGCATCAAGCGGTTGCTCGCCGTCAGTTCGAGCATCGCCGACCCGAACTGGCGCCCCACCGGCGCGCACTTCTTCAACCATGTGCTCGACCCGCTGGTGAACCGGCGTCTCGGCCGCACCCTCCACGAGGACATGCGCCGCATGGAGGCCGTGATCCGTGGGACGGACCTCGACTGGACCCTCGTCAGGCCGTCGGGCCTCTTCGAGCATCCTCACGTCACGGACTACCACGCCCGCGAGACCAGCGCTGACGGTGTCTTCACCGCACGTGCCGACCTCGCCGCGAGCATGCTGCGCGAGCTGGCGGAAGGCCAGTACGTCCGCACGGCGATGGGCGTCATCACCACCGCGGTGAAGCCGAACATCGTCAAGCTGATCTGGCAGGAGGGTGTGCGGAAGAAGTGAGCGGCAGCGACAGCTCGACCGGCCTGATCCGGGTGACTACGTCAGGGGTGCGCAGTGCACGTTGTTCGCTCCGCCGCTCTGGTCGGAGATCCGTCCCCAGTAGCTCACGCAGTGCCCGGGGTGGCCGATGTACACCGGACCGGCGTAGCTCTTGTAGGAACCCTCATCGAACTCGGGGTCCACGTCCTGGGCGTCCGTGACCGCCGCCAGCATGGAGACAGCGGTGCCGGTACGGGCGCGCACGGTGACCACGCAGTCCTTCCCGGTCGACGGGTTGTACGTCAGGTAGACCGTGCCCGCCGTACCGACCGGTGAGGAGTCGGCCACCGTGTAGCCCGCCCCGCAGACACCGTTGTACTTCGCCAGTGGCGTGGCCGCCCCCGCCTGCGGCGCGACAGCCCCCATGGCGCCGATCACCGCGGCCGCGACCGCTCCGACCGCTGCGGCACGCTGAATGATGTTCATGTCGATCCCCCGTTTCGTCGACTGCTCCAACAGCTGTCGACCACGGAAGAACTGACCGTCCTCACCCGTCCGGCGTTGTAGGCCACCGGCACCGGTTACCGAACCCGTACACGGACTGAACGGCTCCGTGGCAGTCCCCTCAGGAAACAGCACTCGAGGGCCCCCGTGCCCGGCTCCCCTCACACGCGAGGCCGGTTCAGCAGCCGGGAGAGGACGATGGCGCTCTCGGTCCGTTGGACGGGAGCTGTGGAGCGGACGCGTTGGATGGCACGTTCCAGGTGGGGGATGTCTCTGGCGAGCATGTGCACGACTGCGTCGGCGGCGCCGGAGACGGTGCACGCTTCGACGACCTCGGGGATGTCCTTCAGGGCTTGGCACAGTTCGGCGGGGGTGGGATTGCCGGTGCAGAAGACCTCGACGAATGCCTCGGTGTTCCAGGCCAATGCCTGAGGGTCGATGAGGGCGGTGAAACCCCGGATCGCGCCGGTGGCCACCAGGCGGTCGAGACGCCGTTTTGCGGCCGACGCGGACAGCCCGGCCGCGGTGCCGATCTCGGCGTACGTGGCTCGTGCGTTGTGCACCACGCAGCGGACGATCGCTTCATCGATGGCGTCCATGACTTCGCTCCAGGGTCAGAGGCTGCTGCCTCGCCAGGGCGCGGCGGAGACAGGGACGGGGGCGAGGCGCGCAATAATCCGCCATTGACCCGATGACATTGCAAGAAAGCCACGGCAGACAGCAGCAAATGGCGATTGCTTGCGCAGTGCGCCGAACATAGTCTCCGGCTTGTCCTGATGTCACGTGCCGGGAGCAGTGTTGATGACAGCAATTCTGAGCGACGTGGAAGCCTCGGCCCTGGCCGCGGTGGACGAGGCCGCCATCGCCCGGTTGCTGCTGGAACTTCTCGCGATTCCGAGCGTGACGGGGAGCGCCGCGGAGTCCGAGCTTCAGCACGTTTTGGCCCGCCACCTGGAGCGGATGGACCTCGATGTGGACCTGTGGTCCATGAACCTGCCCGAGCTGCGTGCCCAGCCCGACTTTCCCGGCAGCGAGGCCGCACGCACGGAGGCGTGGGGCCTGGTGGGCGGCACACGGCCCCAGGGCGACGGACCCACCCTGGTCCTCCAGGGGCATGTCGACGTCGTCCCGCCCGGGGACCTGGCGCGATGGGAGGGCGACCCGTTCCGTCCGCGGGTCACCGGGGACGTGGTGCACGCAAGGGGAGCGTGCGACATGAAGGCGGGGACGGTGGCGATACTCGCCGCCCTGGCCGCGATACGGGAGGCGGGCGCAAGGCTGCGGGGACAGGTGTCGGCGCACTTCGTGGTCAGCGAAGAGGACGGCGGACTCGGCGCGTTCGGCACCCTTCAGCGCGGTCACCGCGGTGACGCCTGCATCATCACCGAACCGACGGCCGGAGCGCTCATGACCGCGAATGCCGGCGCCCTGACCTTTCGCATCCAGGTACCCGGCCGGGCCACCCACGGCAGCACCCGATACGCAGGAGTGAGCGCCATCGACGCCTACCTGCCCATCCACCGTGCGCTCGCCCACCTGGAAACCCGCCGCAATGCCGGCGCCGACCCGCTCATGTCCGAGTACCCCGTCCCCTACCCGCTGTCCGTCGGCACCGTCCATTCCGGCGACTGGGCCAGCAGCGTCCCCGACCTGCTGGTCGCCGAAGGAAGACTGGGCGTCCGGCTGGACGAGGACCCGGCTCAGGCACGCACCGAACTGGAGGCGTGCGTGGCCGAGGCCTGCGAGGCCGA
This sequence comes from Streptomyces sp. NRRL B-3229, assembly GCF_000719505.1. NCBI lineage: Bacteria > Bacillati > Actinomycetota > Actinomycetes > Kitasatosporales > Streptomycetaceae > Streptomyces > Streptomyces sp. NRRL B-3229. The sequence goes on along the minus strand of NZ_JOGP01000017.1, from coordinate 9,397 downwards.
CCCCTGGCTGCGCACCCACCCCGCCACGGTGACGTGGCCCGGCGGGCAGTTCGCCAGCGGACGCCTGCCGACCGGGCATCCCCTTGCCGCACAGGTCGCCGCCGCGCACGCCGAGGTCACCGGCGGCCCCCGCCCTGCCGAGCGAGGCGCACCGTACGGCAGTGACCTGCGGCTGTACTCCGGGGCGGGCATCCCCACCTTGCAGTACGGCCCCGGCGAGGTGCACCTCGCACACGGCCCCCAGGAACGCGTCCGCGTGAGCGAAGTCGTCACGGTCACCCGGGCGTTGGTGCTCGCCGCACTGCGCACGGTGGGTACCAGGTAGGAGCCGCCGGCCCCGTCCCCTGCCGGTTGCTCACAGCCGGGTGGGTCCGCACCGGGAGGTGCGGGACGCGGGCGATGGACGCCCCTACTCGGAGGCGGCGCCTGCCCGGAGTATCTCGATCCCCGCTCGGTCCGTGTCCACCGGTGCCGCGTTCAGGCGGTGTGTCAGCACCCAGCGTCCGTCGTCCGTCGCTCCGGCGAAGAGGGAGGCGTGACGTGTCGCCCCGTTGTGCCACAGCAAGGGGCCGGACGTCTGCCAGCTCGGTGCGGGGTCTCCCAGCCGACGCTCCACCAGAAGCCGGACTACGAGGTCGGCCGCCGCACGGGGAGTTGCCCACAGGCCTCCCGCAGGCAGGATCGCGCCGTCCATCGTCCACGGCCGGCGGGGTCGGCCCAGGAGTCCGGGGGTCGGGAGCCGTCGGCCGGGGTCGGGGTTGACGGCCACCTCCGTGATGCCGAGCGGCCGCAGGACGTAAGCGGTCACAAGCTCCTCGTACGTCATCCCCGAAGCGACCGTCAGGGCCGCGCCGAGCACGGCGTAGCCAAGGTTGGAGTACTCCTCCTCCGTGCCGGCAGGGCGCGTGGCGAGCGTGTCGAGTCGGGACAGCAGCTGGTCCAACGCTCGGCGGTCGAACGAGGCGTACGGGTCACGGCGGGAGTGCCGTCCGGGTGGCAGACGTGGGAGGCCCGAGGTGTGCCGGGCGAGGTGCAGAAGCGTGATCCCTGTCCCTGGAGCCGCGGGAAGCCACCGCTCCACGGGGTCGTCGAGCGACAGCACCCCGGAGGCGGCCAGACGGGCCAGCGCGGTGCCCGTGACAACTTTGGTGAGCGAGCCGATCTCCACGAAGCGGTCCGCGGCGTGACCGTTGCTGAAGGTCGGCGGGCCTGTGTGGGTGAACACGCAGGTCGGTATGCGTCGCACGGCGGCCCTCACATCTCCCGCGGCGACACTGCGCAGACGTACGCGATGGTGCCGCAGGCGAATGGCGACGGTAATGCTGTGAGTGATGGCTTGATGCAGGGGTGGTTCACACGGTCTCCGTTCAGTGCCTCAACAGGGCCCCTCGTTCGGGCAGTCACCCATTTTCGAACGGCATCCAGCCCACGGCGGCAGGGTCGGACGAATCCGCGTTTCATAGTTCAAACGAGGTCACGCTCTGAGAGCCTGCCTACGACGGCCTGAATCAACACCACTGAAACGGGAGCGGCGATGATCCCGCGCGTGGCTGTATCGGAGCCGATGCCGACCGATGACCGCGACCGGGTACTGGAGGCCGCGGCCGGGGTGCCGGGCGCCCGCGGCACCTATCACCTCGTTGATCCCGCGACCGGCAACCAGGCCGCCCCGTAAGGGCGAAGGCTCAGCCAGGCGGCAGCATGAGGCCGGTCTGCACGAGGGATCCCGCGGGGTTCCAGTGATCGTGCCGAGATCGGCGCGCGCCGGGGCTGGGACGAAGAGCCCCGTCGCGAGTGCGCCCCTGCTCACTCTGGCGGCCTGGAGCCGGGGCGTGCCGCGATGGTGGCCGATGGCACGGGGGCGGCCTTCCGTCGAAAGAAGGCCGCCCCCGGCTCCTGAGTGCGGCTCGTCAGCCTTGGTGCGGTGCGCCGTGGACGACGAGTTCGGTCGCGTCGAGGTATCGGCAGCCCGAGGGGCCGGAGTCCTTCGCGCAGTCCACGCCGTTTTCGGCGGCCTGGTTGCCGAGCATGTTCAGTCGGACGTACTGGACGTTCTGGCCGGTGCCGTCCTTGAGGGTGACGGCGTTCTGCCGGCCGGTGTCGGCGGGCTTGAAGTGGCCCTCGGCGGCGGTGGTCCAGGTGGTGCCGTCGGAAGAGGTGTCGATCCGGTAGTCGCCGAGGGACGCGGTGGTGTCGTCCCCGCAACCGGCTGTCGGGTCGATGAGAAGCCCCCCGATGTCCACGGCCTCCGGCAGCTTGATCGTGCCGTGGATCGGGTCGACCCCGGTGCCGTTGGAGCCGCCGTTGGCGTCCGAGCCCCACACCGCGGACGACGTGTCGATCAGGCTGCCGGGCCCGCAGCCGAAGTCACTGGCGTCGGAACCGTTGAAGTCGGTGATCGCGGCGCCACCGGAGGAGGCCGCCCAGTCGCGGGTCAGCGACCAGTCGGCGCCGGCAGAGCCGGACTTGACCTCGACCGTGTTGACCTTCGGCTCGTAGCCGTTGCCGCTCGCGTACACCTTCCGGTACGTGCCCTCGGGGACTCCCGGGATCGCGTAGGAACCGTCCCCACTGGTCACGGCGGAGAGGTCGGCACCGGGGAAGCCGGAGTTGTGGCCGCTGACGCTCACCGTGACCCCGCTCAAGGGGGCGCCGGTCATGTCGTCGGAGACCTTGCCGGTGAGCGTGACCCGCGGGGTGCCCGGGCCGGGCGGCAGGGAGAAGTCCTCGTCGGGCTGGGCGTCGTCACTGGAGAGAGCCGCGGCGAAGTACCCCATCCCCCGGTGTGCGAAGACCTTCCAGATGGCCGTGCGGGCCCGGCCGCCGTTGACCACGGTGTCGGCCTCCAGGATGGCGTTGCGCTCGTCGAGGAAGGACGGGGTGGCGGGCGACACCTCCATCGCCCGGGTCAGCAGCGATTCGGTGAGCTTGCTGCCGAGCACGTCGCGCAGGTCCCAGAGCGTCTCGCTCCAGATCTCCCCGTCATAGTGCGATTCGGGACCGTCGGGGCCGATCTTCCCGTAGTCGCCGTACGTGTACCCGCCGGAGCCCGCGTTCTTCGTCCCCGGGCACTTGGCCGACTTCGACCCCACCCGGCAGTCCAACGCCTGGCTGCGTGAGGGGTATTGGTCCGTCCAGTGCGGCGGGTCGAGGGCGACGTCGCCGTCCTTGTGCGGACTGTCCTTCAGCGTCTTCTGGTTGACCAGGAAGTCCAGTGCGTACCAGTCGCTCCACGCCTCGCCCATGGCCACGGACTGCCCGCCGGTGAGGGTCGAAAGACCGTCGGCGTCGACGACGAGCCGGTTGGACAGGCCGTGCGTGTACTCGTGGTAGACGGTGGCGGCGTCGTCTCCCCAGTTGCCCTGGAGGATGCCACCGGACTCGGCGCCGGTCAGGTACATCTGCATCACGGGCGGCCGGCCGTCCGGCGGTGTGCCCATGTTGGCGTTGTTCAGGTGGTCCCCGTCCGGCAGCCCGTTGTTGATCGCCGCGCCGTCGTCGGTGTTCGCCTGTACGGCGTCCCCGTCACGTCCGTCGAAGTTGCCGGCCTCGCGGGTGAAGCCGATCGGGGGGGCTTGCAGGTGGTCGTGGAAGGTGCCGAGGTAGTAGTAGACCTGCGCGGCGTTCTGCTTGCGGTTGGTCTTCCAGGAGTTCGGCTTCTTCTGGTTCCAGGAGCAGGGCAGCGGATCGTCGCAGCCCTTGCCGGTGAAGGGTTTGAACGGGAAGGCGAACGTCCCGCTCGCCGTCGGGGCGACCTCCTCGCCCTTGTCCGCCTTGTTGTTGTCGTTGACGTCGCTGTAGACGTGCGCGATGCGGCCGTCGAGGGTCTTGGCGTTCTTGGGGAGCCAGCCCTTGGCGGTCAGGTTCCGGGTGCGCTGTTTGCCGCCCACCGGGGCGCCCGGGTAACGGTCCCAGACCAGTACCTTGCCGCTGGACGCGGGAGCGGACGCGGCTGCGGCTGCGGCGTCGGCGTCGGCGTCGGCGTCGGCGTCGGCGTCGGACAGGGGCTGACCGGCAGCGGACGTCCCGGCCGGTGAAGCGGTCAGATCGGAGGACAGGTCCTGCCGGTACAGGACCCGGCCGCTCACGGCGTCGACGACGTGCAGCCACATGCCGTGGCCGTCCGGCGAGGTCACCGTCTGCCAGGCGCGGCGAGCGGTGCCGCCGGGAACCGGATAGACGACCTGCTTGGCGGTGTCGGTGGGCGCGCTGCCGCCGGCCTTTTCTCCCGCGATGTCACGGACGGCGTTGTCCCGGGCCTGCGTTCCGCTGACCCGGGCCCGGGCCAGCGTCGACGGCAGCTTCGTCACCGGGGCGCCGAGCACGCTGACCAACCGTCCATCGCGAGAGACGTTCGCCTTGACGCCGTTGCCGAAGACCGGCACGCCGTCGACCGACTGGACGAACGACAGGTGACGTATGCCGGCGACATCGGTGTACTGCTTGCGCAACGTCAGATCGTGGACCTGGGCGTCGGTCAGGCCGAAGACGTCTGGATGGGCTCGCAGGTAGTCCCGGACGATGTCCTCGGGGCTGCCGTCACTGGCTGACGTCAGGTACCCGTCCAGCTTGGCCACCTGGCGTGCAGTGCCGGTGGTCGGGTCCAGCTCCAGCACGCCCTGGGCGCCGAGCCGGCTGCGCAACTTCCTTACACCAGGGCGCTGTTCGGCCTTCGCGAGCCGGGCGTCACGACGGATCAGGGTCTGCTGGGAGGGGACGGCGGGCGTCCGGGCCGCCGGGGTACCGGTGTCGGCGGGGGGCATTGGGTCGTCCGAGGCCGCGTTCGCGGTGCCAGGGAGGATGGCGACGGTCAGCGCAAGGCCGGCCGTCGCCGCGAATATGGTGGTGCGCGTTCTGCGCAGGTCGGCTCTCGCCATGTCACGCCTCGTGGGGGGTGAGGAGTCCAACGGCTGCACGGGGCAGCCGAGTTGATCACTCCTGACCCTGTCATCACTTGCGTCTCACGAGTAAGCCTGAAACTTCAAGTTTCACAGAAGGTGCACAGGTCGCCGACCCCGCCGATCCGCCCTGCCGACTCGCTCTGCCCGTCTGCCGGTTGTGCCGCTGTCGGTAAGCTGTGGTCAGCCGCCGCGGGCAAAGGCGTGGTGGGAAATCCGCTTCAATCCTCGAGATTGTGACCTGTGTCGGTCTGAGCAGGTTCGAGTCCGGTAGCCCGCGGCGGTGCGGTTGCGCTTCGCCCCGGTCGGCAATGGGCCGAACGCGGTGCCGAGTCAGGCGAGCTGAAGGCGAGGACGGGTGGCGTTGGTCCCCGAACCCGATTCCGTTACGGAGACCAAAGGTCCATCCGCAGGTCCATCCGCTCCGGGGAGAACAGGGCTTGTCCGACGACAGGATTCAGCCAGGAGGAGGTCCCGATCGAGCGTGCCCTCAGATCTTCCAGGTGCGGAGCCGGTCGGCGACCTCAGGTACGCGCAGGCCGGTGTCTCGGATCTTTCGCACGAGGTCGGACAGGGCACCGTAGGGCGGGTCGATTCCCTCACCGGACTGGTCCATGTACTGGGCGGCGATGAACGCTGCGTAGAGGCTGTTGCGGTGCGGAAGCGGCTCCAGGCGCACGATGGTGTGCATGAGGGCGGCTGCCCGCCAGGCGGCGTCGGGGTCCGCTGCCTGGAGTGTGGGCAGCTTGGTCTTGTGCCGGGCCACGGCGGCGACGAGAGCGGAATAGTCGGTGACCGACATGTCCTCGGAGCCGAGCGCGGCCTCCTGGACATCGAGGAGCCAGGAGACGTCGACGTACAGGTGCATCAGGCCGCGGCGCTCCCGCCGGGGCGCTGGGACGGAGGCACCTCGTCGGGGAAGGCGTCGTCGAACTCGTCGCGCAGCCGGTCGGACCAGCTGCTCGCTCCCGCGATGAACTGCTTGCGCTGCATCTCCCGGACACCGAGGTCGTGCAGGTACTGCTTGAGGCTCTTGCCCTCGGCGGCGGCTGCGGCGCGCACGCCTTCGAGTTCCTCGTCGGTGAAGGACACGTTCAGGGATGGCATACCCGGATGGTACCTACTAGGTACCGGATAGGAGAACGGCATGCGGCGTGCGCCACCCGTCACGATCCCGCGACCGCGCTCCCCGGAGGAAGCGCGGGAACGGGCACCCGGATGACACTGAGCGGCGCGGGAGGTTGCTGTCCGCGACGACGAACCCGGCCGACCCGTCAGTGACGGCGCCGTGCTGCCATCCACTGCCAGACGTGGGTTCCGTTCATGCTGGGGTCGTTGCGGGCGACGTAGATCCATGACCAGTGGCCGTCGAACTGGCGGCCGTTCCACACGACGTGGTCGTAGAGCGTCATCAGTGAGCCGGGGATCGTGTCGTGCGCGTGCGCAGTGTTGACCTGCGGGTCCACGGTCGTGTCGTCGCGTGAGGCGACGAGCCAGGTGGGGGTACTGATCCGGGCCAGGTCGCTGTCGGGGATCAGGGGTGCACCGCCGGGCGGGAACGAGGCGACGACACCGCAGACCGGAACCGATGCGGCGAACAGCGTGGGGTAGACCGTGGTCATCTTCAGACTCATGTAGCCGCCGTTGCTGCATCCGGCGATGTAGATCCGGTCGCGGTCGACGTGGTTGCGGCGGGTGACGTCGCTGATGATCTCGTGGATGAGCGGGGCGAAGCGGGGGCCGTCCTCCATCCAGTACGAGGTGCTCTGCGGGGCGAGGACGTAGGCGCCGTCGAAGATGCGCTGCGCCTCGGGGGTGGCGAAGCCCAGGGCGCCGCGGTTGGCGCGCAGGGTGGTCTCGTTGTCGTAGTAGTGGTTGGGCAGTGAGGCGCCCTCGCCTCCGCCATGCAGCCACACGATCAGCGGGCGCTTCTTGTTCCGGGAAGGGTGCGGGGCGGTGGGCGAGTACAGCCGGTACTTCATTCCCGAGCCGGAGACGCGCGAGCTGAAGGCGTCCACCTCGGGGTCCGACAATCGCGGGTCCTGAACGAAGTCGTCGATGACGATCGTCCGGTGGTTGCGTAAGGGTATCGGGGCGTGCTGAGTGAGGGTGTAGACGAGGTCGAGCATCACGTTGCGGCCCGCGCGCGCGAGGTAGCCGAGCGTGCCGCCCCCGGTCTGGCCCTCGCCGTGGCTCAGTTCGAGCACGATGTCGCCGCGATGGTCGAGCCGAACGGCGGTCACCGCTCGGTCGACGTCGTACTCGCCGAAGATGATGTCGTCGGGGGCGACGGGAAACGGGCTGGTGGCTTTGGCGTGCACGCTGAAGGTGCCGGTGGTCAGTCCGGCCGGGTCGACCGGGCCGAGCCGGGAGGTCCTGAGGGTGAGCGACGTGACCTGCTCTCCCCCGTCGAGGACCTGGGCGTTCAGGGTGAATCTCACGCTGGTGGTCGCACGGTCGTCTGCCTACGCGACAACGCCGGGCAGGGACAGGCCGGCAGCGCCCGCTCCGGCGGCCAGGACGGTGCGACGGCTGATACGTGGTGCCATGCGGACTCCTTGTTGGGGGTTCGGAGGCTTCACCACGACCAGCTCGCGCCGAACTCGGCGGCACGCCACCGAGAAGCGCGAACGGTCGACCCCGATTTCCGGGGCACACACGACCAGATCTCTGCCGATGGCAATAGTCAAGAGTCATACAGGGCTGACACCGCCACAACTGTCCCAGGACGACGGCCAATCGGTCCGGTCGCCGTCCCCCACGACGGCGACCCGGATCCAGCTGTCTGCCACGACCCCCGACGCGCCCGGCGACCCGCGGATCTGTCCGCGGGTCGCCGGGCGATCACCACTGGATGGGGCCGAGCCGATCGGTGAAGGTCCCGCTCGGGCCGTCGGGGTCCAGCAGCGCCAGGCGAACGATCGAATCGGTGCCCTCGGTCACGGTCAGCTGGCCCATGTTGTTGTTCATGTCGGTGGCTGCGAAGGTGCGGTTCACGACTTCCCCGGGGGTGGCGGCGTTGAACTTGATGCCCGGGAACGCCTGCGCGTAGCGGACGGTGAGCATGTTCAGCGCCGCCTTGGAGGAGCTGTAGGCGAGCTCGTGCATCTTCGAGACCGGCTGCTCCGGATCGGTCACCACGGAGAACGCCCCGACGGCGCTCGACACCATCACCACCCGCGGGTGGTCGGCGGCCTGCAACAGCGGCAGGAAGGCGTGGGTGACGCGGATCGGGCCGTAGACGTTGGTGTCGTAGACGGCGTGGACCTCGGCGACGGTCGCCTGCGCGGGGTGGATCGCGTGGCCGCCCGCGCCGGCGTTGTTGATCAGGACGTCCAGCCGGTCGGTGTGCGTGCGGACCAGTTCCTCCGCGGCCGCCACGGACTCCTCCGAGGTGACGTCGAGCGGCACCAGGACGACGTCGATGCCGTCGGCGGCCAGCTTCTCGGCGGCCTCGCGGCCCCGGCCCTCGTCCCGGGAGCCGAGGAACACCTTCCACCCCAGCTTTCCGAGGCGGCGGGCGGCCTCGCGGCCCAGACCCTTGTTGGCACCGGTGATCAGGACTGTGGACTGCTTCGTGTCGGTCATGCCCCCAAGACACCGCTCCCGTCGCTCCCGTGACACGTTGTGAGCGGCATCACATCACCGGAGTTCATGCGCACGTTGTCCTGCACGACGACCCGCGGCGCACCGAGCTGCTGGTGTGCGGCGGGCCGGGTCCACCCCGTCGCGTTCCCGGGCACAGGTGGGGGACGCGGCTACAGGATCGCCGGGCACGAATGACGGCCCCCGACAACAGGCCGGCCCGTCAGGGTCGAGACGCACGACCTGCCCGGCCAGGTCGTGCGTCTCAGCCACGGCGATCCCGTGCGGCATACGACCCGGCCCGGCACCGCGTGTGCGGCGCCGGGCCGGTGACGATGCTGTGCGAGGACGTCAGCCCTGGCGGGCCTTGAAGCGGGGGTCCTTCTTGTTGATCACAAAGGTCACGCCACGCCTGCGCACCACCTGGGCGCCGGGCTTGGTCTTCAGCGAGCGCAGGGACTTGCGTACCTTCATAACGGCCTCCTTGCCGGGGCTTGCAGGGGGAGAACGGGTGGCTCGCGGACGAGATGTCCACGTCGACGACCGGGTACGTGATGCCGTCCTCCCACACCACCGTGCTCTGCGCGGCGACAGTGGAGCGGGTGAGCAGCTGGAAGCCTGCCGCGCGGTCACGGAAGACGACGGGGCGCAGGGCGGGGTGAATGCCGGATCTCATGGGTGGTGCCTCCTTCAAGGGGCCCCGGCCTTGGACCGGGGCCTGTGTCAGCGTGTCTCGCGGAACGGAACGTGCTTGCCGGCGACCGGGTCGTACTTGCGCACGACCAGCCGGTCGGGGTCGGACAGACGGTTCTTCCGCGTCACGTACGTGAAGCCGGTGCCCGCCGTCGACCTGAGCGTGACGACGGGACGCGTGGTGCTGCGTGCCATGAGGACTCCTTCCACCACCACCGAGC
>NZ_JOGP01000016.1:0-150110 GCF_000719505.1 Streptomyces sp. NRRL B-3229 | reverse complement strand
AAACGCCCGGTTACATTCCGAACCCGGAAGCTAAGCCTTACAGCGCCGATGGTACTGCAGGGGGGACCCTGTGGGAGAGTAGGACACCGCCGAACAATCTTTGGAGGACCCCTGGTCCCAGCGTTCAGCTGGGACCAGGGGTCCTTTTGTTTTTAGAATGCTTGCGGTACCGAAGACAGGAGTCACCATGTCCACCAACTCTCCCGACGACCGACCGGAGCGCGACCAGCGGCGACGGGACAGTGGTGACCGTGGCGATCGCGGCTACCGGGGTGACCGTGGCGGCTTCCGGCGCGACGGTGACCGACCCGCCTTCCGCCGCGACGACCGCGGTGGCAATGACCGCGGGGGCAGCCACGGCGGCGGCTACGGGCGCCGTGACGACCGTCGTGATGACCGTCGTGATGACAACCGCGGTGACCGCGGTGACCGTGGTGACCGCGGGGATCGCGGTGGCTTCCGTCGGGACGACAACCGCGGCAGCGCCGGCGGTGGCTACGGACGGCGAGACGACCGACGTGACGACCGACGCGATGACCGACGTGACGGGGACCGTGGGCCGCGCCCCGCGTTCCGTCGTGATGACAGGCCGGCCGGTCCGCGCCGCGACGACCGTGACCGTGGCGGCTTCCGGCGCGACGGTGACCGGCCCGCCTTCCGCCGCGACGACCGCGGCGAGCGCGTAGAGCGGCGGGACGACAACCGCGGCGGTGGCTACGCACGCCGTGACGACCGACGCGATGACCGTGACCGTGGTGGCTTCCGCCGCGACGAGAACCGGGGTGGCGGCGGTGGCTACGCCCGGCGTGACGACCGCGACCGCGGACCCCGTGGTGATGACCGGGACCGCGGCTTCCGTCGGGACGACCGCGGTGACCGCGGGGATCGCGGTGGCTTCCGTCGGGACGACAACCGCAGCAGCGCCGGCGGTGGCTACGGCCGCCGTGACGACCGACGTGACGACCGACGCGATGAGCGCCGTGGCGACGACCGCGGGGATCGCGGCGGTTTCCGTCGGGACAACGACCGGCGCGACGACAACCGTGGCGACCGTGGTGGTTTCCGGCGCGACGACAACCGAGGTGGCGCCGGCTACGGCCGACGTGACGACAGCCGACGTGACGACAGCCGGGGTGGCGACCGAGGTGGCTTCCGGCGCGATGATCGTCGGGACGACCGCAGGGATGACCGTCGGGACGACCGTGCTGGGCGCGGAGTCGGCGGCCCCCGTAGGGACGACCGCGGCGGCCGGCCCGGTGGGTTCCGTGGTCGGGAGGACCGGCGCGGCGGCGACGACCGTCGTGGTGGTGGGCGTTTCCGTGACGATCGCGACCGGGACCGCGAGCCGATCAAGCGGCTGCCGATCCCCGAGGACGTCACGGGCGACGAGATCGACAAGGATGTACGGCAGGAGTTGCAGAGTCTGCCGAAGGGGCTCGCGGAGGATGTCGCCAAGAACCTGGTGATGGTCGCCCGGCTCATCGACGAGGACCCCGAGGGCGCGTACGGCTACTCCAGGGTGGCCCTGCGGCTCGCGTCGCGTGTCGCCGCCGTGCGCGAGGCTGCCGGGTTCGCGGCTTACGCCAACCAGAAGTACAGCGAGGCGCTCGCCGAGTTCCGGGCCGCGCGGCGGATGACCGGGAACGTGGAGCTGTGGCCCGTCATGGCCGACTGCGAGCGTGGGCTCGGGCGGCCGGAGAAGGCGCTGGACATGGCCGGGGCGCCCGAGGTGCACAAGCTCGACAAGGCCGGGCAGGTCGAGATGCGTCTCGTCGCCGCCGGTGCCCGGCGTGACATGGGGCAGCTGGACGCGGCCATCGTGACGCTCCAGAGCCCCGAGCTTGCCTCCGCCTCGGTGCAGCCGTGGACCGCGCGACTGCGGTACGCGTATGCCGACGCGCTGCTCGCCGCCGGGCGGGAGGACGAGGCGCGGGAGTGGTTCGCCAAGGCTGTGGAGTCCGACAAGGACGGCAGCACCGACGCCTCCGACCGGCTCGCCGAGATGGACGGGGTCGAGTTCGTGGACGCCTTCGACGAGGACGAGGACGAGACCCCGGCCGACGGTGAGAGCGAGGCCGAGGGCGAGGCTGCGGCCGGGAACGACACGGAGGGTGCCGAGAAGGTCCTCGACGGCGATGTCGACGGCGACGAGGACGACCTCAAGGCCTGACGTACGCGTGGTTCGGTGAGCAAGGGGCGGGATCCTGGCGATCCCGCCCCTTGTTCGTGTCAGACGTTCAGACGTCCAGTGCGCGCAGGACCAGGCCCGAGGCCGGTTTCGGGCCGAAGGACGTCGACTTGCGGGGCATCGTGACGCCCTGGCGGGCGAGGTCGCGGACGACCTCCTCGCGGACCGGGTGCATGAGGACCGCAGTGCCGCCGTCCCGTTCCGCCTTCTCGACCGTGGCGGCCGTGTCGTGGATGTAGGCGATGCGGGCGGGGTCGTCCTCGGGGATATGCCAGACGTGGGCGAGGAGCGTGGCGTGGAGGACCGTCGCGTCCAGGGTGCGCCAGGCGGTGGGGCGGTCCGTGGGGATCGTGCGGGACAGGAGGTCCGGGTCGGGACGGTCCACGAGGTGGAAGGCGCCGTCGCCGGCGAGGAGGAAGGCGTTGCCCGCGCAGGCCGCGTCGGCGAGGGTGTCGAGGGCCTCCGTAAGGCCGACGTCGAGACGGCTGACCCGGAAGAGGCCCTCCAGGGGCGCGAGGGCCTGGGCCACCGGGACGCCGTGCAGGAGGCGGTGGATGGCGCGGACGCGGAGGGGATAGCGGGCCGTGTCGACCAGCAGGACCAGGCCGTGGTCCCAGGGGCTGGGGGAGGTGTGCTCCGCGCGTAGACGGCGGTAGGTCGCCCAGCGGTGGTGGCCGTCGGCGATGAGGGCCTGGTGCTGGGCGAGGTCCGACTGGATGCGGAACACCTCGTCCGGGTCGGTGATCGACCACAGGCGGTGGCTGTAGCCGTCCTCGGTGGTGGTGGCGAGGAGCGGGGGCTGCTCGGCCAGGCGCTCGATCACGGCCGTCGTGACGGACCGCGAGCCGTTGCCGCGGTAGGTCAGGAGCAGGGGCTCCAGGTTCGCCGAGGTGGCGCGCATGAGGGCCGCGCGGTCGGCGACCACATGAGACATGACGTCCTCGTGTGGCAGGACCACACCCTCCGAGGGCTCCGACAGGCGCAGGGTCCCTATGATCCCGCGCTGGAGCAGGCTGGCGCCGTCGTCCTGCTCGTAGACGTACAGGCCGGGCTCGGGGTCGGCGGCCAGGATGCCCTCGGCGAGCCAGTCGCGCAGGGTGCGAGCCGCCTGGGCGTTGCGTTCGGCCGGCGTCCTCGCCTGCGGAAGGATCAACCGGACGATGTTGTACGGGTCGTTGGACTGGAGCTGGTGCAGGCCGTCGGGGCGGACCACGACGTCGTACGGCGGGGAGGTGACGGCGGCGAGGCTGCCGACCCGGTCGGGGTCGTAGCGCAGGCCTCGGAACGGGGTGAGTTCCAGGCCTCGGCGCGCCGTTGCTTCCGGGTGACCTGCTGTGTTCATCCCGGCATCGTACGGGTGTCGGTGGCATGGGGGATGATCGGGGGAAAGCCGTCGAACCGGGAGCGATGCGGAATGAGCCAGCGCGTGAGGACGAAGCCCGAGGGCAGTGAGCGGGCCTTGAGCGAGGCGTACGACACCGCGCTGCTCGATCTCGACGGGGTGGTGTACGCGGGCGGGAACGCGATCGCGCACGCCGTCGAGTCGCTCGCCACCGCGCGTGAGGGCGGGATGCACCTCGCCTATGTCACCAACAACGCCCTGCGGACGCCCGACACCGTGGCCGGACATCTCACCGAGTTGGGGATACCGACCGGGGCCGATGACGTGATCACCTCCGCGCAGGCGGTGGCGCGGCTGATCAGTGAGCAGGTGCCGGCCGGGTCGCGGGTGCTCGTCATCGGGGGCGAGGGGCTGCGAGTCGCGTTGCGGGAGCGGGGTCTTGAGCCGGTCGAGTCGGCGGACGACGATCCGGCCGCCGTGGTGCAGGGCTTCGGGGGGCCGGATCTGCCCTGGGGGCGGTTCGCGGAGGCCAGTTACGCGGTCGCGCGCGGGGTGCCGTGGTTCGCGTCCAACACCGATCTGACGATTCCGAGCGGGCGCGGGATCGCGCCGGGCAACGGGGCTGCGGTCGAGGTCGTGCGGATCGCGACGGGTGCCGAGCCTCAGGTCGCCGGCAAGCCGCTGCCTCCCATGCACCGGGAGACGATCCTGCGGACCGGCGCCGAGCGGCCGTTGGTGGTCGGGGACCGGCTGGACACCGACATCGAGGGGGCGTTCAACGGCGAGGTGGACTCGCTGCTCGTGCTCACCGGTGTCACCGACGGCGCGCAGCTGCTGGCCGCGCCGCCGCAGCACCGGCCGACGTATGTGGACGCGGATCTGCGGGGGATGCTCACCGGCCAGCCCGAGGTCACCGAGGCGGGAGACGGCTTCCGGTGCGGGGGATGGACGGCGACGGCTGGGAAGGAGCGGCTGGAAATCGACGGAGACGGGGAGGCGCTGGACGGTCTGCGGGCGCTGTGCGCGGCGGCCTGGACGGCGGCCGGGGAAGGTGTGTGCGAGCTGGACGGGGGGAAGGCGCTGGCGAGGCTGGGGCTGTGAGCGGGTGCCCGGGCGGCTTTCCCGTGCGGTGAGGCGGCTGGCGAGCTGTGATTCCGGGTACGTTTCCGCCCGGGATCGTGGCTCGTTGGCAGGGTAGGCTAACCTAACCACGTGTTGGTCGACAGTCCTCCCGAACAGCGCGCGGAGACCGCCCCCGCGCCCCCAACCCGCCGGGCGATACGCGTTCTTGGGCTCTTCGTCTCCCTGGCCGTCCTGCTGGCCGTAGGGGTGGCGAGCATCGCCATCGGTGCGAAGGGGCTGTCCGTCGGAGAGGTCTGGCACGGCCTGTTCCACGACACCGGGACCTACGGTGACGTCGTCGTGGCCGACCGGCTGTCGCGGACGGTTCTCGGACTGCTGGCCGGTGCCGCGCTGGGGCTGTCCGGGGCCGTGCTCCAGGCCCTGACCCGCAATCCCCTGGCCGACCCGGGGCTGCTCGGCATCAACGCGGGCGCGTCCGCGGCCGTCGTCACCGCGATCACCTTCTTCGGCGTCACCTCGCTCAGCGGCTATGTGTGGTTCGCCTTCCTCGGTGCGGCGGCGGTCGGTGCACTGGTCTGGTTCCTCGGCGGCAGCCGGGGTGCCACCCCGGTCCGGCTCGCCCTGGCCGGTACGGCGATCAGCGCGGCCCTGTACGGCTATCTCCAGGCCGTGATGATCACCGACGACCAGGCGCTCAACAAGATGCGCTTCTGGACGGTCGGTTCGCTGTCCTCGGCGAGCACCCCGACCATCCTCCAGGTGCTGCCGTTCCTCGCGGCCGGCTCGCTCCTCGCCCTCTCGCTGGCCCGCCCGCTCAACGCGATGGAGATGGGCGACGACACGGCCAAGGCCCTCGGCGCCAACCTCAACCGCACCCGGGCGCTGGCCATGCTGGCCGCGACCGTGCTGTGCGGGGCGGCCACGGCGGCCTGCGGACCGATCGTGTTCGTCGGCCTGATGGTCCCGCACGTCGTGCGCTCCTTCACCGGCCCCGACCTGCGCTGGATCCTGCCGTACGCCACCGTCCTGTCGCCCGTGCTGCTGCTGGGCTCCGACGTGATCGGCCGGATCGTCGCCCGGCCCGCGGAGCTCCAGGTCGGGATCGTCACCGCGCTCATCGGCGGGCCGGTCTTCATCTTTCTCGTACGACGGCGAAGGACGGCTCAGCTGTGAGGACCAACCGTGCCCTCAGGACCCCCGGCGGGCTCTCGGTCCGGCTGGACGTGCGGGCCACCGTCGTCGTCGCCCTGATCCTGCTCGCCGCGCTCACCGCGAGTGTCGTGCTGATCGGCACCGGTGACTACCCGATCCCGGCGCGGGACGTGCTCAGGACGCTGTTCGGGGACGGCAACGCCGGGCAGGAGTTCATCGTCAACGAGCTGCGGCTGCCCAGGGTGCTCGTGGGGCTCCTGGTCGGGGCCTCGCTCGGGCTCGGCGGGGCGCTGTTCCAGGCCATCTCCCGCAACCCGCTGGGCAGTCCGGACGTCCTCGGGCTCAGCCAGGGGGCGACGGCCGGGGCGCTCACCATGATCGTGCTGTTCTCCGGGAGCGCGGGGCAGGTGACCACGGGCGCGCTCGTGGGCGGTCTGATGACCGGGTTCGCCATCTACCTGCTCGCCTGGCGGCGGGGTGTGCACGGCTATCGACTGGTCCTGGTCGGTATCGGTGTCTCCGCGATCGTCACCGCGGTCAACGGCTATCTGCTGACCAGGTCCACGCTCACCGAGGCGTCCCAGGCGGTCGTCTGGATGACCGGCTCGCTCAGCGGCCGTGACTGGACGCAGGTGTGGCCGCTGCTGTGGCTGTGCGCCGTCCTCGTCCCGCTCGTCCTCGTCAACGGGCGCGGCCTCAGGATGATGGAGATGGGCGACGACGTCTCCAACGCCCTGGGCGTGCGCGTGGAGCGGGTACGGCTGCTGCTGCTCGTCGCCGCCGTCCTGCTCACCGCCGCCGCCACCGCGGCCGCCGGTCCGGTCAGCTTCGTCGCGCTCACCGCCCCGCAGCTGGCCCGCCGACTCACCCGCTCGCCCGGTCCCAACCTGCTGCCGTCCCTGTGCATGGGCGCCACCCTCCTGGTCACCGCCGACTGGACCTCCCAGAAGGTCTTCGGCGCCGACCAGCTGCCCGTGGGTGTGGTCACCGGGGTCCTGGGCGGGGTGTATCTGCTGTGGCTGCTGGTCACCGAGCGCAGGGCGGGCCGGATATGAACCGCCCGAGCACGCCAAGCACGCCAAGCGCCCCGAGGAGCACAAGGAGCACCGTGAACCGCCTGTCCGCCGACGCCGTCACCCTCGCCTACGACCAGCGGGTCATCGCCGAGCAGCTGTCGGTGGAGATACCCGACAACTCCTTCACGGTGATCGTCGGCCCCAACGCCTGCGGCAAGTCCACGCTCCTGCGCGCCCTGTCGCGGATGCTCAGGCCGAGCCAGGGCAAGGTGCTGCTCGACGGGCAGGTCATCCAGTCGATGCCGGCGAAGAAGGTCGCCCGCACCCTGGGCCTGCTTCCGCAGTCGTCGATCGCGCCGGACGGGATCACCGTCGCCGACCTCGTCGGCCGCGGCCGCTACCCGCACCAGGGCATCCTGCGCCAGTGGTCCACCGAGGACGAGCGGGTCGTCCAGGAGTCCATGCGGCAGACCGGGGTCGCCGAGCTCGCCGAGCGGTACGTCGACGAGCTGTCCGGCGGTCAGCGGCAGCGGGTCTGGATCGCCATGGCTCTCGCCCAGCAGACCCCGCTGCTGCTCCTCGACGAGCCGACCACCTACCTCGACATCCAGCACCAGATCGACGTGCTCGACCTCTGCGCCGAACTGCACGAGGAGCAGGGCCGCACCCTGGTCGCGGTCCTGCACGACCTCAACCACGCGGCCCGGTACGCCACGCACCTGATCGCGCTCAAGGGCGGGCAGGTCATCGCCGAGGGCGCCCCGAACGACATCGTCACGGCCGAGCTGGTCGAGGAGGTGTTCGGGCTGCGCTGCCAGGTCATCGACGACCCGGAGACGGGGACACCGCTGGTGGTGCCGGCCGCGCGGAAGGCACGCGCGCGCGTGGAGGCCGGCAGCGGCAGGGCGGGCGCTACAGAAGCTTCCTGAGCTGGAACAGGTCCCTCAGGCTCGCCTCCAGCTTCACCCGGCCCGAGCCCCAGGCCTTCGCGAAGTTCAGCTCGCCGTTCACGAGGGCCACCAGGTCGTCGCCGGACATCGTCAGCCGGATCTGCGCCTTCTCCTTCGGAGGGCCCTGCACGGTGTCGTGGACCACGATCCGGCCGCCCGTCATCCGCCCGACGAAGGTGACGTCGAGATCGGTGATGCGGCAGCTCACCGAGCGGTCCATGGACGCCGCCGTGGCGACATCACCCTCGGCGTTGCCCATGTTGTCGGAGAGCTTCTCGAGTGCGGCGCGGCACTCCTCGATCGTGGCCATCGCGATCGACGGTACCCCAACGGTTCGAGGTAGCGTCTGGGCATGAACGACGTGGTTCCAGAGCCTTCACAAGAGGTCCCGGTCGAACCCGACCACGACCCGGCCGCCCCCGCCCCGCTGCACGTGCCCCGGACCCCCACCGGCAACGCCGAGGTGGACGCCGGTCTGGAGCGGCTCGGCGACGCCGACCACCTCGCCACGGACGGCCACATCGAGGTGTACGAGGATGTACACCGGGGGCTGCGCGACGCGCTGACCGCGCTCGACGTGCGCCCGGGACCTCCGGCGCCCTCGCCGTCGTACGACCAGAGGGCGCCCTCACCCTCGTATGGCACTAGGAGCTGAACCGAACGTGGCAGGAGTCGCACGCCGTCGGCTGGACGCGGAACTGGTCCGGCGGAAGCTCGCGCGCTCGCGCGAGCACGCCAGCCAGCTGATCGCGGCGGGGCGGGTCACCGTCGGCAAGACCGTCGCGACCAAGCCCGCCACCCAGGTGGAGACCGCGGCCGCGATCGTGGTGCAGAGCGACGACGGCGATCCCGACTACGTGTCCCGGGGTGGCCACAAGCTCGCCGGGGCCCTCCAGGCGTTCGTGCCGCGGGGGCTGGTCGTCGAGGGGCGGCGGGCGCTGGACGCCGGCGCGTCCACCGGCGGGTTCACCGATGTGCTGCTGCGGGCCGGGGCCGCGCACGTGGTCGCCGTCGACGTCGGGTACGGCCAACTCGCGTGGTCTCTCCAGAGCGATGAACGCGTCACCGTCAAGGACCGTACGAACGTACGCGAGTTGACGCTCGAAGCGATCGATGGGGAACCAGTGGATCTTGTCGTGGGGGATCTTTCCTTCATCCCGCTCGGCCTGGTGCTGCCCGCCCTGGTGCGGTGCGTGAAGCCGGACGCCGATCTGGTGATGATGGTGAAACCGCAGTTCGAGGTGGGGAAGGAACGGCTGGGCAGCGGGGGAGTCGTACGGAGCACGCAGCTGCGGGCGGAGGCCGTGCGCGGAGTGGCCGCGAAGGCGGCGGAACTCGGGCTCGGGGTGAACGGGGTCACGGCCAGTCCGCTGCCCGGGCCCTCGGGCAATGTCGAATACTTTCTGTGGCTGCGTGCCGGGGCGCCCGCCCTGGACCCGGCCGATGTCGACCGTGCAGTTGCGGAGGGGCCGCGTTGAGCCAGAACCGAGCTCGTACTGTTTTCCTGCTCGCCCACACCGGGCGGCCCGCGGCCATCCGCAGTGCCGAGCTCGTGGTGAAAGGGTTGCTGCGCTCCGACATCGGCGTGCGCGTCCTGGAGTACGAGGCGGCCGACCTGCCGCTGCCGCCCGAGGTGGAGCTCGTCAAGGAGGCGACAGCGCAGTGCCTCGAAGGGTGCGAACTGCTCATCGTGCTCGGCGGTGACGGGACGCTGCTGCGCGGCGCCGAGTTCGCCCGGGCGTCCGGGGTGCCGATGCTCGGCGTCAACCTGGGCAGCGTCGGATTCCTCGCCGAGGCCGAGCGGGACGATCTCGACAAGGTCGTCGACCGGGTGGTGAGCAAGGCGTACGAGGTCGAGGAGCGGATGACGGTCGATGTCGTCGTTCACCGGAACGGGGACATCGTCCACACCGACTGGGCGCTCAACGAGGCCGCGGTGCAGAAGGCCGGTGCGGAGAAGCTCCTCGAGGTCGTGCTGGAGATCGACGGACGGCCGGTGACGGGGTTCGGGTGTGACGGGATCGTGCTGTCCACGCCCACCGGGTCCACGGCGTACGCATTCTCTGCGGGTGGGCCTGTGGTGTGGCCCGAGGTGGAGGCGCTGTTGATGGTGCCGATCTCCGCGCATGCGTTGTTCGCGAAGCCGTTGGTTACCTCGCCGAACTCTGTGCTGGCCGTGGAGTTGTTGCCGCACATCCCTCCGGGGGTGTTGTGGTGTGACGGGCGGCGGACCTTTGAGTTGCCGCCGGGGGCGCGGGTTGAGGTGCGGCGGGGGGCTGTGCCGGTGCGGCTGGCTCGGCTGCACCATGCTTCGTTCACGGATCGGCTTGTGGCGAAGTTTGCGTTGCCGGTTTCCGGGTGGCGGGGGGCGCCTCACTAGCCAACCGTGGGGGCTGGTTGCGGAGCGTGGGCGGCTGACGGCCGGTGGGGGCTTGTCGCGCCCGCGCGGCGGAGCCGCACATTGATACAGCCCCGCGCCCCTGCAAACCTCCACTCGCCCGAGTGACAGGGGGCCTCGCATCTCGTTGCCCCGACCTCGTAAGGTCTTCACCGTGCTGGAAGAGATGCGGATACGGTCGCTCGGAGTCATCGATGACGCTGTCGTCGAACTGTCGCCCGGGTTCACCGCTGTCACCGGTGAGACGGGTGCGGGCAAGACCATGGTGGTCACCAGCCTGGGGCTGCTGCTCGGCGGGCGGGCTGACGCGGCGCTCGTGCGGATCGGGGCCGAGAAGGCGGTCGTGGAGGGGCGGATCACCGTGTCTCCGGGCGACTCCGTCGTCGTGCGGGCCGAGGAGGCCGGGGCGGAGCTCGACGACGGGGCGCTGCTGATCAGCCGTACCGTTTCCGCCGAAGGGCGGTCCCGGGCGCATCTGGGCGGTCGGTCGGTGCCCGTGGGGGTGCTGGCCGAGCTCGCCGACGAGCTGGTCGCCGTGCACGGCCAGACCGATCAGCAGGGGCTGCTCAAGCTGAACCGGCAGCGGCAGGCCCTCGACCGGTACGCCGGTGACGCGGTCACGGTGCCGCTGGCCAAGTACACCGAGGCCTACCGGCGGCTGCGGGCCGTCACCGTCGAGCTGGACGAGATCGTCACCCGCGCGCGTGAGCGGGCCCAGGAAGCCGACCTGCTGCGCTTCGGGCTGGACGAGATCGCCGGTGTGGAGCCGCGGGCCGGGGAGGACGTGGAGCTCGCGGAGGAGGCGGAGCGGCTCGGGCACGCCGAGGCCCTGTCGTCCGCCGCCACGGCCGCTCATGCCGCCCTCGCGGGCAATCCCGAGGACCCCGAGGGGATCGACGCGGCGACGCTCGTGGCGGGCGCCCAGCGGGCCCTGGAAGCCGTGCGGTCGCACGACCCGGCCCTCTCCGCGCTCGCCGACCGGCTCGGGGAGATCGGCATCCTGCTGGGCGATGTGGCCGGGGAGCTGGCCGGGTACGCCGACGACCTGGACGCCGACCCGCTGCGGCTGTCGGCCGTCGAGGAGCGGCGGGCCGCGCTCACCGCGCTGACCCGGAAGTACGGCGAGGACGTGGCCGCTGTGATCACGTGGGCCGAGCAGAGCGCCGCACGGCTCACCGAACTGGACGGCGACGACGAGCGGATCGACGAGCTGACCGCCGAGCGGGACGCGCTCAGGGCCGAACTCGGCGGGCTCGCGCAGGCGCTGACGGACGCGCGGACGGAGGCCGCCGAGAGGTTCGCCGCCGCGGTGACGGCAGAGCTGGCCTCGCTGGCGATGCCCCACGCGCGCGTGTCCTTCGCCATCCGGCAGACCGAGGACCCCGAGGGCGTGGAGGTCGACGGACGGCCGGTCGCCTACGGGCCGGCCGGTGTCGACGAGGTCGAGCTGCTGCTCGCCCCGCACCCGGGCGCCCCGCCGCGGCCCATCGCCAAGGGCGCGTCCGGCGGTGAGCTCTCGCGCGTGATGCTGGCCGTCGAGGTCGTGTTCGCGGGGACCGACCCCGTGCCGACCTACCTCTTCGACGAGGTCGACGCCGGTGTCGGCGGCAAGGCGGCGGTCGAGATCGGGCGGCGCCTCGCGCGGCTCGCGAAGACCGCGCAGGTCGTCGTGGTGACCCACCTCCCGCAGGTCGCGGCCTTCGCCGACCGGCAGCTGCTGGTCGAGAAGACCAACGACGGGTCGGTCACCCGCTCCGGTGTGAAGGTGCTGGAGGGCGAGGAGCGGGTGCGGGAGCTGTCCCGGATGCTCGCCGGCCAGGAGGACTCCGAGACGGCCCGGGCACACGCGGAGGAGTTGCTGGCGACGGCTCGCGCGGACGCGTGAGCGGGTGCATCACTCTTGTGAGTGACGCCGACTCGCCGTGCGCACCCGTGCCCCGTCCTCCGCATTCACGGAACACCCGTACGTCCTGGCATCCTTGGCAGAGAACCCATCACGCGTAGGAAGCGCGCGGTACACCCCCCCGCTCGACACTTCTGTACGTTTCCTCGTGACCGCACGACCCGAACCAGGAGCCCCGGCCACGTGATCCCCGTGAGCAGCCACTCACCGCACGGCCAGTCCTCGCTGCGCACCGTGCAGGTGCTGGGCGGCGGCAATGCCGGCAGCAGCGCGCACGTGCGCTCCCTGACCTCGGGGCTCGTCGCGCGGGGCGTGCGGGTCACGGTGTGCGCCCCCGCCGAGGCGGATCGCACCTACGACTTCACCGGGGCCGGTGCCGAACACGTGCACGTCCCGCGCAGCAGTGACCCCACCTCCGTGGCCGTGCTGCGGGCGGCCTGCTCGGACGCAGACCTGGTGCACGCCCACGGGCTGCACGCCTCGTTCCGCGCGGTGCTGGCGCTCAGCGGGCGGCGCACCCCGCTCGTCGTCACCTGGCACGACCGGGCGTACGCGGAAGGCGCCCGGGCCCATTTCGTGCGCCTGCTGGAACGCCGGGTCGTGAAGGCCGCCGCCGTGGTCCTCGGCTCCACCTCGGCGCTCGTGGACCGGGCCCGCAGGACCGGCGCCCGGGACGCCCGGCTCGCCGCCGTGGCCCTGCCCGGGCCGCGCGGGGCCCTCGAGCAGGAGGACCCCGACCGGCTACGGCCCAAGCTCCGGGCCGAACTCGGGGCCACCGGGCGCCCCTTGCTGGTCGCGGTCGGCGCCCTGGAGCGGCACAAGGGCTACGAGACCCTCCTGGACGCCGCCCGCGCGTGGCGACTGCTCGACCCCGTGCCGCTGGTCGTCGTCGCCGGGGAGGGGTCGCTGCGGACGGTCCTCCAGACTCGTATCGAGGACGAGGAGTTGCCCGTTCGGCTCATCGGACGCCGTGACGACTCCGCGGAGTTGCTCGCCGCCGCCGACCTCGCGCTTCTGCCCAGCCGCCTGGAGGCACGCTCCGTCCTCGCCCAGGAGGCCTTCCACGCGCGCGTGCCGCTGGTCGCCACCGCGGTCGGCGGCATCCCCGAACTCGTCGGCGACGCGGCCGAACTCGTCCCGTACGGCGACCCGGAGGCGCTCGCCGGGGCCGTCGTACGGCTGCTCGGCGACCCCGAGCGGCAGGAGTTGCTGCGGGAGCGGGGGACGCGGCAGGCGGCGACCTGGCCCACCGAGGACCAGACCGTCGCGCAAGTGCTCAGCGTCTACGACGAGTTGACGCAGCCCCGGCCCATCTGAGGGCCCAACGGGCGCTACGGCACGTGCCGGCGTGCCCGGAGCGCCAGACTCAACGCCAGGACCGTCTGCGGGTCGTCGAGGTCCGTGCCGAGCAACTCCCCGATGCGGGCGAGACGGTTGTAGAGGGTCTGCCGGTTGAGATGGAGCTCGCGGGCCGTCTCCGCCTTGCGGCCCGCGTGCGCGAGGTAGGTCTGGAGGGTGGGCAGCAGCGGCGGCTTGGAGCGGTCGTCGTGGGCGCGCAGGGGGCCGATGGCCCGGTCCACGAAGGCCGCCAGGTCCGCGTGGTCGCGCAGCCGCCACAGCAGCAGGTCGATGTCGAGGCGGCGGGCGTCGTACCAGGGGCGGTCCGGCAGGCCCTGGGCCGCCGTCGCCGTCTCCGCCGCGTGCCGCAGGCCTGCCGAGGCCGCTGTCCAGCTGCCCGCCGCGGCGACCACCACCACGGGCGGCTGGGCGCCCGGCCGCCGCATCCCGGCCCGCTCAAGGCCCGCCCGCAGCGCCGCCGCGACCTTGTCCGCCACCGCCGGCCGCTCCGGCTCCGAGCGCAGCCCGAGCAGGACCAGGACCCGGCCCTCCACGGGCCGTACGCCGAGCAGGACCGGCACGCCGACCGAGGCCAGCTCCTCGGAGACCGCGCGGGCCAGTGCCGTCCAGCCGCCGCCCGAGGAGCCCAGGTGCATCACCACGGGCAGCAGCGGGCCGCCGCCCGGTCTGAAGCCCAGCACGCGCGCCTGCGCGGGGGCGTCCTCGGTGGTGATCCGGCCCTCCGCGAGATCGGTCAGGAAGTCGCCGCGCCCGCGGGCCGCCAGCTCCTCCTCCTGGCGGGCCTGCATCAGGACGACGGCGAGGATGCCCGCGGCCCGTTCCGCCGCCATCCGGTGCACCGGGCCCATCGGCCCCCGCACGGGCAGCAGCACCAGCCGCGCCCGCACCGAGCCCGTGCCGCGACCGCCCCCGGGCACGTCCACGAGAATCGATCCGGCCGGCGGGGTGTCCTTGTGCTGGCCGCGCAGTCCTTCCCAGACCTGGAGGGGGTCGGCGCCCTCGGGCCCGGCCCCGGCGGCGTACAGGAGCCTGCCGTCGGTCGTCTCCAGGAAGACCGGGTTGCCGCCGAAGTCGGACAGGATGCCGAGGACCTGCGGCACTCCACCGCCGCCCAGCAGGGCCTCCGTGCAGCGCCGGTGCACCTCCTCCGCCCGCTGGAGCAGGGCGTAGTGGCCGTTGACGATCTCGGTGTGGATCTCCTCGGTGACCGTCACGAACGGCACCTCGCGGTGCAGCTGGACGAGCGGCAGGCCGGTCGCGCGGGCCGTGTCGACCAGGGCCGCGGGCAGCCGGGTGAAGCGCGGGCCCAGCTCCACGACCAGGGCCGCGATACCGCGCTCGGCCAGGGTGCGCACGAACGCGCGCTGTTCGGCGGGCCGGGTGCCGAGTCCGTAGCCGGTGGTCAGCAGCAGCTCCCCGCCCTTCAGCAGGGAGGCGATGTTCGGCACCTCGCCCGCGTGCACCCAGCGCACGCTCCGGTGCAGCCGGTCCGCGCCCGCGAGGATCTCCGGGAGCCCGCTGCGCAGCCCGGGCAGCTCCAGCGCGCGCTGCACGGTGATCCCGGCGCCCTGGGTGTCGAATCCGCTGTTCGTAGCGCTGTCCATGAGCCGGACGCTACCCGAGGCATGCGGGCGAGAGGGGCGGGGTAGCGGCCGGGGCATGGACTTCAGCGTGGTGGCCGTGGCACGGGAGGACGACGCTCCGGTCGATGAGCCGATGCGGGTGGCGGTGACCGCCGACCGGCTCGGGTACCGGGAGGTGTGGGCGGGGGAGGGCCCGACGTGGGACTCCTTCGTCCTCGCTGCCGCGATCGGGCGTGCCACCGAGCGGGTCGCCCTGACGGCAGGACCGGTGCCGGTGTCCGTGCGCGACCCGTACACCTCGGCCCGGGGCGCCTCCTCCGTCGCGGCCCTCGTCGGGCGGCCCGTCGGGGTGGCCCTGGGCACCTCCAGCAAGCGGGTGGTGGAGGGCGTGCACGGCCGGCCGAGGACGCGGCCCGCCGCCGTACTGGAGGAGCACGCGGCAGCCGTACGACGGTTCCTGCACGCTTCTCCGGGGGAACCGGTCGTGCCCGGCAGCCCCTTCCGCCGCCGTCTGCCGCCGCCCGGAGGGCCGCTCACAGTGGCCGCGTTCGGGCCCCGCGCGATCGCCACGGCCGCCGCGCACGCCGACCGCATGCTGCTGGACGTGGTCTCGCCGGAGCAGGTGCGGGCGCTGCGGGCGGAACTGGACGCGGCGGCGCGCAAGGCGGGCCGTACGGCGCCCACCCTCGCCGCGTGGCTGCCGGCCGCCGTCGATCCCGGGCCGGAGGCCCTCGCGCAGGTGCTCGGGAGCATCGCCGGGTACCTCACCGTGCCGGGGTACAGCGAGGTGTTCGCCGAGGCCGGGTTCGGAGACGCGGTGGACCTCGCAGCGGGCGGGGCCGACCGCGAGACGCTGGTGCGGGCCCTGCCCGCGGCGGCCGCGGGCGCGGTGGGACTGGTCGGCGACCCGGACGCCGTACGCGCGCGTGTCGAGGCCTACGCCGAGGCCGGTCTTGACGAGATCGCCCTGGTGCCGGCCACGGCGGGGGACCCGGGCGGCGAGCGGACGCTGACCGCCCTCAGGCCGGCCTGATGTTGTGGTTGAAGCGGAACACGTTGTCCGGGTCGTAGCGGCCCTTCACCTCGGCCAGACGGCGGGCGTTCCCGGCGCCCACGCCCGCGGTGACCCGGTCCGCGCCCTCGTCGCCGATGAAGTTGAGGTAGATGTCCCCCGTGCTCCACGGCTGCGCGTCCGCGCGGACGCCGCGGACCCACTGGATGCCCCGCTCGTCGTCCGCGGGGTCCTCCCACATCGCGAACGGGTGCACGGCCCAGGGCGCGTCACGGTAGGGCACCGGGTACTCGTGCGGCCCCTCGGCGATGGCTCCGCCCAGCGGGAAGAGCACGTGGATGGTGCCGGTCGGCACCGGCATGGACTCGGCGCGGGCGCAGAACAGGTCCACGTACGGGTCGGGTATGCCCGTCAGGTACTCCGCCGACCAGTAGTTCCGCATCCCCGGCGGATCGTCGATCATGCACTGCACATCGGCGTACGGCATCGCCCCGACGACCTCCGTCTCGTGCGGGAGCGCCAGCAGCGGCTCGGCCAGCTTCCGCATGTCCTGCTCGGGGCCGGCGTAGGTGAGCAGGACGCCGCACAGGAGGCTGCCGACCAGGTGCGGCGGGACGAACTCCTCGGGCGGGCCCGTGAGATAGATGATGCCGCCGCTCGCCTCGTCGGGCGCGTGGGCCATCAGCTCGCGGTAGGTGCGCACCACCTCGGGGCCGAACTCCGGGAGGTACAGCAGCAGCGCGATGGAGAACTCCGGCAGCGGATGGAGTTTGAGGGTGATCCCGGTCGCGATGCCGAAGTTGCCGCCGCCGCCGTGCAGGGCCCAGAACAGGTCCGGGTGCTCCTCGGCGCTCGCGTGGACGCGCTCGCCGTCCGCGGTGACCAGATCCACCCCGAGCAGGTTGTCGACGGCGAGCCCGCACCAGCGGTCCAGCCAGCCCGAGCCGCCGCCCAGGACGAAGCCGCCGACGCCGGTGGTCGAGGCGCGACCGCCGGTGGTGGCGAGAGCGTGGGGCTCGCAGGCGCGGTCCAGATTGCTCATCGTGGCGCCGCCCGCGACCCGTACCGCCCGGGCGACGGGATCGACGACGACCGCCCGCATGTGACGCAGATCGACGACCAGACCGCCGTCGTTGACCGCCATGCCCGCCACGCTGTGCCCGCCGCCGCGCACCGCGATCGGCAGGTCCAGTTCACGGCCGAAGCGCACGGCCCGTACGACGTCGTCCTCGCTCACGCACTGCGCGATCACCGCCGGCCTGCGGTCGATCATCGCGTTGAACACGGTCCGGGCCTCGTCGTAGCCCGGGTCCGGAGGAGCGAACACGTCGCCGACCAGATCCTCGCGCAGCGCGGCGAGAGCCGCGCCCGCTTTGGAGGGGGATGCCATGGGGCGCCCCCTTTCGTGCAGGGGCTGTTGGCCTCCAGCCTAGGCGGGCTCCGGCCGGCGGTCCTGTTCAGGCGCCGGCCGTCACGGTCTCGTAAGAACTCGCGCGGTCTCGTGGGAACGCGCGGGATCACGTGAGGTTCAGCCGCCGTAGGCGCCCGACGCCGTCAGCCGCAGCGCGGTGTCGATGAGCGGGACGTGGCTGAAGGCCTGGGGGAAGTTGCCGACCTGGCGCTTGAGACGCGGGTCCCACTCCTCGGCGAGCAGCCCGAGGTCGTTGCGCAGGGAGAGCAGCTTCTCGAAGAGCTTCCTCGCCTCGTCCACGCGGCCGATCATCGCGAGGTCGTCCGCCATCCAGAACGAGCAGGCCAGGAAGGCCCCTTCGTCGCCGGGGAGGCCGTCGACGTTCTCGTCGCCGCTGGAGGTCGGGTAGCGCAGGATGAAGCCGTCCGGGGTGGACAGCTCGCGCTGGATCGCCTCGATGGTGCCGATCACGCGCTTGTCGTCGGGCGGCAGGAAGCCCATCTGCGGGATGAGGAGCAGACTCGCGTCCAGCTCCTTCGAGCCGTACGACTGGGTGAAGGTGTTGCGCTCCTTGTCGTAGCCCTTCTCGCAGACGTCCCGGTGGATGTCGTCGCGCAGGTCGCGCCACTTCTCCAGCGGGCCGTCCGCGTCACCGGACTCGATGAGCTTGATGGTGCGGTCCACCGCGACCCAGGCCATCACCTTGGAGTGCACGAAGTGCCGGCGCGGCCCGCGCACCTCCCAGATGCCCTCGTCCGGCTCGTTCCAGTGGTCCTCCAGGTAGCGGATCAGCTTGAGCTGGAGGATGGAGGCGTAGTCGTTGCGGGCCAGACCGGTCATGTGGCCCAGGTGCAGGGCCTCGGTGACCTCGCCGTAGACGTCCAGCTGGAGCTGGTGCGCGGCGCCGTTGCCGACCCGGACCGGGGCGGAGTTCTCGTAGCCGGGCAGCCAGTCCAGCTCGGCCTCGCCCAGCTCGCGCTCGCCCGCGATGCCGTACATGATCTGGAGGTTCTCCGGGTCGCCGGCGACGGCCCGCAGCAGCCACTCGCGCCAGGCGCGGGCCTCCTCGCGGTAGCCGGTCCGCAGCAGCGAGGAGAGCGTGATGGCCGCGTCCCGCAGCCAGGTGTAGCGGTAGTCCCAGTTGCGGACGCCGCCGATGTCCTCCGGCAGGGAGGTCGTGGGGGCCGCCACGATGCCGCCCGTGGGGGCGTACGTCAGCGCCTTGAGGGTGATCAGCGAGCGGATGACGGCCTCGCGGTACGGGCCGTGGTACGTGCAGTGCTCGACCCACTCGCGCCAGAAGTCCTCGGTCGCCTCCAGGGACTGCTCCGGCTCCGGCAGCGGCGGCGGCTGCTTGTGCGAGGGCTCCCAGGAGATGGTGAACGCGATCCGGTCACCCGGGGCGACCGTGAAGTCCGAGTACGTCGTCAGGGCCTTGCCGTACGTCTCGCAGTCGGTGTCGAACCACACCGAGTCGGGGCCCGCCACGGCGACCGTGCGCCCCTCGTGCTTGTGGACCCAGGGCACGACCCGGCCGTAGGAGAAACGCATCCGGAGGGCCGAGCGCATCGGCACCCGGCCCGAGACGCCCTCCACGATCCGGATGAGCTGGGGGGCGCCGTCACGCGGCGGCATGAAGTCGGTCACCCTGACCGTGCCACGTGAGGTGTCCCACTCCGATTCGAGGATCAGGGAGTCGCCGCGGTAGGTGCGCCGGGCGGCGGTGGGGGGCTCGGCGTCCGCCGCGTGCGCGGGCCCGAGCCGCCAGAAGCCGTGTTCCTCGGTGCCCAGCAGGCCGGCGAAGATGGCATGCGAGTCGAAGCGGGGCAGGCACAGCCAGTCCACTGTGCCGTCCCGGCAGACCAGGGCAGCGGTCTGCATGTCTCCGATGAGTGCGTAGTCTTCGATGCGCCCGGCCACGTGCAACTCCAGTCGAACGGCCACGTCACCCCCTGAAGGAAAGGGGGCTGTCGCTTGGTGCGGTCAAGGGGGTCGTTGTAATGCGTCGTTGAGCGGTGAAGCAAAACAGTCATGCCGCTGTGAGGCAAAACGACAACTGTCGCTCAACGAACTGACGAGCTCTCGTTGTTCCGGCTCTTACGGGTGGGGGTGGTCCCGTGTTTCCGGCCGGGCTCGGCAGCGAGTGTCCGAGCAGGATACGACGCACGTAGATGATCTGTGTGCCGCTCGGGACAACGCGCCTGGGCCGAACGGGTGAGCAGCAGGTGAGAAACAGGTGCTCGCGTGCGGTTCCGTGTCGGCTCGTGCGCGGAGCGTGGCCGGAGGCCATCTCCTCACGGCGCTGATACCCTGGTAGCCCGTGGACCGGTGGGCGCCTGACCCCCGAACCGCACCTCCAGATCGCGACCACGGGAGCCCCCTCTTGGCCATGCCCCCTGTTTTTCGAAACAGCACCACGACGACCAAGCACATCTTCGTCACCGGGGGTGTCGCCTCCTCGCTCGGCAAGGGCCTGACGGCTTCCAGCCTCGGCATGCTGCTCAAGGCGCGGGGCCTGCGCGTCGTGATGCAGAAGCTCGACCCGTACCTCAACGTCGACCCGGGCACGATGAACCCCTTCCAGCACGGCGAGGTGTTCGTCACCAACGACGGCGCCGAGACCGACCTGGACATCGGCCACTACGAGCGCTTCCTCGACCGCGACCTGGACGGCTCCGCCAACGTCACCACCGGCCAGGTGTACAACACGGTGATCGCCAAGGAGCGCCGCGGCGAGTACCTGGGCGACACCGTGCAGGTCATCCCGCACATCACCAACGAGATCAAGCACCGCATCCGGCGCATGGCGACCGACGAGGTCGACGTCGTCATCACCGAGGTCGGCGGCACGGTCGGCGACATCGAGTCGCTTCCCTTCCTGGAGACGGTCCGCCAGGTCCGTCACGAGGTCGGTCGTGACAACGTCTTCGTCGTCCACATCTCGCTCCTGCCGTACATCGGCCCCTCGGGTGAGCTGAAGACGAAGCCGACCCAGCACTCGGTTGCGGCCCTGCGGAACATCGGTATCCAGCCGGACGCGATCGTGCTCCGCTGCGACCGAGAGGTCCCGACCGCGATCAAGCGCAAGATCTCGCTGATGTGCGACGTCGACGAGGCCGCCGTGGTCGCCTGCCCCGACGCCCGCTCCATCTACGACATCCCCAAGACCGTGCACGGCGAGGGCCTGGACGCCTACGTCGTCCGCAAGCTGGACCTGCCCTTCCGGGACGTGGACTGGACGACCTGGGACGACCTGCTCGACCGCGTCCACAATCCCGACCACGAGATCACCCTCGCCCTGGTCGGCAAGTACATCGACCTGCCCGACGCCTACCTCTCGGTCACCGAGGCGCTGCGCGCGGGAGGCTTCGCCAACAAGGCCCGCGTGAAGATCAAGTGGGTCACCTCCGACGACTGCAAGACCCCGGCCGGCGCCGCCGCTCAGCTCGGTGACGTCGACGGCATCTGCATCCCGGGCGGCTTCGGCGACCGCGGTGTGCTCGGCAAGGTCGGCGCGATCAAGTACGCCCGCGAGAACCGCATCCCGCTGCTCGGCCTGTGCCTCGGCCTCCAGTGCATCGTGATCGAGGCCGCGCGGAACCTGGCCGACATCCCGGACGCCAACTCCACCGAGTTCGACTCCGCGACCGCCCACCCGGTCATCTCCACCATGGCCGAGCAGCTCGACATCGTCGCCGGCGAGGGCGACATGGGCGGCACCATGCGGCTCGGCATGTACCCCGCCAAGCTCGCCGAGGGCTCCATCGTCCGTGAGGTGTACGACGGCAAGGAGTACGTCGAGGAGCGGCACCGTCACCGGTACGAGGTGAACAACGCCTACCGCGCCGAGCTCGAAAAGAAGGCGGGCATCCTGTTTTCCGGCACCTCGCCGGACGGAAAGCTCGTCGAGTACGTCGAATACCCGCGCGATGTCCACCCCTATCTGGTCGCCACGCAGGCCCACCCGGAGCTGCGCTCGCGCCCGACCCGTCCGCATCCGCTCTTCGCGGGCCTCGTGAAGGCCTCGGTCGAGCGGAAGACTTCGAAGTAACACGACAGTTGTACGGTGGCCGGGGCGCGCGCATTCAAATGGCGGGCGTCCCGGCTTTTTTGCTCACGTGGGGAAGGACAGGGCATGACGATCAAGGACACCCCGGAAGAGTGGGAGATCCGGGGGACCGAGACCCCGTTCGTGGGCAACAAGACCTCCGTCCGCACGGACGAGGTGGTCATGCCCGACGGGTCGGTGGCCCGCCGTGACTACCAGGTCCACCCCGGCTCCGTGGCCGTCCTCGCCCTCGACGACGAGGACCGGGTCCTGCTCATCCGCCAGTACCGGCACCCCGTACGGCAGAAGCTGTGGGAGATCCCGGCGGGGCTGCTGGACGTGCCGGGCGAGAACCCGCTGCACGCGGCCCAGCGGGAGCTGTACGAGGAGGCACACGTCAAGGCGGAGGACTGGCGGGTGCTCACGGACGTCTACACGACTCCGGGCGGGTGCGACGAGGCGATCCGCATCTTCCTCGCCCGGGGGCTGTCCGAGGCCGAGGAGGAGCGGTTCGAGGTCGAGGACGAGGAGGCGGACATGGAGCACGCGCGCGTGCCGGTCGCTTCGCTGGTTCAGGGGGTGCTGGCGGGGGAGTTGCACAACAACTGCCTTGTGGTGGGGGTGTTGTCGCTGGTCGCGGCGAGGGCCTCCGGCGGGGTGGACGGGTTGCGTGCGGCTGAGGCGGAGTGGCCTGCGCGGCCGTTCGAGGCGTGACGGTTCTTTCGGGTCGCGCCGTTGTCGTAGCTGATCGTTGCGGGGTACCGGTGCGTCGTGGCTTGTCGCTCAGTTCCCCGCGCCCCTAGGTGTGCCAGAGAACCGTAGTTCCTATGATCCGTTGATCCGATCAGGGGACTCTGTGTCCGTTGCCGTCGCGGTCCGCCAGGAACGTTGCACAGCGTGAACTAGGCTTTTGGTGCCCGATCCGGGGTCACCGGCGGGCTTTGCGCGTGCGGTGGGACGGGAGTGTGGCCCGTGACGGACCAGGCGGTGGACGCAGAGGGCGTACGGCTGTCCTGTGAGGATCATTTCCTGGGGCGGACACGGGAGTTGAAGGAACTGCGCGCCGACATCGAGCGCGCCGGACTGGACACCCTCGCGGGCCGGAAGGCCCCCCGCGCACGCGTCCTGCTCATCGCCGGGCGACCCGGTTCGGGGCGTACCGCGCTCGCCGAGGAACTCGTCCGGACGGTTGCTGAGAGTTACGGCGACGGGGTGCTGCGAGCCCGGCTGAGCGAGCCCGACGGCACCCCCGTCCCGGTCGCGAGCGTGGCCCGGGAGCTGCTCGCCGCGCTGGAGGTGCAGGCGCCGGCGGGAGCCGCCGAGGACGAGTTGTCCGAGGCTCTGCGCAAGGCCCTCGCCGACCGGCGCGCGCTGCTTCTGCTGGACGACGCGGTGGCCGCGGAACAGGTGGACGCCTTGCTTCCGGATACTCCGGAGTGCCTGGTCGTGGCCGTTTCCGGAGGACCGCTGACCGGGATCGCGGACGTCCG
Source organism: Streptomyces sp. NRRL B-3229 (assembly GCF_000719505.1). Classification (NCBI taxonomy): domain Bacteria; kingdom Bacillati; phylum Actinomycetota; class Actinomycetes; order Kitasatosporales; family Streptomycetaceae; genus Streptomyces; species Streptomyces sp. NRRL B-3229. Next base: position 127,175 of record NZ_JOGP01000016.1, on the reverse strand, counting down.
GCCGTGCACCCTCGGCGGCCTGGACACCAAGTCCGCGCTGGAGCTGCTGAGTCGGCACACCGGGTCGGTGCGCATCACGGTCGACCCCCGCGCCGCCGAGCAGCTCGTCGAGATCTGCCAGGCGCATCCGGCCGCGCTGATGCTGGCGGGGGGCTGGCTCGCCGCCCGGCCCAAGGCCGCCGTGGCCGATCTGGCCAAGCAGCTGCATGCGGAGAGTGACGAGACGACCCCGCTCAGCCGGGTCTTCAAGCTGGTCTACACCTCGCTCCCCGCTCCGGCCGCCCGGGTACTGCGACTGCTCTCCCTCGCCCCCGCCGGCCTCGTCGACCCGCACACCGCCTCCGCGCTGGCCGGCTGCTCGGTGGACGGCGCCCGCTCCACGCTGGACGACTTCGTCGCGCTCGGTCTGCTGCACGCCGTGCCCTCCCCGCTGCCGCAGTACGAGGTCCCCGGCTGTCTGTACCCGCTGCTCAAGGCCCTCGCGGACAGCCAGGACCGGCCCGCCGAACTCCAGCTGGCCCGCGCCCGGATGCTGGAGCGGACGGTACGGCTGCTCCAGTCCTCCCGGGCGATCACCGAGACCGACAGCCCCGACGCCCGCGAGAAGCTCCAGGGCATGCCGCCCTCCGTGCGCTTCCCGAGCCCCCGGGCCGCCGAGGACTGGCTGCGCATCCGCAGGCCCGCCCTGCTCGCCGCCGCCCGGCTCGCGGTCGCCGACGGGGAGCTGGACACCCTGGCCCGGCGTCTGATGTCCCAGCTCGTGCGCACGATGGTGGCCCACTTCGGCACCAAGGCCGCCGCCGCCGACCTCTACGGCCTCCACGGCCTCGTTCTCGACGTGGCCGAGCGGCGCGCGCTGCCCCGGGAGAAGGCCGCCGCGCTGCTGAACCTCGCCGACCTGGACGCCCAGACCGGCCGGACCCGGGAGGCGCTGGCCCGCTACCGGGCCGCCCTGGACGCCGGACGGGAGGCGAACGACCCGTACGCGACCGGCCGCGCGATGGAATCCGTAGGAGGCGCGCATCTGGAGCTCGGGGACTACGACCGGGCCGCCGACTGGTACGGCCGGGCCCTCGCCCAGCGCCTGGCCCGCGACGAGCGCGCGGAGGCCGCCCGGCTGTACGGCCGTATCGCCGCCGCGCACACCTACGCGGGCCGGTACGGCGAGGCCGTCAGGAACTGGCGGGCCGCCCTCGCCGGACACCGCAGGAACGGCGATCTCGCGGCCCAGGCACGGGCGTTGAGCGAACTCGCCCGGGTCCAGGAGTACGCCGGCCACCCCGAGGAGTCGCTGCGCACCTGCCAGGACGCCGTGGAATGGGCCCGGCGTGCCGAGGACCTCCGGCTCCAGGCGGCGCTCCAGCTGCGGATCGCCGACACCCTGGAGCATCTCGGCGATCCGGCGGCCGCACAGCTGCACCGCGGCACGGCCGAGCGGCTGCTGGGTGAGGACCTTTCCCAGGGGGAACCCGGGACCTCACAGACCGAGGAACGGACCGGCGAACAGGCGGACGAACAGGACGAGGAACAGGCCGAGGAGTCGAAACAAGACGCTGACGCCTACGAAATCCGTAGTACATCCGCAGAAGATTGATGCAATGAAAGGCTAGACACGGGGAAAGCCTTCATTAGACTGGCTCTGCCGCACCTTCTCCTGCGGTGTCTCCTGGTGTGCTCATGCATGCCCGGGTATGTGTTGTATTGCCCCACACACTCTGAGCCAAGGACCGTGATCCACGTGAAGGTCGGCATCCCCCGCGAGGTCAAGAACAACGAGTTCCGGGTGGCCATCACCCCCGCCGGTGTGCACGAGCTGGTGCGCCACGGCCACCAGGTGGTCATCGAGCGCGGCGCCGGCATCGGCTCCTCGATCCCGGACGAGGAGTACGTCGCCGAGGGCGCGCAGATCCTCGACACCGCCGACGAGGTGTGGGCCTCCGCCGACCTGCTGCTGAAGGTCAAGGAGCCCGTGGCCGAGGAGTACCACCGGCTGCGCAAGGACCAGACGCTCTTCACCTACCTGCACCTGGCCGCCTCCAAGGAGTGCACCGACGCGCTCATCGAGTCCGGCACCACCGCGATCGCCTACGAGACGGTCGAGCTGCCCTCCCGCGCGCTCCCGCTGCTCGCCCCCATGTCCGAGGTGGCGGGCCGGCTGGCTCCGCAGGTCGGCGCCTACCACCTGATGCGCTCGGTCGGCGGCCGCGGTGTCCTGCCCGGCGGTGTCCCCGGCACCCAGCCCGCGCGGGCCGTCGTCATCGGCGGCGGTGTCTCCGGCTGGAACGCCACGCAGATCGCCGTCGGCATGGGCTTCCACGTCACGCTGCTCGACCGGGACATCAACAAGCTGCGCGAGGCCGACAAGGTCTTCGGCACCAAGGTCCGGGCGATCATGTCCAACGCCTTCGAGCTGGAGAAGGCCGTCCTGGACGCCGACCTCGTCATCGGTGCGGTGCTCATCCCGGGCGCCAAGGCCCCGAAGCTGGTCACCAACGAGCTGGTGTCCCGGATGAAGCCCGGAAGTGTCCTTGTCGACATCGCGATCGACCAGGGCGGCTGCTTCGAGGACTCGCGCCCGACCACCCACGCCGAACCGACCTTCCAGGTCCACGACTCGGTCTTCTACTGCGTCGCCAACATGCCCGGCGCGGTGCCCAACACCTCGACCTACGCGCTCACCAACGCCACGCTGCCCTACATCGTCGAACTGGCGAACCGCGGCTGGGTGGAGGCGCTGCGCCGCGACCCCGCGCTCGCCAAGGGCCTCAACACCCATGACGGCAAGGTCGTTTACCGCGAGGTCGCGGAGGCGCACGGGCTGGAGCACGTGGAGCTCGACACCCTGCTCGGCTGACCCCGCGGTCGTCACGCAGTCGGCGGAGAGCTAAGTCACCTTTTCGTAAAGGCGATACGTCAACAAGGCGCGTCAACGAGGCACATGCGGCCGGACCTTGCCCACAAGGTCCGGCCAGATGTGTGTATGGTCACTTTGCGACTCTCGGTCAACTCGCGTCGAACGTAACCGTTGAACCGATTCGTACACCGGCGAAACCTGCCGTGCGACTGCCGTACGCCCTTGACAGCGGGATGTTTCATTGCCGACACATCCTGCCGGGTCCGGCGGATTGTGTTGCTGTGAACACCCGACACGCCATAGAGTCGCCAACCGTCGGCATGGTGCCACGCTGACCTTGTCTAGAAGTTTCCTGGTCACCAAGGAGGTAAGACGACTTGTGAATGAGTCGACATTTTCTCCCGGGGGTGGTCAACCAGGAATGCCTGCCGGGGCCCAGAGCCCGGCAGGGTTCGAGGCTGTCGGCTCCGTCGCGGTGCGCACCTTCGCAGCCCACCAGAGTCGTCCGCAGACCGTGCGGACAGCACACCAGAGCATGGATGGCCATCACGTGAACGCCATGGCCGGCGACGGAAGTGGCGCGCCCCACAACCACTTCGCCGACTACGACGAACTGCCCGAGGGGCACTTCTACGACCCCGACGCCGAGTACGAGCCGGATCCCGAGTACGCGGCCACGCTCGCGCCCGACGCGGCCCGCCAGCGCCGTGAGCGCGTGGGCCCGACCGGACGCCCGCTGCCGTACTTCCCGATCCCGGGCCCGCTGACCGACCACGGCCCCGCGAAGATCATCGCGATGTGCAACCAGAAGGGCGGCGTCGGCAAGACCACGTCGACCATCAACCTGGGTGCCGCGCTCGCGGAGTACGGCCGGCGCGTGCTGCTCGTGGACTTCGACCCGCAGGGCGCGCTGTCGGTGGGTCTCGGTGTCAACCCGATGGAGCTCGACCTCACCGTCTACAACCTGCTCATGGAGCGGGGCATGGCGGCCGACGAGGTCCTGCTCAAGACCGCGGTCCCCAACATGGACCTGCTGCCGAGCAATATCGACTTGTCGGCGGCGGAGGTCCAGCTGGTCTCCGAGGTGGCCCGCGAGTCGACATTGCAGCGTGCCCTCAAGCCGCTCATGGCCGACTACGACTACATCGTGATCGACTGTCAGCCCTCGCTCGGCCTGCTCACGGTCAACGCCCTGACGGCCGCGCACAAGGTGATAGTGCCTCTGGAGTGCGAGTTCTTCGCGCTGCGTGGTGTCGCCCTGCTGACGGAGACCATCGAGAAGGTCCAGGAGCGGCTCAACCCGGAGCTGGAGCTCGACGGGATCCTCGCGACCATGTACGACTCGCGCACGGTCCACAGCCGTGAGGTCCTGGCCCGTGTGGTCGAGGCCTTCGACGACCACGTCTACCACACGGTCATCGGGCGCACGGTCCGCTTCCCGGAGACCACGGTCGCCGGTGAGCCGATCACCACGTACGCCTCCAACTCCGTCGGCGCCGCCGCCTACCGTCAGCTCGCCAGGGAGGTGCTCGCCCGGTGTCACGCCGAGTGAGTCTGCCGGGGGCCGACGAACTGTTCCGTACGACAGGGGGAATGGCGCTCCAGGCGTCCACTCCCCGGCGGGGGGCCAACGGCGAGGCCCGGGTACCGGCTCCCGCGGGGGAGTCCGACGGGGTCGCCGCGTCCGAGGACGCGCCGCACTCCGTGCCCGCGCAGGGCGGTGACGGCGACGGGGCCGAGCATGTGGCGGCCGACGCCGACGGCTCCGAGGAGGGCGAGTCCCGCAGCCGGGCCGCGGAGCGCTCCGCGCGCGGTCGAGGGGCGCAGGAAGGTTCTGCCTCCGACGCCGGGCAGCCCCGGGGCAAGCGGGGCCGGTCGCCCTCGCGGCGGCCCAGTGGGCGGGAGCGGCACGACGAGAAGATCACCGTGTACGTCTCGGCCGAGGAGCTGATGGATCTGGAGCACGCGCGCCTCGTGCTCCGCGGTGAGCACGGACTGGCGGTGGACCGGGGGCGTATCGTCCGCGAGGCGGTCGCCGTGGTGCTGGCCGATCTGGAGTCCCGCGGGGACGCGAGCATCCTCGTACGCAGGTTGCGTGGGCGGTAGCGGTAGCCTGCGGGGGCTATGACCTCGAACGACGTTTCTTCCGGTGCCGGTCCCGGCGGGCGGCGGCGTGCGCTGGGGCGGGGGCCGGGAGCCGCGCCGGTCGCCGAGGTCGAGTCCGGGCCTGATGTCGAGTCCGGGCCTGAGGCCGGTGGGCCGTTGGGCCCGTCCGTTCCGCAGAGCGGGACGCCTGCCCACAACGGCGACGAGGACGAGGTCGAGAAGGGGAACCCAGCTGCCGAAGCCCAGGAAGAAGCCTCCGACGGCGTCTTCAAGGTGCGGCTCGCCAACTTCGAGGGGCCCTTCGACCTCCTCCTCCAGCTGATCTCCAAGCACAAGCTGGACGTCACCGAAGTGGCGCTCTCCAAGGTCACCGACGAGTTCATGGCCTACATCCGGGCCATGGGACCGGACTGGGACCTGGACGAGACGACCGAGTTCCTCGTCGTCGCCGCCACCCTCCTCGACCTCAAGGCCGCCCGGCTGCTGCCCGCCGCCGAGGTCGAGGACGAGGCCGACCTCGCGCTCCTGGAGGCCCGGGACCTGCTCTTCGCGCGGCTGTTGCAGTACCGCGCGTACAAACAGATCGCCGACATCTTCAACGGACGGCTCGACGAGGAGGCCCGCCGCTACCCCCGTACCGTCGGCCTCGAGCCGCACCACGCCGAACTGCTGCCCGAGGTCGTCATCAGCATCGGCCCCGAGGGGTTCGCGAAGCTCGCCGTGAAGGCGATGCAGCCCAAGCCCAAGCCGCAGGTGTACGTCGACCACATCCACGCGCCCCTGGTGAGCGTCCAGGAGCAGGCCGGGATCGTGGTCGCGCGACTGAAGGAGCTCGGTGAGGCCAGCTTCCGGCTGCTGGTGGAGGATGCCGACGGCACCCTGACCGTCGTGGCGCGCTTCCTGGCCCTGCTGGAGCTGTACCGGGAGAAGGCCGTGGCACTGGACCAGGAGACCGCGCTCGGGGAGCTCGTCGTGCGGTGGACCGGTGGCGAGGGGGAGGCCGAGCCCGTGGTGACCGACGAGTTCGACCGGCCGCCCGAGCCGCCCAAGGAGGAGAAGGCGTGAGCGAGGACACCACCGAGGTGCCGGCGGGGCTGTCGGCCGTCGCCGAACTGGACCTCAAGCCGGCCCTGGAGGCCGTCCTGATGGTCGTGGACGAGCCCGCGACCGAGGAGCACCTGGCCAAGATCCTGGAGCGGCCCAGGCGCCAGGTCACCAGGGCGCTCAGGGAGCTGGCCGGCGAGTACGCCGCCCAGGGGCGCGGCTTCGAGCTGCGGCACGTCGCGAACGGCTGGCGTTTCTACAGCCGGGCCGCGTACGCCCCGGCCGTGGAGCGGTTCGTCCTGGACGGCCAGCAGGCCCGGCTCACCCAGGCCGCGCTGGAGACGCTGGCGGTGGTCGCCTACCGCCAGCCGGTCAGCCGCAGCCGGGTCTCCGCGGTGCGCGGAGTCAACTGCGACGGTGTGATGCGCACCCTTCTCCAGCGGGGCCTGGTGGCGGAGGCGGGCACGGAACCCGAAACAGGTGCGATCCTGTACGTGACGACGAACTACTTCCTGGAGCGGATGGGCCTGCGCGGTCTGGACGAGCTCCCGGAGCTCGCGCCCTTCCTCCCGGAGGCGGAGGCGATCGAGGCCGAGACCCAGGAAGGCGTACCGTCGTTCGATCCGGACGCCCCGGACACCGGGGACGCAGACGACAAGACGGAACTTTGATGCGAAGCAGCAGCGGCAGGAACAGCAGCGGAAACAACGGCGGGAGCCGTGGTGGCAACAGCGGCGGCCGCGGTGGGAACAGCGGTGGTCGCGGCGCCGGCAGCGGCGGCACCGGCGGTGGTCGCGGCGGGAGCACCGGGGGGCGCGGGAACTACCGCGGCGCCGGGAACGACCGCGACGACAAGCAGGGCGGCCGGCCGAAAAAGCCCCGCCCCGAGGAGCGGCGCTACGACGTGGGCCCCGGCGCCTCCCCGGAGGGGCCCAAGTCCGGGCGCGGCGCCTCGGCGCGCGGCGGGGCCAAGGGCGGCCCGAAGCAGTCCCCGGGCACCGGGCGTGGCCGTTGGGCGCCCGCGACCTCCCGTGAGTACGACGCCCGTGCCGAGGAGCGCAACCGGGAGCGGTACGCCGGCAAGAAGGACGTGAAGCTGCCCAAGACCTTCCCGGGCGCCGAGCAGGAGGGCGAGCGGCTCCAGAAGATCCTCGCGCGCGCGGGCTACGGTTCGCGGCGGGCCTGCGAGGAGCTCATCGAGCAGGCGCGGGTCGAGGTCAACGGCGAGATCGTCCTGGAGCAGGGCAAGCGGGTCGACCCCGAGAAGGACGAGGTCAAGGTCGACGGCCTGACCGTGGCGACGCAGTCGTACCAGTTCTTCTCGCTGAACAAGCCCGCCGGTGTCGTCTCCACGATGGAGGACAACGAGGGCCGGCAGTGCCTCGGCGACTACGTCACCAACCGTGAGACCCGGCTCTTCCACGTCGGTCGGCTGGACACCGAGACCGAGGGCGTCATCCTGCTCACCAACCACGGCGAGCTGGCCCACCGGCTGACCCACCCCAAGTACGGTGTGAAGAAGGTCTACCTCGCGCACATCGTGGGCCCGATCCCGCGCGACCTGGGCAAGCAGCTCAAGGACGGCATCCAGCTGGAGGACGGGTACGCGCGCGCGGACCACTTCCGGGTGGTCGAGCAGACCGGCAAGAACTACCTCGTCGAGGTCACCCTCCACGAGGGGCGCAAGCACATCGTGCGCCGCATGCTCGCCGAGGCCGGCTTCCCGGTCGACAAGCTGGTGCGGGTCGCCTTCGGCCCCATCACCCTGGGCGACCAGAAGTCGGGCTGGCTGCGGCGGCTGTCCAACACCGAGGTCGGCATGCTGATGAAGGAAGTCGACCTGTAGGCCCACCCTCACACGCGCGTGCGGCCGGTTCCGGTGAACTCCGGGACCGGCCGATGCGTTTTGGCCTTCCGCCCGGTCTGTACGGGTGACGGAGGGAGTGGGGATGGACATGAGGGCCGACATCTGTGACGAGGTGTGTCCGGTACGGCGGGAGGGCCCTGTGCGGCCTTTGCGTCCGGTACGACTGGAGGGCCCTGTGCGGCCTTCGCGGCTCGCAGGACTTCCGGGAGGCCGGGAAAACCCCCTGAGGCCGCTGTGGGGCTGCTCGGGCGGCTCGGCGGGGGTGCTGTCGTGAGCGCGGGGGAACTGCTGGAGCGTTCGCTCGCCTACGCGCTGGGCAGCGTGGCGGGGGCGGGAGGCGTCTGCCTGAATTCGGGCACACCGTGCGCCGACTGGAACCTGGGCGAGCTGCTCGGGCATCTCGACGACTCCCTGGACGCGCTGTACGAGGGGCTGACCGGCGGCAGCATTGGGCTGCTTCCGCACGCCGACCGGGTCTGCGGCTTCCGCACGCGCGCGTGTGCCGTGCTCGGCGCCTGGGCGGCGGGGCCGCCCGAGGACGTCCTGGTCGGTGAACGGCCGCTGGACGTGCGGGTGATGGCCGCGGTCGGTGCCGTCGAGATCACCGTGCACGGGTGGGACGTGGCCCGGGCCTGCGGACTCCCGCGGCCCGTTCCGGAGGGCCTCGCGGCCGAACTGCTCCCCGTCGCGCAGTGCGTGGTGGGGGAGGAGGACCGGGGCGTGCGGTTCGCCTCTCCGGTCACCGTGCCGCCCCGCGCGCCGGCCGGGAGCCGACTGCTGTCCTTTCTGGGCAGGCGTCCCTGAAGCCTTGTGGAGGACCCGCCCGCTCTTTATAGTCGTAGTGACTATTAGTCATGCTGACCATAAAGGGGGCGGGCGCGCGTGGACTACGACAAGTACGCCTACGAACCCTTCGCCGTCACCGTCGACCTCGCCGTCCTCACCGTCGCCGAGGGCGCCCTGCACGCACTGCTCGTGGAGCGGGGCCAGGAGCCGTACGCCGGGCACTGGGCGCTGCCCGGCGGGTTCGTGCACCCGGACGAGTCCGCGGAGACCGCCGCCCGGCGTGAACTCGCTGAGGAGACCGGTCTGTCGGACCTCTCCGGACTGCACCTGGAACAGCTGCGGACCTACAGCGAGCCCGGCCGCGACCCCCGGATGCGGGTCGTCTCCGTCGCCTTCGCTGCCCTGCTGCCCGACCCGCCCCAACCGCACGGCGGCAGCGACGCGGCCGACGCCCGCTGGGTGCCGTACGGCAAGGCGCGGCCGCTCGCCTTCGACCACGACCGCATCCTGGCCGACGCCCATGAACGCGTCGGCGCCAAGCTCGAGTACACCTGCCTCGCCACCGCCTTCTGCCCGCCCGAGTTCACCCTCGGTGAGCTCCAGCAGGTGTACGAGACGGTCTGGGGCACCACCCTCGACCGGCCCAACTTCCGCCGCAAGGTGCTCGCCACGCCGGGCTTCGTCGAAGCCGTGCCCGGTGCCGCGCGGCTCACCGGCGGCCGTGGCAAACCGGCCGCGCTCTACCGCGCCGGGCCCGCCACCGCCCTGCACCCCCCTCTCCTGAGACCGTCCCCGGAAGGACGCCCCGCATGACCACGATCCAGACCAGGCGCGCCGCCACCGGAACCCTCGTCGGCCTCGCCCTCGGGGACGCCCTCGGCTTCCCGACCGAGTTCAACGACGTGCGGTCGATCCTCGCCAAGTGCGGGCCGTGGCGGGAGATGGAGCTCTTCACGCCGGCCGTCGTCAGCGACGACACCCAGATGACGCTCGCGGTGGGCAGGGGGCTGCGGGCGGCGATGGACCGGGGGGTGCTCGGGCCGCTGCGGCTTCAGCGGCCGCTGCGAGAGGAGTTCGTCGACTGGTACCAGTCCCCGGACAACAACCGGGCGCCCGGCAACACCTGCCTGCGGGCCTGCTATCTGCTGAAAGACGAACGGCTGCCCTGGCAGGACGCCAGCCAGATCGGCTCCAAGGGCTGCGGGGCCAACATGCGGGTCGCGCCCGTCGGGCTCGTCCCGGGGCTGAGCGACGAACAGCGCGCGGGCGCCGCCCAGTTGCAGGCCGCGCTCACCCACGGGCACCCCACCGCGCTCGCCGCCTCCGACCTCACCGCGCGTGCCGTACGGCTGCTCGCCCAGGGCGCCGAGCCGGGCGAACTGGTCGGGCTGCTGCGGTCGTACGCCCTGGTGAACCGGGGCCAGTACCACGAGCGTTGGCTCGGGGACCTGTGGACGCGCGGCCAGGACCCGACGTCCGGGCAGTTCATGGCGCGCGGCTGGGACGAGTGCCTGGCCGTTCTCGACCGGCTCGACGACGCCGTGCGCACCGCCTCGCCCGAGGACGACCCGTGCCTGGCCACCGGGGCGGGCTGGATCGCCGAAGAGGCCCTGGCGACCGGGCTGTTGTGCTTCCTCCAGTTCCCCGAGGAGCCGCTGACGGCCCTGCGGCGGGCCGCGTGCAGCTCCGGTGACTCCGACTCCATCGCCTGCCTGACGGGTGCCTTCGCGGGCGCCCATCTGGGAGCCGACGCCTGGCCCGTGGAGTGGGCCGACCGGATCGAGTACGGCAGCGAGCTGGTGACGCTCGGGGCGCTCTGGGACGCCTAGCCCGGGCCGCCTAGGCCAGTTGGATCGAGTCGCCGGTGACCTTGATCTGCTTCTCCGGCAGCGGCTGGTTGGCCGGCGGGTTCGCCACCGAACCGTCCGTGATGTGGAACTTGCTGCCGTGGCAGGGGCAGTTGATGGTGCCGTCGGAGACGCTGGACACCTGGCAGCCTTGATGGGTGCAGATGTCGGAGAAGGCCTTGAACTCGCCCTTCTTCGGCTGGGTGACCACGACCTTCTGGTCCTTGAAGATCTTGCCGCCGCCGACCGGGATCTCGCTCGTCTTCGCCAGTTCGGTGCCGGCGCCCGCCTCCACCGAGCTGGAGCCGGAGTCGCCGTTCCCGCTGCCGTACTCGCTGCACCCGGCGGTCAGCGCGGCGCCGCCCGTCGCGAGAAGGACCGTGCGCCGCGTCGGGCTGTGCGTCATGTCGTCACTCCGAAGGTGCGGAAGAACCAGAGGGCGGAGGTCAGCCAGAGGATCGTGAGCGCGGTGAAGACGAGCCCGCCGACGATCGGCAGCAGCCATCCGGGAAGTCGCTCCCAGCGGAGCAGCAGCATCTTGGCACTGAAGACTCCGAAGAAGAAGCAACCCAGGAGGGAGTGCCACAGAACGCGTGATTCGTAGGACTGGAAGCCGAACGCGTACAGACAGTGCACCGCGACCGGCACCGCGAGCAGGAAGGCCACCCGGCCGGACCAGCGGTGCAGGGTGCCCGACCAGCGCGGGCCCGGCAGCCTGCCGTACAGCATCAGGGCCGAGACGAGCTGGACGAGCGCGAAGGAGAACGCGGCCGTCGCGAGCCATGACTTCACCGCGCCGGTGCTGCTGAAACCGGCGAGGTTGAAGGCCGTCCCCGTCGGGTCGTGGACCTTGCCGTAGGCGCCGAGGCCGACCGCCACCGCGGCGGCGACCAGGGCCGGGATCAGATAGCGGGCCGGGTTCGGGCCGCGCTCGGGTTCGGGTGCGGGCCAGCTCTGGGTGGCCGCGTTCGGGTCGACGGGCATGATCGGCTCCCTCGGGCGAGGTCAGGGGGTTACCGGACGGGCCGTGAGCTGCTGTCCGTCGACCGTCACCGCACCGGTCTCCGGGTCGATCGCGGGTGCCGGGGAAGGCTTGCCGTCACGCCTGAGGATGCCGACCTGCTTCCCGTCCGGCAGCACGATCCAGCCGCCCTCGATCCTCGCGCCGGCCACTGTGCTGTTCGCCCGGTAGAGACCGGACGACTTCTTGGCCTTCTTGATCGTGAAGGGGTGGCTGCTGCTGCCGACCCTGGCGGTGCCGCGGATCGCCTTGGCCCCCTTGGCCCTGCCCTCCAGACTCGCGCCGTCCTTGCCGGTGAGGCGCAGGCTGCCGTCGTCGTTCACTGCGCCTTGGAGCCACGATTCGATGTTGTGGCCGTCGCAGACGTACGCGATCGCCTTGTCGCCGCGCACGGTGATCGCGACCGCGGAGGAGTCGTCGTCGGTACGGCCCGTGTAGACGCCCTCGGGCACCGGCGTCCGGGCCGGAGACGGGCTGGGCGGCGGGGACGTCCGTGCCGGCGGGGTGCTCGGTGACGCTTTGGTGCTGGGTTTGCCGGACGACGGCGGCTTCACGTACGACGACGTGGGCTTCTCTCCCGTCGTGGCGTTGAGCGAGAGCATGAACAGGCCTAGCAGCAGTCCCGCGAGCAGTGTCAGCAGCGGTCCGGAACGCTTCATATGAGGGGCCTCCCCCGAGGCAGGTTTCCTGCCATGAGAGCCGACCCGGGGGCCCGCGTCCAGGGGCGCACGGGTGTGTTTCACCCCAAGTAGCGGAACCGGGACATTCGGGTGACATTGACCTGGTCCGTGCGGCCGTCTCACGGGGCGGGCGCCGAGCACCCCGTCCGCGCCGGCTGACTAGGCTGGTCGTGCACAGAGCCGGGATCACAGCAGCAAGGAGCAACGCCGTGGCGGTACGAGCGGTCCGGGGCGCCGTCCAACTCGAACAGGACGAAGCCGGCCACATGGACGAGCAGGTCGGGGCGCTGCTCACCGCCATCATGGAGCGGAACGAGCTGACCGCGGACGACCTGATCAGCATCTGGTTCACGGCCACGCCCGACCTGCACAGCGACTTCCCGGCGGCCGCGGCCCGCAAGCTCGGCATCGTGGACGTCCCGCTGATCTGCGCCCAGGAGCTCGACATCGAGGGCGCCATGCCCCGCGTGGTCCGGGTGCTCGCGCACATAGAGTCCGACCGCGCCCGCGCCGACATCGCGCACGTCTACCTCGGCGCCGCGGCCGCCCTCCGCAAGGACATCGCGCAGTGAGGACCGCGCTCGTCGTCGGGACCGGGCTCATCGGCACGTCCGCCGCGCTGGCGCTGGTGTCGCGGGGCGTCACCGTGCACCTCGCCGACCACGACCCCGAGCAGGCCCGTACGGCGGCAGCGCTCGGCGCCGGCACCGACGAGGTGCCCGAGGGACCGGTCGACCTCGCGATCGTGGCCGCGCCGCCCGCGCACGTGGCCGAGGTGCTCGCCGGTGCCATGCGGCGCGGTGCCGCCCGCGGCTACATCGACGTGGCCAGCGTCAAGGGCGGGCCGCGCCGGGAGCTGGAGGCGCTGGGGCTCGACCTGTCCTCGTACATCGGTACGCATCCGATGTCCGGGCGGGAGAAGTCCGGGCCGCTGGCCGCCTCCGCGGACCTCTTCGAGGGCCGGCCCTGGGTCCTCACCCCGACCCGGGACTCCGACACCGAGGTGCTCAACCTCGCGCTGGAACTGGTCTCGCACTGCCGTGCGGTGCCGGTCGTCATGGACGCCGACGCCCACGACCGGGCCGTGGCGCTCGTCTCGCACATGCCTCACCTGGTCTCCAGCATGGTCGCCGCACGTCTGGAGCACGCCGAGGAGGCCGCCGTACGGCTGTGCGGTCAGGGCATCCGGGACGTGACCCGGATCGCCGCGTCCGACCCCGGGATGTGGATCGACATCCTCTCCGCGAACCCGGGGCCGGTGGCCGACCTGCTCACCGATGTCGCCGGGGACCTGGAGGAGACGGTACGGGCGCTGCGGGCGCTCCAGTCCGCCGACGAGGCCAAGCGCATCGAGGGCACGTCCGGGATCGAGGACATGCTGCGCCGGGGGAACGCCGGCCAGGTGCGGGTGCCCGGCAAGCACGGGTCCGCCCCGCGGGTGTACGAGGTCGTGGCCGTGCTCATCGACGACCAGCCGGGGCAGCTGGCCCGGATCTTCGCGGACGCCGGCCGGGCGGGCGTGAACATCGAGGACGTGCGGATCGAGCACGCGACGGGGCAGCAGGCCGGTCTGGTGCAGCTGATGGTGGAGCCCCAGGCGGCACCCGTGCTCAGTTCCTCGCTGCGGGAACGGGGCTGGGCGATCCGGCGGTGAGCGGCGCGGTCGCTCCGTGTCGCCGGTCCACCCGTCGCCGGTCCGCCCTTCGGTGCGCGTCCGGACGAGTGACGCGCACCCAGTAACCTGGTGCGGGGCACAGTCGCGCCCTCACACCATCCGCCAGACGCACCCGAAAGGTGTCCCCCCGTGGAAAACGGCGCCGCCCAGCCCGTGATTGTCGCCATCGACGGCCCCTCCGGCACGGGCAAGTCGAGCACCTCGAAGGCTGTCGCCGCGCAGCTGGGGCTGAGCTACCTGGACACCGGCGCCCAGTACCGGGCGATCACCTGGTGGATGGTGAACAACGGCATCGACATCGACGACCCGACCGCGATCGCCGCCGTGGCCGGCAAGGCGGAGATCGTCTCCGGCACCGACCCGGAGAACCCCACGATCACGGTCGACGGCACGGACGTGGCCGGTCCGATCCGCACCCAGGAGGTCACCTCCAAGGTCAGCGCCGTGAGCGCGGTGCCCGAGGTGCGGGCCCGGATCACCGAGCTCCAGCGCTCGCTCGCGACCTCCGCGGAGAAGGGCATCGTCGTCGAGGGGCGGGACATCGGCACCACCGTGCTGCCTGACGCCGACCTCAAGATCTTCCTCACCGCCTCGCCGGAGGCCCGCGCCGCGCGCCGCAGCGGTGAGCTCAAGGGCGCCGACGTCCAGGCCACCCGCGAGGCCCTGATCAAGCGGGACGCGGCCGACTCCAGCCGGAAGACCTCGCCGCTCGCCAAGGCGGACGACGCGGTCGAGGTGGACACCACCGAGCTCACCCTCGCGCAGGTCATCGAGTGTGTCGTGACTCTCGTCGAGGAGAAGCGGGCCGGGAAGTGAGCGGGGACTCGTCGGGCAGGGCTTCTTCGGAGAAGGCCGTTCCCTCGGAGAGGGGCGCCGAGGTCGGGCGGCGGATCGGCGTCGGCCTGATGTACGGGCTGTGGAAGCCGCGGGTGCTGGGTGCCTGGCGGATGCCCGCGACCGGTCCCGCGATCCTCGCCGTGAACCACTCCCACAACATCGACGGTCCGATGGTCATGGGCGTGGCGCCCCGGCCGACGCACTTCCTGATCAAGAAGGAGGCGTTCGTCGGGCCGCTGGATCCGTTCCTGCTCGGCATCGGACAGGTCAAGGTCGACCGGTCGGGCGCCGACCGCACGGCCATCACCCAGGCCCTGGACGTCCTGTCGGCCGGCGGTGTCCTCGGGATCTTCCCGGAGGGCACCCGCGGCGAGGGCGACTTCGCCGCGCTGCGTGCCGGGCTCGCCTACTTCGCCGTGCGCAGCGGGGCGCCGATCGTCCCGGTCGCGGTGCTGGGAAGCTCCGAGAAGCGCGGACGGTTGATAAAGGGGCTGCCTCCGCTGCGCAGCCGGGTCGACGTCGTCTTCGGCGACCCCTTCGACGCGGGCGACGGCAGCGGACGCCGCACACGCAGGGCGCTGGACGAGGCGACCGAGCGCATCCAGAAGCAGCTGAGCAGTCACCTGGAAAACGCCAGGCGCCTCACCGGGCGCTAGGCGACACTGAGTAGTGGATCCGACCGGCGAAAGGGCCGGCGGATCCACCGATCACCACGATGAACGAGGTACGGACTTCATGAACGACCACATCCACTCCGAGGGCTCGGGCGAGGAGCACGACCACGGGGCGCTTGGCGATGCCGAGTTCGCGGAGTTCATGGAGCTCGCCGCGGAAGAGGGCTTCGACGTCGAGGACGTCGAGGGTGCCATCGAGGCGGCCGGCCACGGGCCGCTGCCCGTGCTCGCCGTCGTCGGCCGCCCCAATGTCGGCAAGTCGACACTCGTCAACCGCATCATCGGGCGCCGCGAGGCGGTCGTCGAGGACAAGCCCGGTGTCACCCGCGACCGCGTGACCTACGAGGCCGAGTGGTCCGGGCGCCGCTTCAAGGTCGTCGACACCGGCGGCTGGGAGCAGGACGTCTTCGGCATCGACGCCTCCGTCGCCGCGCAGGCCGAGTTCGCGATCGAGGCCGCCGACGCCGTCGTGTTCGTCGTCGACGCCAAGGTGGGCGCCACCGACACCGACGAGGCGGTCGTACGACTGCTGCGCAAGGCCGGCAAGCCCGTGGTGCTGGCCGCCAACAAGGTGGACGGCCTGAGCGGTGAGTCCGACGCGGCCTACCTGTGGTCCCTGGGTCTCGGCGAGCCGCACCCCGTGTCCGCGCTGCACGGCCGGGGCACCGGCGACATGCTGGACGCGGTCCTGGAGGCCCTGCCGGAGGCGCCCGAGCAGACCTTCGGCGGCACCGGGATCGGCGGCCCTCGCCGGATCGCGCTGATCGGCCGCCCGAACGTCGGCAAGTCCTCGCTGCTGAACAAGGTGGCCGGCGAGGAGCGGGTCGTCGTCAACGAGCTGGCCGGCACCACCCGTGACCCGGTCGACGAGCTGATCGAACTCGGCGGGGTCACCTGGAAGTTCGTCGACACCGCCGGTATCCGCAAGCGGGTCCACCTCCAGCAGGGCGCCGACTACTACGCCTCGCTGCGGACCGCGGCCGCCGTCGAGAAGGCCGAGGTGGCGGTCATCCTGATCGACGGCTCCGAGTCCATCTCGGTGCAGGACCAGCGGATCGTCACCATGGCCGTGGACGCGGGCCGTGCCATCGTCGTCGCCTACAACAAGTGGGACACCCTCGACGAGGAGCGCCGCTACTACCTGGAGCGGGAGATCGAGACCGAGCTCGGCCAGATCGCCTGGGCTCCGCGCGTGAACGTCTCGGCGAAGACCGGACGGCACATGGAGAAGCTGGTCCCGGCGATCGAGACGGCCCTGGCGGGCTGGGAGACGCGGGTCCCCACCGGTCGCCTCAACGCCTTCCTCGGCGAGCTCGTCGCCGCCCACCCGCACCCGATCCGGGGCGGCAAGCAGCCGCGCATCCTCTTCGGCACCCAGGCCGGCACCAAGCCGCCGCGGTTCGTACTCTTCGCCTCCGGGTTCATCGAGGCGGGCTACCGGCGGTTCATCGAGCGCCGGCTGCGCGAGGAGTTCGGCTTCGAGGGCACCCCGATCCACATCTCGGTGCGGGTGCGCGAGAAGCGCGGCGCCAAGAACACCAAGAAGAAGTGACGCGGGCATGAGTGAGGGGGCGGTCCCAGCCGGGACCGCCCCCTCACTCATGCCTCAGATCCCTCTGCGCGGGCCGGGCGGCAGCGCCGCCGGGACGTGGTGCATCCCGGTGTGCTGCTGCCCGATGTGACCCACCCGCTGCCACTGCGACTGCTGGCGGGCGCTGAACGCCCCCGCGCTGTAGGCGCTGTACGAGCTGCTGAACGAGCCCGAGGCGTGCGGGGTGTTCCCGAACGCGGTGAAGCCCAGCTCCTCCTCGCCGCTGCGGTCACCCGGCAGCGAGCGGAAGGTCTTGACGTACTCGGAGTAGAGCGCGTCGTAGATCGGCGTGGCCGATGGTCCGCCGGGAAACCGGCGCGGAGCGTCGTATGGGTGCACGTATGTCCAAACGACCGCGGGACTTCAGGGATGCGGGTGCGTGATCAGGGGGCACCCGCACGCCCTGGCCCGTCGGTCCTTCGCGCCCCGGCCAGGCGGATCCTCACGTCCCGGCCAGGCGCCCTCACGTCCCGGCCAGCGGCATCGCGGCGGCCACCAGTTTCCCGTTGGCCGCGGCCTTGTCGAGCGCGTCCCGGAGCAGGTCCTCGCGCGGCTGGCGGCCGATGGAGCCCACCGGGGCGGCGAACATCAGCACTTGCTGGTGCTTGTTCGCGGCCGCCCGCCAGCTCTCGGTGACCTGGAGCGGCTGGTGCGCCTGCCACCAGGCCACCGGCTGGCCGCCGTTCGCCGACGGCTGGAGCACCGCGTGCAGCTGGCCCACCGCGAGCAGCACCGACCAGCCGTGCAGCACGGACGGCACCGAGTCGATCGTGGTCAGCGGCATGAACCCCTGCTCGATGAGCAGCGGCAGGAAGTCGTCGCCGAGTCCCGTCGCGCCCGGCCGCGCGATCGGCCCGGTCGGTTCCACGACCAGCGCCGGGTGCAACTCCCCGGCGATCAGGACGAGTCCGCTGGTCACCCCGAGCACCGCCTGCTCGGGTGCGACCTTGTCCGGGTCGAGGTCCACGGTGTCGCCGGTGATGGACTTCACCGCGCCCTGGAGCTGCTCCTCGGTGACCTGGACGACCTGGGAGGGCAGGCAGGTGGCGTGGGCGAAGGCCAGGACGGCGGTCTCGTCGCCGATGAACAGGACGGTGCTGGTGCGCTCCTGTTCGGAGTCGCCCTGGGTGCGGCAGGACGTGCAGTCGTAACTGCCGGGGGCGTTCTCGCCGGCGAGCAGCCGGTCGGCTTCTTCGTCGCCGATCTCGGCACGTACCTCGTCGCTGACGTCGAGCATGCGCGGCACGGGTGGCTCCCTCGGGATGTGGTGCTCGGGCGGGTCCCGGGCTCATGAAGAAGACAACGGGTGATCTGTGGCCGGAGTCACGCTTCAGGGCGAACGGAATCGAACCATCCAGCGCGCAGGGTCACCACGGGTGCGGAATCAGGCACTCAGCGTCAAGTGGAGGGGAGATCAAGGGAGTTGGTTGCGTGAACCGGGTCACAGAATGACAACGGCCCTGTTCGACAAATCAGGAAATCCACTGATGAAGTGGGTGGCCGGAAAATGCCGATACCCGCGGTAACCGTCAACTGACCTGCTACGACGTGGAGTTGGTTGCTGTCGCCTCCACAGGCTCTCTACATTCCTCCGCCGTGTGCAGCGAGCACCGCTCGGGAACGTCCGCCGACGCACCAAGCCAGCACTTCGCACCACCTTCGGCGGACGGGGCGGAGCGCGACCACCCGGCCCCTGTGCCGGGAGCGCGCCCCGCCTTGGGGGACCCCGGGTTGTTCGAGAGGGAATCACATGTCCGAATGTGCCGATACCACGCGCGACAGCGCTCGTAAGACCCGGACCACCGCGGCCCTCGCCGGGGCCGCCCTGCTCGCCCCCCTCGGACTGCTGGCCGCGGCCGGCAACTCCGTGGCGGCGGACGGCGGAGTGTGGGACCGCATCGCCCAGTGCGAGAGCGGCGGGAACTGGCACATCAACACCGGCAACGGCTACTACGGAGGACTCCAGTTCTCCGCCGGCACCTGGCGCGCGTACGGCGGTACGGCCTACGCGCCCACCGCCGACCAGGCCACCAGGTCTCAGCAGATCGCGGTGGCCACCAAGGTCCAGGGTGCCCAGGGTTGGGGCGCCTGGCCGACCTGCTCGACCCGGGCCGGGGCGTACGGCGGCGCGCCCGCCGCCTCCTCCGGCTCCGCGGAGAGCTCGTCCTCGACCAAGGCCGCTCCCGCCAAGCCGGTGAAGAAGCCGGTCCGTTCGGAGGGCCACACCAACCGCAGCGCGTCCCGCGGCGACTACACCGTCCGCACCGGCGACACGCTCAGCAAGGTCGCCACCCGGCACGGGACCACCTGGCAGCGGCTCTACGCCCTCAACAAGGCCGTCATCGGTGCCGATCCCGATCTGATCGTGCCCGGGCAGCGCCTCGAGATCTGAGATCCCCCCGTCGCGGGCACGGGGCCCCGTCCGGTCGCCCTTCGACCGCGCGGGGCCCCGGGCGCATGCGGGGTCTCCGTCTCCTTCACCTCGGCCGCAGTTCAGCGGACTCGCCGGCGAACACGACCGTGCCGCGCCGCAGTTCGTACACGATCGCCTGCCTGTCGAGCAGCGCGGGCGGCAGCCGCTGCTCGGCCACCACCACACACGCGTCCAGCGCGGCGAGGAGGCCGTACGTGCGGGCCGCGACCGCCGGGGACATGCCCTGCGCGGGTTCGTCGACGAGGACCACGCGCGCGCGTGCCAGGAGGGCACGGGAAAGAGCGAGCATGCGCTGCTCGCCGCCGGAGAGGGTGTCGGCGCGGCGGGTGAGCAGCGGGGCCAGCTGCGGGTAGGCGTCCAGGGCGAGGTCATAGGCGGACGCGGCGAGTTCGAGGTTCTCGCGGACGGTGAGCGAGCCGAACACCGCCTGGCGCTCGGGGACCAGGCACAGCCCGCGCCGGGCCCGCTCGTATGCCGGCACATGGGTCACGTCGGTGCCGTCCCACACCACGCGGCCGTCGGTGAGCGGCACTGTTCCGGCCAGGGCGCGCAGGGTGGTCGTACGGCCGGAACCGTTGCGGCCCAGCAGGACGGTGAGGCCGGGGGCGGAGGCGGTGAGGGTGATGCCGTGCAGGGCCTCCAAGGGGCCGTAGCGCACGCGCGCGTGGCGCAGGGAGATTCCGTTCATACGGCCGTCTCCCCGGCGTCGAGGGTGTCCAGTACGTGGGCCGGGGGTCCGGAGGCGATGATGCGGCCCGCGGTCATCACGTGCACCACGTCCGCGAGGCCGGCGACCAGGTCCAGGTCGTGCTCGACGACGAGGAGGGCCGCGCCGTCGGCGGCCAGGGCGCTCAGGACGCGGGCCAGGGCGGCCACTTCGGCGGTGTCCAGGCCGGCGGCGGGTTCGTCGAGGAGGAGGACGCTCGGGGTGCCGGCGAGGGCTCTGGCGAGTTCGACCCGGCGGAGGGTGCCGGTGGGGAGGCCGGCGGCGGGGGTGTCTCGGAGGGGGCCGTCGAGGTGCAGGAGTCTCAGTGCGCGGTCCGTGGCCGACGGGTCTTTGATGTGGCCCTGTTCCGCGCCGAGTCGGACGTTCTCGGTGACGGTCAGGGTGGGGAAGACGGCGAGTTGCTGGAAGGTGCGGGCGATTCCCAGGCGGGCGCGGGTGTGGGGGGACAGGGGGGTGATGTTCCTGCCGTCGTAGCGGACTTGGCCTCGGGCGGGGCGGAGTGTTCCTGCCAGGCAGTGGAAGAGGGTGCTCTTTCCGGCTCCGTTGGGGCCGATGATCGCGGTGATTCTGCCTGGGGGGAGGGTGAGGTCGACTCCGGCGAGGGCGGTGAAGCCGTCGTAGCGGGCGTGGAGGCCGTGGGCGGTGAGGACTCCCCGGCCTTCGGCCGGGTTCGTTCTCGTGTGCCCACCCGCACCACCCGTGCGGGAATCGTGGTCGGGTGCTGGCCCCTGTGGGGGTGCAGCGGCGTCGGCGGGTGCGGCGGTGTGGTCGGGGGCAGGCGTGGCGTCGGGGGGCCGGGCGGGTACGCCTGCGGGTGCGGGTGCGGGTGCGGGTGCCGGAGTCGGTCCAGATGCCGGTGCCGGGGTGGGCCCTGGTGCCGGTGTCCCTGCTGGGGCCTGTGCAGGTGCGCCGGGTGTCGTCCTGAGGCGTTGCCTCACTCGGGAGCCCAGTGGGGTCAACCCTGCCGCGCGGGGTGGCTTCAGGCTGTCCGTCAGGGTTCGGAGCGCCTCGTACGGGCCCCCGGGGAAGCGGCCCACCAGGACCGCCAGCACACCGATCAGGGCCGCCGCCACCCCGCCCCGTGCGCCCGCGTCCAGGCCGACCAGCAGGGCTGCCGCCGCCAGTGCGCCCAGGGTGCTGTCGGCGCCCAGGACCATCACCGCGGCGAACCAGAGGAGGCTGCGGACGGGGTCGTAGGCGGCGGGGTCGAAGGCGCGCAGGCCCATGGCGAGCATTCCGCCGCCCAGGGCGGCCAGGGCGGCGCCCGCCACGAAGGCCAGCAGCTTCAGGGCGGGGACCCGGACGCCCGCCGCCGACGCGCCCTGCTCGTGGTCGCGCAGGGAGGCCAGGGCGCGTCCCGTGCGGCCCCTGCGCAAGGCGCGGGTCGCCAGCAGGGCCAGGGTCAGCAGGGCCAGCTCCAGGACGTAGTACGCGCGGTCGCCGTCGAAGCCCCGGGGGCGGTCCAGGGTGAGGCCGGACGTGGCGTACGGCTGGGCGAAGACGAAGCGGCTCACGCCGACGCCGACCGCGAAGGTCGCGAGGGCCAGCGCCAGGCCCCGGCGGGTGATCGCCGGCCACCCCGTCACGAGGCCCAGGGGAGCCACCAGGAGCACCGCGAGCGCGAGGGCCGCCAGTTCCGGCAGCCGGGGCAGGCCCGGGAAACGGCCCGCGGCGAGGAGCGCGGTGAACAGGGCTCCCAGACCCGCGTAGGCCGCCTGCCCGAGCGAGATCTGGCCGCCCCTGCCCGTCACCACCACCAGCGAGAGCAGCACCACACCCAGCGCCGGGACCTGGACCGACGTGTGCAGGTCCGGGCCGGCGAAGCCCAGCGGGAGCAGGAACAGCACCGTCGCCACGATCCACGCGCCCGGCGGCGTGGGCACACGCGCGGTGGCCGTACGCGGCAGCGCGTCACGGGTGCCGACGCCTGGGAGCACCAGGGACGCGATCAGCAGGGCCACGACGAAGAGGTTCGCGCCGACCGCCTGGAGCAGCGGTGCGCCCCGGCCGGACGGGTGCAGCCTCGTCAGCTGGCTCTGGGCGACCCCGATCGTCAGGGCCACCAGGACGGCCGCCGGCAGGCTCCGCATCCGTGCCGCCACCGCGACCGCGACCACCTCCATGACGAGCAGGGGCAGACCGTACGGGTCGAGGCGGACGTAGGGAGCCAGCAGCACGCCCGTCAGGCCCGCCGTGAACGACCCGAAGGCCCAGCCGGCCGCCGCCACCCGGTCGGCGTCGATCCCGCCGAGCACGGCCAGCCGCCGGTCGTCCACCACCGCCCGCAGCTCCCGCCCGAAGCGCGTCCAGCGGATCACCGCGCCCACCCCGAGGGCCAGGACCAGGACGATCGCCAACTGTCCCCACGGGTCGGCCGCCACCAGCTCCGGGGCGTCGTCCCGGGCGCCCTGACCCCACAGCAGCGCGGCCCCGCCCACCAGCAGCACGAACACCCCGATGGAGGCCACCAGGGTCTGGGCGGGATCGCGGCCCAGGACGGACAGCGGCCGGAAGACGAAACGCTCAAGGACCACTCCCAGGGCCGGAGCCAGCACCAGGAGGGTCAGCGCCGCCCCGGCCCACAGCGGCCGGCCCCACTCCACCACGCACTGCCGGAGCACGTACGCGCACACCATCGCGATCGCCCCGTGCGCGAAGTTCAGCACCCCGGTCGCGCGGTACGTCACGATCAGGCCGACCCCGGTGAGCGCTGCCGCGCTGCCGACCGAGAGACCGGCCAGGGTGAGGTCCCAGGTCAGCGAGGACATCAGTCGGTCTCTTCGACGGGCTCACAGATCGGGCAGGGGCCCAGCTCCCCGCTCGCCAGGAGCTTGGCGTCCACCGGGACCGCCTCCGCCTTCCCGGAGACCAGCGGACAGTCCGCGCGGTGCCAGAGCGTGCCGCCGGGCACCATCAGCAGGTCCCCGCTCACCGCGAGGGGCGCCCCGGCCGCCGTACCGGAGTCCTCCGCGGGGCCGGGGTCCGCGGCGACCAGGAGGCCGTACAGCTCCTCCACGCGCGTGGCGGCGAGCGCGCCCCGGCCGTGGGTGAGGAGGACGGCCGCGGCGACGATCAGCGCGGCTCCGGGCACCGTGCAGGAGGCGAGGTAGGGCAGCTGCCGTTCGGCGTAACGCTCGCCCGAGACGCCGTACCAGCCGAGGACGCAGAGCACCGCGCCCGCGGCGAGGGCGGCCCAGCCGGCCCAGAGGACGGGGTGCACGGTCCGCAGTCGGGCTGTCCGCATCTCTGGCTCCCACATGTCGCGTGCCTGACCCTGTGCAAGTCCACCAATCGCTTGCACTATGCCTTCTTGAAGCTGACCCTGAAAGCACTGGGCGCACGTGGCCCGGACCGACACCCGGTGGTGAGCCAGATGGTTCTCGGGAGCGACCGCACGTGGGGGAACGGCAGCCGGGGGCTGGTGGCGGGATTCGTCCTCGCCGTGGCCCTCACGGCGTGCAGCGACGACAGCGGCGGCGGCAGCGAGAGCCCGCCCCCGACGCCTTCGGTGGAGCGGAGCACACCGTCCGCGGCCCCGTCGACCGGCGGACCCGCCGACGCGGCGGCCGCCCGGCGCGAGATCAGGACGAACTGGCAGAAGTTCTTCGACCCGAAGACCTCGACCAAGGACAAGCAGGCCGTCCTCGAGAACGGCGACGAGATGGGCCCGGTGCTCCAGGCCTTCAGCGGCGATCAGCGCGGCGGGCAGGTGAAGGCGCAGGTCACCAAGGTGCAGTTCACGAAACCGGACCAGGCGACCGTGACGTACACCCTGCTCCTGAACGGCGCCACGGCCCTTCCGGACGCCTCCGGCACGGCGGTCGAGGAGGGCGGCCACTGGAAGGTGTCGGTCAACACCCTGTGCGCGCTGGTCCAGTTGAGCGGCAATGCCACGGCGTCGGCGCTGCCGGGCTGCTGAGGCCGCCCTCGCGGTGCTGCTGCTCGCGGTGGGCACGGCGTGCGGCAGCCGGCTGCCGGAGAGCGATTTCGAGCACCGGGAGCGCGCCGGCCCCGCCCAGGAAGCCGGGCCGATCCGGGTCGGGATCGTCACCAGCGCCACCAGCCCGGTCGGCGGCGACGCCTTCACCGGCCCCCGCGACGGGGCCAAGGCGTACTTCGAGCGGCTCAACGCGCGCGGGGGCGTCGGAGGACGCCGGGTCGAGGTGCGCGAGTGCGACGACGGCGGCAGCGGCGTCGGCAACAACACCTGCGTGCACCGGCTGCTCGACGAGGACAAGGTGGTCGCCCTGGTCGCGACCACCGCCCTCGACTACGCGGGTGCCTCCCGGGTCTCCCACGCGCGCGTGCCCGACATCGGCGGCCAGCCCATCGGTGCCGCCTACGACACCTGGCCGCACCTCTACGGCATCTACGGCAGCCTCGCGCCCCGCGACGGCACCACCGGCTGGGGCGGGAAGCAGTACGGCGGCACCGAGGTGTACCGCTACTTCAAGCGCGAGCACGGGGCCCGTACGGCCGCGGTCGTGTCGTACAACCAGGCCGCCTCCGCCGCCTACGCCGACCTCGTCGAGCAGGGCCTGAGGGCCGAGGGCTACAAGGTGGTCACCGAGCAGGTCGACTTCGCGCTGCCCAACTTCCGTGCCGTGGCGGCCGATCTCAAGGAGCAGGGCGTCGACCTGGTCTTCGATGCCGTCGACAGCCACGGCAACGCCCAGCTCTGCGAGGCGATGGACGGGGCCGGGGTCGAGGTCACCGCCAAGGTCACCAACGTGCAGAACTGGGCCTCCACCGTGCCGGACGACTACAAGGAGGCCCCGCACTGCCGCAACTCCCTCTGGGCCACCGGATCCAGCCGGAACTTCGAGGACACCGGCAATGCGGCGGTACGTGCCTTCAGGGACGCCACGAAGGGGCTCAGGACGCACTCCCAGTGGCAACTGGAGGGCTGGGCGGCCGCGATGTGGTTCACCGACGCGGCGAGGTCGTGCGCGGAGCAGGGCATCACGCGCGCGTGTGTCGACGCGTACATGAACCGCAGCCAGGGCTACACCGCGGACGGCCTCCTCGTCCCCGTCACGTTCGAGCGCCTCTCCGAGCCGCCGGAGGACCGCGAGACCTGCCTCTCGGTGGCCCGCTGGAAGGACGGCCGCGGCTGGGTCACCCAGGGCGACATGAACGACACCTGCTTCGACGTTCCGCAACTGTCCTACCGGCAGTGACCTGTCGGTGTCCCTCAGCGCAGTGCGCCGAAGAACTCCCTGACGTCACCGGACAGCAACTCCGGGACCTCCAGGGCGGCGAAGTGGCCGCCGCGGTCGAACTCCGTCCAGCGGACCACGGTGTTGGCCTGCTCGGCCCAGCGGCGGATCGCCACGTCCTCGCCGAAGTTGGCCACCGCGGTCGGCACCCCGGAGTTCGACGTCGGGAACCAGTCCGGCACATGGCTGTTCTCGTAGTACATGCGGGCCGCAGAACCGGCCGTGCCGGTCAGCCAGTACAGCATCACGTTGGTGAGCAGGGTGTCCCGGTCGATCGCGTCCTCCGGCAGGGTCGCCGAGGAGTGCGTCCACGCCTGGAACTTCTCCATGATCCAAGCCAGTTGGCCGACGGGCGAGTCGGTCAGGCCGTACGACAGGGTCTGCGGTCGGGTCGACTGGAGGACGTTGTAGCCGAAGCCGTCCGTGGTGAAGTCGGCGATGCTCGCGAGGCTCCTCAGCTCGCGGTCGGTCAGCCCCTGGCGTGCCTCCTCGTCGACCGGGCCGAGCGGGATGAAGCCGACCGAGGCGGCGTTCACATGGACGCCGACCACGGACTCGGGGGCGACACGGGCCAGCGCGGGGGAGATCAGCGCGCCCATGTCGCCGCCGTGGGCGCCGTACCGCTCGTAGCCGAGCCTGCGCATCAGCTCCGCCCAGGCGCGGGCGACCCGGTTGACGTTCCAGCCCGCCTCGCGCGTCGGCCCGGAGAAGCCGAAGCCCGGGATGGACGGGATCACGAGGTGGAAGTCCTCGCGCAGGGAGCCGATCACCCCGAGGAACTCCACCACCGAGCCAGGCCAGCCGTGCGTCAGGATCAGCGGGAGCGCGTCCGGGCGGGCGGAGCGAAGGTGCAGGAAGTGCACCCGGGCGCCGTCGATCTCGGTGACGAACTGCGGGAGTTCGTTGAGGGCGGCCTCGTGCTTGCGCCAGTCGTAGGCGTTCCGCCAGTACCCGGCGAGATCGCGGAGATACGGCAGGGAGGCGCCGTACGCCCAGCCGGCGTCCGGGAGTTCGTCCGGCCAGCGGGTGAGGTCCAGGCGGGTGTGCAGGTCGTCGAGCTGGGCCTGCGGGATGTCGATCCGGTGGCTGTGCACGCTGTTGTCTGCCATGAGTCCACGGTAGGAAGACTTGCGGACAGCTACTGTCCGCGATGACTGGCAGACTCGGCTCCATGTTGGAGACCTCGGCACGACTGCTGCGCCTGCTCTCGCTCCTCCAGGCCCACCGCGACTGGTCCGGCGCCGACCTCGCCGCCCGCCTCGGCGTCACCCCGCGCACCGTGCGCCGGGACGTGGACCGGCTGCGCGAGCTGGGCTACCCCGTCAACGCCAGCCCCGGCACCGGCGGCGGCTACCAGCTGGGCGCGGGCGCCGAGCTGCCCCCGCTGCTCCTGGACGACGACGAGGCCGTCGCGGTCGCCGTCGGACTGCGCACCGCCGCCGGGCAGGGCATCGAGGGCATCGGCGAGACCTCGGTGCGGGCCCTCGCCAAGCTGGAGCAGGTCCTGCCGGGCCGGCTGCGCCGCCGGGTGGGTGCCCTGAACGCGTTCACCGTGCCGATGCTGCGCGGCCCCCAGCCCTCCGCCGTCGACCCCGCCGTCCTCACCGAGCTCGCCCACCTGTGCCGGGACGCCGAGCGCCTGCGCTTCGAGTACAGCGACCACGGGGGTGCGGTCAGCCGCCGTACCGTCGAACCGCACCGCCTGGTGTGCAGCGAGCGGCGCTGGTACCTGGTCGCCTGGGACCTGGACCGCGACGACTGGCGGACCTTCCGCGTCGACCGGATCACTCCGAAGCCGCCGCACGGCCCCCGTTTCACCCCGCGCACCCCGCCCGCCGACGACCTGGCCGCCTATGTCTCGCGAGGCGTCTCCACGCGCGCGTACGCCTCCCACGCGGTCGTACGGCTGCTGGTGCCCGTCGAGGAGGCCGCCGAGCGGATCTCACCGAGCGCCGGGGTGCTGGAGGCGGAGGGGCCCGGCAGCTGCATACTGCGCACCGGGGCCTCCAGTCTCGACGTCATGGTGATCCACGTGGTCCTGACCGGCTTCGAGTTCGAGGTGCTGGAGCCCGCCGAGCTGACCGAGGCGATCAGGACGGTTCGTGACCGGCTTGCTCGCTCGCTTGCTCGCTCTTCGGCTCCGGCTGCGGAGCCTGGGCCGCGTACTCCGGATGGTGCAGGTCGAACGCGGGGGACTCGGAACGGATCCGCGGCAGCGTCGTGAAGTTGTGCCGCGGCGGCGGGCAGGAGGTCGCCCACTCCAGGGAGCGCCCGAAGCCCCAGGGGTCGTCCACCTCGACCGGCACGCCGTACTTCGCGGTCTTCCAGATGTTGTAGAGGAACGGCAGCGTCGACATGCCGAGCAGGAACGCGCCGATCGTCGAGACCGTGTTCAGGGCGGTGAAGCCGTCCGCGGCGAGATAGTCCGCGTACCGGCGGGGCATGCCCTCCGCGCCCAGCCAGTGCTGCACCAGGAACGTGGTGTGGAAGCCCACGAACAGCGTCCAGAAGTGGATCTTGCCGAGCCGTTCGTCGAGCAGCTTCCCGGTGAACTTGGGCCACCAGAAGTAGAAGCCGGCGAAGATCGCGAAGACGACCGTGCCGAAGACGACGTAGTGGAAGTGCGCCACCACGAAGTAGGTGTCCGACACGTGGAAGTCCAGCGGCGGCGAGGCCAGCAGCACCCCGGTCAGACCGCCGAACAGGAACGTCACCAGGAAGCCCGTGGCCCACAGCATCGGTGTCTCGAAGGACAGCGAGCCCTTGATCATGGTTCCGGTCCAGTTGAAGAACTTCACCCCGGTCGGCACGGCGATCAGGAAGCTCATGAACGAGAAGAACGGCAGCAGCACCGCGCCGGTGACGAACATGTGGTGGGCCCACACCACGATCGACAGACCGGTGATCGACATCGTCGCCGCCACCAGCGTCAGATAGCCGAAGATCGGCTTGCGGCTGAAGACCGGGATGATCTCCGTGATGATCCCGAAGAACGGCAGCGCGATGATGTACACCTCGGGATGCCCGAAGAACCAGAACAGGTGCTGCCACAGCAGCGCCCCGCCGTTGCCCGCCTCGAAGACCTGCGAGCCGAAGCGCCGGTCCGCCTCCAGGACCAGCAGGGCGGCGGCGAGCACCGGGAACGCCAGCAGGATCAGGATCGACGTGAACAGGGTGTTCCAGGTGAAGATCGGCATCCGGAACATCGTCATGCCGGGCGCGCGCATCCCGATGATCGTGGTGATGAAGTTGACCGCCCCGAGGATCGTGCCGAAGCCCGCCAGCGCCAGGCCCATGATCCACAGGTCGGGGCCGACCCCGGGGGAGTGCGCGGAGTTGTTCAGGGGCGCGTAGGCGAACCAGCCGAAGGCGGCGGGGCCGGTCGGCACGAGCAGTGAACCCAGCACGATCAGGCCGCCGAACAGGAAGAACCAGTACGACAGCATGTTCAGCCGCGGGAACGCCACGTCCGGTGCGCCGATCTGGAGCGGCATCAGCTCGTTGGCGAAGCCCGCGAAGCTCGGGGTCGCGAACAGCAGCAGCATGATCGTGCCGTGCATCGTGAACAGCTGGTTGTACTGCTGGTTGTCCATGATCTGGAGCCCGGGGCGGGCGAGCTCGGCGCGCATCAGCAGGGCCATGATCCCGCCGACCAGGAAGAACGCGAACGACGTGATCAGATACAGGTGGCCGATCTTCTTGTGGTCGGTGGTGGTCAGCCAGTCCACGACCAGCCGCCCGCGCCGCCTGTGCCTCCTGGTCCGCACCGGTCCTGTCGTCGCCTGCGCGGTCTGCGTCCCCATCGCTCGCCCCTTCGCTCGGCTCACGCCATGATGCTCGCGCCGTCGTGCGCGGCGACAGGGGGCGTAAGGGGGTTCTGTGCCGGAACCGTGTATTTCTTATGCGGCGTCAGCTTCCCGGGCCCTGTCCGGTATAGGCGGGCAAAGGGGCCGCGGCTGTTCTCCACCCAGCCTTCTCACAGTCCTTTCGGGGAAGTCGGGGGACACGCGGGAATTTCGTTCGAATACCCGCGGAAGGGCTAGGGAAACGCCCGTCCGTGTGACGCACCGCAAGGGAAACGCGGACCTTGATCCTGTGACAGAAGCGTGACAGGAGGGGGGCCGGGTACGGACTTCCGCAGTCACCGGGCAGGGCCTAGCGTGGCGCCATGGCACCCATTCCCACACCGTCCGCCGAACCCGACGACAGCCCGGACACCTACGTCGGCCTCGACTCCGCAGCCGCCGAGCGGATCGCGCGCGAGCGGGGCTGGCCGACGGTCCGGTCGCTGCCGCCGGGGGCGATCATCACGATGGAGTACCGCGCGGGCCGGCTGAACTTCGAGGTGAAGGACGGCTTCGTCGCGCGGGCCTGGAAGGGCTGAGATCCCGGTACCTGGAAGGGCTGAGCTCCCCGGGTACCTGGAAGGGCTGAGATCCCGGTACCTGGAAGGGCTGAGATGCCCGGTACGACGACGAAGGCCCCGGCTCCATTCCAGGAGCCGGGGCCTTCGTCGTGGTCCGCTTGCGAGGTGGTGTGCGTACCTGCGGAGGGGGCGGTCAGCCGCCGGTCAGCGGGCGGGTGGCCGAGGACGGGGTGCCGCGTACGAGGCGGTCGGAGTGGGGTGGACGGCGGCTGCCGACCGGGGTGACCGGGGTGCGCTCCGAGCGGCTGGTGTGCGGGCCGGGGGACAGATGGATCGGTGTCCTGGGTCCGCGCGGCGGAGCGACGGCCTCGCGGGCCGCGGTCTCGTTCTGCGGGGCGGTGAGTGGCTTGAGCCGGGCCGGTGCGGGGGCCGTGACCGGGGTGACGGGGGCCGGGGCCCTGACGCCGCCGCGGGCCCGCCAGCGGTCGCGCAGGTCGAAGGCGTAGACCTCGGTGCGGGCGATCAGCGGCTCGAACCAGGGGAGCGCCAGCAGGATCAGCAGTCCCGCGACCCAGCCCAGCAGGACGTCGCTCAGCCAGTGCGTACCGAGGTAGACGGTGGCCATGCCGACGCCCAGCGAGGTGACCGCGGAGATCGCGGACAGCCAGCGGCGGGCTCTCGGGGTGGAGGCCAAGTAGGCCAGGATTCCCCAGGTCACCACGGCGTTCGCGGTGTGGCCGCTGGGAAATATATCGCCGCCCATGCCCATCTCGTTCGAGCCGATGACGGTGGCGTAGTGCGGTCCGAGCCGTCCCATGCCGTACTTGGCGGCGCCGACCGTGATGTTCAGCAGCAGCAGCGAGGTGCCGAGGGTCAGCAGCGGGCGCAGGGTGTGCTGCCGCCAGGAACGCCAGCCCAGCCAGGCCGCGACCATCACCGCGGTCGGGCCGCGCTGGCCCAGCACCACGTAGTAGTCGACGAACCAGTGGATGGACGCCCACTGCTGGTACGGCCGGAAGAACATGACCTGCCAGTCGAGGCGGACCAGCCACGAGGTGGTCACCACCAGCCACACGATCGCCAGGTAGAACGCCAGGGCCGCGACCACGAGGACGGTCCGGTGACGGCTCGCCCTCGGCACGCTGAGGTGGGCCGGCCGTTCCGGCTCACGGTCCAGTCTGGCGAACACCCGGTCCAGACGGGTGGGGTTTCGTTCGGTACGCACCCAATCGACGTTACAGCGAGTGAGCTCTGTTCCCTGTCGAATCAGCGGCTTTGTGATGACGATGTGATGTGGGATTCCTCTCAGGCGGGGGTTTATTTCCAGCGAATCCGCAAAGGTGGGCGGCTCCGCCCTTCAATTCCTTTGATCATTCTGGGTTCCGGTTTTATGGCCCTTATGAATTCGTTCACCGAATCATGGGGCGGAATTGTCCGGCCGCTCATCGACGCCCGGGGGGCCGACCCGTCGATCATGGCGGACCTGAGCCGTTCAGCCAGAACGCGCCGTACAGGGCGGACACGACGGCGACGGCGGCCACGACCGCGGCTGACCTGCGGGTCCTCGCGCGGGCGAGGGCCAGGGCGAGGGGGAGCAGCAGGGGGAAGGCGGGCATCAGCAGGCGCGGTTTCGAGCCGAAGTAGCTCGACGCGCACAGGGCTAGTGCCGTGACGACCCCCGCGTACACCAACAGGGGCAGCGGCTGGCCCTGGCGCACGCAGATCACGTACAGCCAGATGATCAGCGCGACCCCGACGATCAGTCCGGCTCCGGCGAGCGCCGACGGGAACGACGTGAACTTGTCGCCGACGAAACGGGCGAACGCGTACCCGCCGTCGAACCCGTTCCGCCAGCCGGCCTGGACGTCGAGGTAGCCGAGGGGACCCTTGCCGGTGCGGTGACCGACCCACAGGACGTAGGCGGCGGTGCCGAGGGGGGCCAGCGCCATGCCCAGGGCCACGCCGACTCCGACGCCGGGGGAGTGTGAAGGGGCGAGTGCGCGCTCGGGGCCCGGCGCGCGCCTGGTCAGGGACGCCGTCCCGGCCTCGGGGGCGCGTCCGACCGCACGGGCGCCGCCCGTGTCCGCCGCGCTTCGGTTTCGCCCCGAGGTGGGACCCCCGGCCCGGCTTCGGTCCTGTTCGCCGGTGACCGCCGCTTTCTCGCTCCGGTCCTGTTCGCCGGTGACCGCCCGCTTGTCGCTCCGGTCCTGTTCGCCGGTGACCGCCGAGGCCTCGCTCCGGTCCCGTTCGAAGGTGACCGCCGCGGTCTCGCCCCCGTCCCGTCGCTCCCGCAGGAAGGCCGCGGCGCCCGTCACCCACACCGCCGCCACCACCGCCAGTCCGACCGGGCGGGTCAGGCCTGCCAGGGAGGCCAGGAGGCCCGCCGTCACCCACCGCCCCGTCAGGACCGCGTACAGCGACCACGCCGCCAGTGCCGTGAACAGCGACTCGCTGTACGCCATCGACTGGACGATCCCGACGGGCAGGACGGCCCACAGCAGGACCGCGCAGACGCCGGCCCGGCCGCCGTACACGTGGTCCGTCACCGCGAAGACACCCCAGGCCGCGGCGAGCGAGGCGAGCAGGGAGACCACGAAGCCCGCGTCGGCGTACGACAGAGGCGTCAGCGCGGACAGCAGCCGCTCCAGCCAGGGCAGCAGCGGGAAGAAGGCCAGGTTGGAGTGCACGTCCCCGTTGGGCAGGCGCACCTCGTAGCCGTAGCCCAGTTCGGCGACCCGGGTGTACCAGAGCGCGTCCCACCGGGCCGTCAGCAAGGTGTACGCGCTCTTGTCGCGCACCGCGCTCCACAGGGCCAGCGCGAGAAGGCCCAGGGCGCGGACGGCCGCGTAGCCGAGCAGTGCCGGGGCGGCTCGGCGCAGGGCCCGTCCGGGGCGCGTTCCAAGATCGGTCACGGGTCCGATTATCGACCGCACGCCGGACCGCCCGGCCCCCAGGGGCGCGCGAGGAGACAACCGGAGTGGTGTACGCCACACGAGTTCTGTCCCATGTCTGAGAGGTCCACCACTGGGCGAACGCGCGAACTCGCGTACGCTGACGTGTCACCCGCCGTTCGCTGCGCGGGCCGGAGACAGCCGCTCCTCTCCGGCCGAGATCATGGGGAGTCCCCACCCCGTGTGCCCGCCGAACGCGAGGGAACTTCTGGGAGGTACGTACATGTCCGGGACGACCACGGCCGCCGCAGCGCTGCGCCGTCGGGCGGCCGGGGCCGGTGCAAACCGCTGGGTCGTCCTGGTCGTCCTCTGCGTCAGCCTGCTCCTGGTCGCCCTCGACGCGACGGTGCTGCATGTGGCGGTGCCCGCCGTCACCGAGGACCTCAAGCCCGGCGCGATAGAACTGCTCTGGATCGTCGACGTCTATCCGCTCGTCTGCGCCTCGCTGCTGATCCTCTTCGGCACGCTCGGCGACCGTGTGGGCCGCAGACGCGTCCTCCTGCTCGGCTACGGCCTCTTCGGTGTCGCCTCCGCGGTCGCCGCCCTCGCGGACAGCGCCCAGGTGCTGATCCTGGCGCGGGCCCTGCTCGGCGTCGGCGGCGCGATGATCATGCCCGCGACCCTCTCGATCCTGCGCCAGGTCTTCCCCGACCGGCGTGAGCGGGCGCTCGCGATCGGCATCTGGAGCGCGGTCGCCGCGGTCGGCGCGGCGGTCGGCCCGCTGCTCGGCGGCTTCCTGCTGGAGCACTTCTGGTGGGGCTCGGTCTTCCTCGTCAACATCCCCCTGATGCTGGTCAGTCTGCCGGTCGGCCGACTGCTGCTGCCCGAGTCGAAGGGCAGCGTGGACGGCCCCTGGGACGTGGTCGGCGCCCTCACGGCGGCCGCCGGCCTGTTCGCCCTGGTGCTCGGCGTGAAGCGGCTCGGCGGCGGTGAGCTCGACGCCTTCACCGCGGTCCCGCTGATCGTGGGCGCGCTGCTGATGGTCCTGTTCGTACGACGGCAGCGGCGACGCACCCACCCCCTGGTGGACCTGCGGATGTTCGCGCGCCCCGCGTTCAGCACCTCCGTCGGCTGCATCGTCCTCGCCATGCTCGCCCTCGTGGGCCTCGAACTGATCGCGGCGCAGTATCTCCAGCTGGTCCTGGACCTCTCCCCGCTGGAGACCGGTCTGCGACTGCTGCCGCTCACCGTCGCCGCGATGGCGGCCGGGCTCGCCGGGGCGCGTCTGCTGCGGCGGTTCGGTCCGCGCCGGATGGTCAGCGCCGGGTTCTGTCTCACCGCCGTGGCCGTCCTGCTGCTCACCGCGATGGGCGACAGCGACAACACCGGTCTGCTGCTGTTCGGGTTCGTCCTGCTCGGCTTCGGCCTGGAGACCACGCTGTTCGGGGCGTACGAGTCGATGCTCAGCGAGGCACCCCCCGAGCAGGCCGGCGGAGCCGCCGCGATCGGCGAGACCTCCTACCAACTGGGCGCCGGCATCGGGATCGCCCTGCTCGGCAGCGTGATGAACGCGGCCTACGCCCCCGGTCTCTCGGGCGTGCCCGGGGTCCCCGAGTCGGCGTCCCGGTCGGCCGGGCACTCCCTCGGTGAGGCCTACGACGTCGCCGGCAGCCTCGGCGGATCCGCCGGGGTCGCCCTGCGCCGCGCCGCCCGGGACGCCTTCGTGCACGGTCTGCACGTGACCTTGCTGGTCAGTGCGGGGTTGCTGGTGCTGGGCGCGGTGATGGCGCTGCGGCTGCCGCGCACCATGCAGTGCGGTGAGACGCCTACGGCAGTCGAGCTGCCCTCGCCCCGTGAGGTCGCGGAGTCCCGCGTCTCGGCCTGACGTGCGTCCTGCGGGGCGGGCGTCTGGCTCTCGGTGGACCCGCGTTGTAACGTCGGCCCAGGAAGGTTAATTAGCGCTGCTAGTTTCGTTAATTAGCGCTGCTAGTTTCGAGCCGCACGCTTGCCCGCCCACCCGCTCGCCCGCCGGAGGATGTGCCATGCCCCCGTTCGACCCCGCCGACCCGCTCGGCATCGACGACCTGCTGGAGCCGGAGGACCTGGCGATCCGCGCGACCGTGCGGGCCTGGGCCGCCGACCGCGTCCTGCCGCGTGTCGCCGACTGGTACGAGAAGGGCGAGCTGCCGGAGATCAGGGAACTGGCCCGTGAGCTCGGGGAGATCGGCGCGCTGGGAATGTCGCTCAGCGGGTACGGCTGCGCCGGCGCCTCCGCCGTGCAGTACGGGCTCGCCTGTCTGGAGCTGGAGGCGGCCGACTCCGGGATCCGCTCCCTCGTCTCGGTGCAGGGCTCCC
Organism: Streptomyces sp. NRRL B-3229; assembly: GCF_000719505.1. Lineage (NCBI taxonomy): Bacteria > Bacillati > Actinomycetota > Actinomycetes > Kitasatosporales > Streptomycetaceae > Streptomyces > Streptomyces sp. NRRL B-3229. Next base: position 92,201 of record NZ_JOGP01000016.1, on the reverse strand, counting down.
TCGCCATGTACGCGATCCACCGCTTCGGCAGCGAGGAGCAGAAGCAGACCTGGCTGCCCCGCATGGCAGCCGGCGAGGTCATCGGCTGCTTCGGGCTGACCGAGCCGGACCACGGGTCCGACCCCGCCTCCATGCGGACGTACGCCAAGAAGGACGGCACGGACTGGGTCCTGAACGGGCGCAAGATGTGGATCACCAACGGCTCGGTCGCCGGGGTCGCCGTGGTGTGGGCGCAGACCGACAACGGGATCCGCGGGTTCGTGGTGCCGACCGACGTGCAGGGTTTCTCGGCGCCGGAGATCAAGCACAAGTGGTCGCTGCGGGCCAGCGTCACCAGCGAGCTGGTCCTGGACGACGTACGGCTGCCCGCCGACGCGGTGCTGCCGGAGGTCGCCGGGCTCAAGGGGCCGCTGAGCTGTCTCTCGCACGCACGGTACGGGATCGTGTGGGGGTCGATGGGCGCGGCGCGGTCCTGTTTCGAGGCCGCCGTCGACTACGCGAAGACGCGCGAGCAGTTCGGGCGGCCGATCGGTGGCTTCCAGCTCACCCAGGCCAAACTCGCCGACATGGCGGTCGAACTGCACAAGGGGATCCTGCTCGCCCACCACCTGGGACGCCGCATGGACGCCGGCCGCCTGCGTCCCGAGCAGGTCAGCTTCGGCAAGCTCAACAACGTCCGCGAGGCCATCGAGATCTGCCGTACGGCACGGACGATCCTCGGTGCCAACGGGATCTCCCTCGAATACCCCGTGATGCGGCACGCGACGAACCTCGAGTCGGTGCTGACGTACGAGGGCACCGTCGAGATGCACCAGCTGGTGCTGGGCAAGGCGCTCACCGGACTGGACGCGTTCCGGTAGAGCATGCGCGGGGGCAGGGCCGACGAGCGGCCCTGCCTCAGCTCTGGTTGAAGAAGCCGTCCGTGCGGTGCTGTGCCGGGTCGCCGTTCACGATCTCCGTGTTGGCGGGGGTCAGCAGGAACACCCGGGTGGACACCCGCTCGATGGAGCCGCGCAGTCCGAAGATCAGCCCGGCCGCGAAGTCGACGACGCGCTTGGCGTCACCGGCCTCCATCGCGGTGAGGTTCATGATGACGGGGACGCCGTCGCGGAACATCTCGCCGATGGCCCGGGCGTCTCTGAAGCTGTCGGGGGTCACCGTGCCGATCCGGCGGCCCTTCTCCTCGGCGACGTCCGAGGCCACCTTGACCCGTGGGTCGGTGACCCAGGCATCCCCGGGCTCGGTCCCTTCGGAGTAGCCGTCGTCGTCGTAGTAACGCTCGTCATCGTTGTCGTCAACGAGGCCCAGCCAGGCACTCGCCTTGCGCACCGATCCCATGGACGCCTCCTCTCACAGCGGTCTGTCTTGCTTATGTATCCCTATGGTCATCCATGATGCGGATCGCGCGCCAAGTGGATAGCCGCCGCGCGGGGGGTTTGTGACGGTACTGGTGCACAGGGAATACGTCGAGAGGCCGGGTGCCCCAAGGGTCGTTTCCCATACGGCTGCTGACTGTGAGTGAAATATGATTCTTCGGGGCGTATGGGTGACGGGTGGGGCAAACGGGTGAGGCGGAGAGTCGTCTGAAGCATCGTCAGTTCTGTTGCCGGGGTGGGAAGATCTCGAATCCGGCTGCCCGGTGACCGGCCGGACATGCTTCCGGCGCGGTCCAGGTTTTTCGCGCCGCCCCGAGGAGAGGGGAAGCGCGCTGGGTGAGGGGAGGGTGCTCGTGTGAAGGCGCAGAACGTGGAAAAGCGAGGAGAACGCGAAAGGCGCCCCGCGGAACGGGGGCGCGCAGTGGGTCAGCTCAACAGGAGGAGGACCACACGCGACCGAGGTCGATGTGAGAGCGCTTGACCAGCCACTGCTGTGGATGCATGGGGTAAGTGGAACAGGCATGCGGTTTGTCGTCAACCGACTTGAGATGTACGGCTCACAGTGTGGACGACCTTGACAGCAAGGGGAAACGCCCCCGTAGTCTCGAAGGGCGGCCCTGCTGAGGGGCTCGGCCGCAACGTGTGAAGGCAACGTCCGAGTTCACGACTCGATGCCACGGAGCCCTCGCATGTCCATCGACACCCTCGCCCACGACCCCGCCCCGCCCGGCATACCGGAGCACGCGGATTCCCCGACGATCGTCCGCCGACGCCGCCTCGGCCGGATCGTGCTGCCGCGGGCCATGCGGGAGCGCACCCGATGAGACGCTCACTGGTGATCGTCGGGGCCGGTCCGCGGGGGACCGGTCTGATCGAGCGGATCGCCGCCAACGCCCCCGAGCTGTACGACGGCCACGGCCTGGACGTGCACCTCGTGGACCCGCATCCGCCCGGCGCCGGACGCATCTGGCGCGCGTCCCAGTCCCCGCTGCTGTGGATGAACTCGCACGCCGAGGACGTCACCATGTTCACCGACGAGACCGTGGACATGGCAGGACCCGTGAACCCCGGCCCCACCCTGCACGAGTGGGCCGGCATCGACGGCCGCACCTTCGCCGACCGGCAGCTCCAGGGCGCCTATCTGCGCTGGGTCCACGAACGGGCGGTGGCCGCGCTTCCGGACGGCGTCACCGTGCACCACCACCCGCTGCGCGCCGTGCGGGTGAGCGGACCCCGCGAGGGTCGGCAGCAGGTCTGGCTGGAGGGCCGGCCGCACCCGCTCCTCGCCGACCTGGTCGTCCTGGCGCTCGGCCACCTCGACGCCGAACTCGACACGGAACAGCGCGACCTGGCCGAGTACGCCCGCACCCACGGCCTGGTCCATCTGCCGCCCGACTTCACCGCCGACAGCGACCTGTCCGCCCTCGCGCCCGGCGAACCCGTCCTGGTCCGCGGCTTCGGGCTCGCCTTCGTCGACCTGATGGTGCTGCTCACCGAGGGCCGGGGCGGACGGTACGACGGGGACACCTACGTCCCCTCGGGCCGGGAGCCGGTGCTCCACGTCGGATCGCGGCGCGGAGTGCCGTACCACTCGAAGATCGGCTACGACTGGACCGGCGACCAGCCGCCGCTGCCCCGCTTCCTGGGGCCGGACCGGATCGACGCGCTGCTGGCCCGGACCGGGGGCTTCGCCCGCGGCGAAGCCGCTGTCGGACTCAGTCGCGAGGACGTGTGGCCCCTCGTCGAGAAGGAGCTCGGGTTCGCCCACTACCACCGGCTGTTCACCGTGCACCCGGAGCGGACCGCGATGTCCTGGGCCGACTTCGAGGAGAGTTACGCGGTGGCGGATCCCGCCGAGCGCGGGGCGCTGGTCGCCGCCGCCGTGCCGGACCCCGGCGACCGGCTCGACCTCGCCCGGCTCGACCGCCCGCTGGAGGGCATGCGGTTCGGGTCGCACGAGGAGCTCCAGGAGGGGCTGCGCGAGTACGTCGAGGCGGATCTCAGCCGCCGTCACGACCCCGCGCACAGCCCGGACCTGGCCGTCTTCCTCGGACTGCTCTCCGTCTACGGGCAGTTGGTGAAGCTCGGGGACATCGGCGGCTGGTGGCACGGCTTCTTCAGCTATCTCGCGTCCGGCCCGCCCGGGCCCCGGCTGCGGCAACTGCTCGCGCTGTCCCGGGCCGGGGTGGTCAGGTTCGTCGGCGCGGACATGGAAGTGCGCGCCGAGGACGGGGTGTTCCGGGCGTCGAGCCCGTCCGTGCCGGGGGCCTCGGTCGAGGCCCGGGCACTGGTCGAGGCACGGCTGCCCGAACCCACCGTCCGGCGGGCCCTCGATCCGCTGCTGCGCGAGCTGCACGCCGAGGGGGTCGCCGAGAGCCCGGACGGGCTGCTGCGGGTGGACCGGGCCGACGGGCGGCTCCTGGACCGGTCAGGGCGACCGCACCCACGGCGCTTCGCCCTCGGACCGCACACCGACGGCCGTACCGCCGGCGCCTTCACCCGACCCCGCACCGGCGGGCCCGCCTTCCGGCAGAACGACGCGACGGCCCGGGCCGCGCTGCTGTTCCTCGCCGAACTTGCCGAGGTCGCGGAGGCCGCCGAGGTCGTGGAGGTCGCCGAACTTGCCGAGGTCGCCGAGGTCGCCGAGGTCGCGGAGGTCGCCGAACTTGCCGAACTCGCCGAGGTCGCGGAGGTCGCCGGCCGTGAGAAGAAGGCGGTGCTGTGATGCTGCATCTCTCCGTCGCCGTGGACCAGCAGTCCGCCTACGACGCCGACTCCCACGTCGCCCTCGCCCGGCTCGCCGAGCGCGGCGGGCTCGACTTCGTGACGCTGGACGACACCTTCGCCCGGCCCGGCCCCGACGCGCTTGCCGTGCTGTCCCGCGTCGCGCCCGCCACCAGCCGGATCGGCCTGGTGCCCACCGTCACCACCACTCACACCGAGCCCTTCCACGTCCAGGCCGCCGTCGCCACCCTCGACTGGGTCAGCCGGGGCCGGGCCGGCTGGCGGCTCGACGTGTCGACCACCGAGGGCGAGGCCCGCCTCTTCGGCCGCCGGCAGGCGGCCGCCGCCGCGTTGTGGCAGGAGGCCGGTGAAGTCGCCGAAGTGGCAGCGAAGTTGTGGGACAGCTGGGAGGACGACGCCGAGATACGGGACGTGCCGACCGGCCGCTTCATCGACCGGGACAAGCTCCACCACGTCGACTTCCGGGGCACGTCCTTCTCGGTCAAGGGCCCCTCGATCGCGCCCCGGCCACCGCAGGGCCACCCCGTCCGCGTCGTCGACGCCACCGACGGCCAGGCCCGGCGGACGGCCGCGCGGTACGCCGACGTGGCCCTGGTGCGGGTCACCGGCGCCGGGCGGGCGGCCGACGTACGCGCACAACTGCGCTCGCAGGCGGCCGAGTACGGCCGTGACCCCGCTCAGCTGAAGGTCCTCGCGAGCCTGCTCGTCGATCTCGGAGCCGGTGAGCACGCGGCGGAGCCGGGGCACGGCGGGGGCGGCCCCCGGCAGAGCGCACAGGGGCCCCTGTACCGGGGCGGCCCCGTCGACCTCGCGGAACTGATCGCCGGCTGGCACGGCGAAGGCGTCGTCGACGGCTTCCACCTCGTCCCCGCCGAACCGCTCCGCGACCTGGAGCGGCTGGTCAACGGCACGGTGGCGCTGCTCCAGCACCGCGGACTGTTCCGCACCTTCTACCCGGGCAGCACGCTCAGGGAGCACCTGGGCCTCGCCCGGCCCGCCAACCAGTACGCCGTGACCGGGGGAGGGTTGTGAGCCGCAGGCAGATGCACCTGGCGGCCCACTTCCCGGGCGTCAACACCACCACTGTGTGGGCCGATACGGACTCCCGGTCCCAGATCGAGTTCTCGTCCTTCGCGCACCTGGCCCGCACCGCCGAGCGCGGGCTGTTCGACTTCTTCTTCCTTGCCGAGGGGCTGCGGCTGCGCGAACACAAGGGCCGTATCCATGACCTGGACGTGGTCGGGCGTCCCGAGTCGATCACCGTCCTGAACGCCCTGGCCGCCGTCACCGAACGGCTCGGGCTTGCCGCCACCGTCGACGCCACCTTCAACGAGCCCTACGAACTCGCCCGCAGGTTCGCCACCCTGGACCACCTCAGCGGCGGCCGGGCCGCGTGGAACGTGGTCACCTCCTCCGACGCCTTCACCGGGGAGAACTTCCGGCGCGGCGGCTACCTGGACCGGGCGGAGCGCTACCCGCGGGCCGCCGAATTCCTCGACATCGCAAGGGAGTTGTGGGACTCCTGGACGCCGGGCGGGATACCGAGGCCGTTCGCGCACCGCGGGCGGCACTTCGACATCGCGGGCGAGTTCACCCTGCCGCGCTCGCCGCAGGGGCACCCGGTCGTCATCCAGTCCGGAGACTCCGAAGAGGGACGGGAGTTCGCCGCCTCCGCCGCCGACGTGATCTTTTCCGGCTGGGGGTCTGGGGGTTACCCGCCAGGAAGACGCAGCACGTGGCAGAGCTCGCTGGAGGACGGCCGCGCCTTCTGCACCGACGTGAAGCGACGGCTCGCCAAGTACGGTCGTGCGCGAGATGACGTGAAGATCATGCCCCGAGTCGGTGTCGTCCTCGGCGACACCGCGGCCGAGGCCCAGGAACGCGCCGCAGAGATCCGCAGACAGCAGACCTCGCCGCAGAACGCGCTCCTCACCCTGGAGCAGATCTGGGGTGTCGACCTGTCCTCCTACGACCCGGACGGCCCCCTCCCCGACATCGGCCCGGTGGTCGATCCGGCGCTCACCCAGGGGCGGACCCGGCGCGGCGACACGGTCGCGATCGCCGAGAAGTGGCGGGCCCTGTCCGAGGAGAAGGGGCTGTCGATCCGGGAGACCGTGATCGAGGCGGGCGGCCGGCACTTCTTCACCGGCACCCCGGAAGCCGTCGCCCGCGAACTCGACGAGCACGTGCGGCGCGAGGCCGCCGACGGCTTCATTCTCGTCCCCCATCTGACCCCGGGCGGACTCGACGAGTTCGTGGACCGGGTGGTCCCGCTGCTCCAGGAGCGCGGCGCGTTCCGCACCGAGTACCGCGGCACCACCCTGCGCTCCCACCTCGGGCTCCCCGCCCCCGTGTCGACAGGCTGATCGCACGACGGTTCGCCGTGGGCGGTTTTCGGCGATGCGACGAGCAGGGGCGGGAGTCACCGATTCCGGTTCCTGTACCCGGCCGCGCCGGACGCCGAGGGCGGCACGACGATCTACTTCCATCGGGCGCTCCTGCCGCCGTGCGCCTTCGCCGACCACTTCAGCTGCCCTTTCCCGCCGCCGGGGAGGACTCCGGGCGTCGCCGTCGCGGCGGGGGAGCCAGACGTGATCCGAGTGCTCCAGGTTCCCTCCGGATCGCAAAGGTGTGTCAAAGTCGCGGCCGAAACGCGCCCTTGCGGCGACCGGTCGTTCGGCCGAATACTCCCCCTCAGCGCTTGTCAGGGGCACGACGTGTTCGAAACCCGGACGGGACATGCCTCCGACTGCGCCTCACGGGCCCCGACCCCACGCGGGCCCCCGAATTCCCCTGGGAGGGAACGAAACGTGAGGATCAAGCGCACCACCCCCCGCAGTGGCATCACGAGACGCACCCGGCTGATCGCCGGTACCACCGGCCTCGTGGCCGCGGCCGCCATCGCGGTCCCCAGCTCGAACGCGACCGCTGCGACCCCGTTCAGCACCGCCGAGCTCAAGAGCGCCGGCAACTCGGTGCTCAAGGCGGACATCCCCGGCACCGCCTGGGCCGTCAGCGGCAACCGTGTCGTCGTCACCGTCGACAGCACGGTCTCGCAGGCCGAGATCGCCAAGATCAAGGAGCAGGCCGGCAGCAACGCCGACGCGCTCACGATCAAGCGGACGCCGGGCAAGTTCAACAAGCTGATCTCCGGCGGCGACGCCATCTATGCGAGTAGCTGGCGCTGCTCCCTCGGCTTCAACGTCCGCAGCGGCAGCACCTACTACTTCCTGACCGCCGGTCACTGCACCGACGGCGCGGGCACCTGGTGGTCGAACTCGGGCCACACGAGCACCCTGGGTTCGACGGCCGGGTCCAGCTTCCCGACGAACGACTACGGCATCGTCAAGTACTCGTCGAGCTACCCGGTCTCGTCGATCTCCGGCACCGTCGGCAGCGTCGACATCACCAGCGCCGCCACGCCCTCCGTGGGCACGACGGTCTACCGGCGCGGTTCCACCACCGGCATCCACAGCGGCCGGGTCACCGCGCTGAACGCGACCGTCAACTACGGCGGCGGTGACGTCGTCTACGGCATGATCCAGACCACGGTCTGCGCCGAGCCCGGCGACTCCGGCGGCCCGCTCTACTCGAACAGCGGTATCGCCTACGGTCTGACCTCCGGCGGCAGCGGCAACTGCTCCTCCGGCGGCACGACCTTCTTCCAGCCGGTCACCGAGGCACTGAGCGCGTACGGCGTCAGCGTCTTCTAGGTTCTGGAACCCCCGGGGACCTTTCGCACCCCTGGAGCCCGGCCGACACCCGGTGAGCCCCCGCACGCGAGCGCCGTGCGGGGGCTCGCTGCCGGGTCCGGTCCCGTCACGGGGCGGACGGAGCGAGCCAGTCCAGTACGGCGGGCAGTGCCTCCAGGGCGCCGAAGTGGCCGGCGTCCTGTGCCAGGACGGGGCGGGCCCGCGGGACGTGATGCGCGAGCCACTTGAAGTGGCCGACCGGGGAGAGGGTGTCCCCGGCTCCGTGCCACAGCAGGACGGGCCTGGTCACGGTCGCCGGGTCGAAGCCCCAGTTGCTGAGCAGTGCGAGGGTGTCGTCGAGCCAGCCGTACGGCGAATCCCGCAGCGCCTCGCGGTAGCCCCGCAGCAACGGCTCGCCGATCGCCGGGGTGGACAGGATCCGCCGGTCGGAGTCGGTGAGCCCGTCGCGCAGTGCGACGAGCCGCTGGGCGGGGTCCCGGCGGATGTCGGCGGCGCGGGAGGCGAGCCGGTCGGCATAGGCGATCGGGTCGGTGAGGGCCAGGGTGAACTCCTCGACGGCGGAGTCGGCCATGCCGTCGAACCAGCTCAGGTCCCGCGCGTCCGGGGGCGCCGGACAGGCCAGGGCGGCCGCCCGCCGGACCCGGGAGGGCAGCAGTGCGGCGCAGGCCAGGGCGTGCGGGGCGCCGCCGAAGAGGCCGAGCACCGAGAAGGAGCCCAGGTCGAGTGCGTCGGCCACGTCCCGTACGTCCCGGGCGGCGTCGGCCACGCGTCGGCCCGGCTGCCGGTCGGACCCGCCGTAGCCGGGGCGGTCGTAGGAGATGAACCGGGTGCGCGGGCGCGCCGTCAGCACGTCCTCGGGTACGACCCCGAAGCGGCCGCCGGGAGTGCCGTGCAGCAGGACCACCGGAGTGCCGTCCGGGTCGCCGTACTCCTCGACGGTCAGTCCGCGACCGTCCTGTGTCCTTGTGCCTAGGGTCACCTGCGTCCTCCGTCTCCCCATTGTGTACATGCCGGAGTTACCGTCGAAGTACACACCTTGAGCGCCTGGTTCGGACCCTGGGGGTCGCGATGGTCGAGGAGCTGGTGGCGGCGGGCGTCGCGCTCGTGTCCGCCGGAGCGGTGTACACGATGGCGGCCGCGCGGGTCGTCAAGCAGTACGAACGGGGCGTGGTCTTCCGCCTCGGCAGGTTGCGGCCGGAGGTGCGGGGGCCGGGGTTCACCATGATCGTTCCGGGCGTCGACAAGCTCCGGAAGGTCAACATGCAGATCGTGACCATGCCGGTGCCCGCGCAGGAGGGCATCACCCGGGACAACGTCACCGTGCGGGTGGACGCCGTCGTCTACTTCAAGGTGACCGGGCCGGCCGAGGCGATCGTGCGGGTGGAGGACTACCGGTTCGCGGTCTCGCAGATGGCGCAGACGTCCTTGCGGTCCATCATCGGCAAGAGCGAGCTGGACGATCTGCTGTCCGACCGCGAGAAGCTCAACCAGGGGCTGGAGTTGATGATCGACAGTCCCGCGGTCGAGTGGGGGGTGACCATCGACCGCGTCGAGATCAAGGACGTGTCCCTGCCCGAGACGATGAAGCGGTCCATGGCCCGGCAGGCCGAGGCGGACCGGGAGCGGCGGGCCCGGGTCATCAACGCGGACGCGGAGCTCCAGGCGTCGAAGAAGCTGGCCGAGGCGGCCAAGGAGATGTCCGAGCAGCCGGCCGCGCTGCAACTGCGGCTGTTGCAGACGGTGGTGGCGGTGGCGGCGGAGAAGAACTCGACGCTGGTGCTGCCGTTTCCGGTGGAGTTGCTGCGGTTCCTGGAGAAGGCGCAGCAGGGGCAGCAGGTGGTTCAGCAACCGGTGGTGCCGGCGGTTCAGCAACCGGTGGGGCAGTCGGTTCAGCAACCGGTGGTGCCGATGGTCCAGCAACCGATGCAGGAGCAACTTGCCTCTCCTCCGTCCCGGTTGGACGTCGTCTCCGGAGGGGCGGATTCAGGACAGGACTAGACCTCACGCGGGCGTGATGAATCGCGCGGGGGTTGTGTTTGCTCTGTGAACCCGCCTGGCATGATCGTGCACTGTCAACTCCGAGGGAGCGTGGAGTCGCGCTCTACGCGCGTCCGGAAGTCAACCTTGTGCGCCCCCTGTGGGTTTCGGAAGAGTGGTCGCTCGTCAGCCATCCTTCCGGTCCGTGAGCTCCCCACAAGCCGCGGACCGACCCCCCACCGGAGGAACCGAGTTGAAGCACCGACGTATACCCAGGCGGCGGATCGTCGTGACGGGTGCGGGTGTTGCCGCGCTGGTCGCGGCGGGAGTCACCTTGCAGACTGCGAACGCCAGCGAGACAACGACCCCGGTCGAGGCCAAGACCCTCTCAGCCCTCGCGGCCGGAAAGCTCGCCTCGACCCTCGGGGCGGATCTCGGCGCGGACGCGGCCGGGACGTTCTACGACGCGAAGACCAGAACTCTCGTGGTGAACGTGCTCGACGAGGACGCGGCGCGGACCGTGACGGCGGCCGGGGCCTCGGCGAGAGTCGTGTCCCACTCGCTCGCCGAACTGAAGAGCGCGCGCACCACGCTGGCGAGCGACGCGACCGTCCCGGGGACGTCCTGGGTCACCGACCCGACGACGAACAAGGTCGTCGTCACGGCCGACCGCACGGTGTCCTCCGCCGAGTGGGCCAAGCTCACGAAGGTGGTCGACGGGTTGGGGACGGTGGCACAACTCCAGCGCACGAAGGGAGAGTTCAGGCCCTTCATCGCCGGTGGCGACGCGATCAACGGGTCCGGTGGGCGGTGCTCGCTGGGCTTCAACGTGGTGAAGGGCGGGGAGCCCTACTTCCTCACCGCGGGGCACTGCACCGAGGCGATCCCTACGTGGTCGGCCGGCGGCCAGACGATCGGGACCAACGCGGCGTCGAGCTTCCCCGGCAACGACTACGGGCTGGTGAAGTACACCGCGAACGTCGATCACCCCAGTGAGGTGGACCTCTACAACGGCTCCGCGCAGGCGATCACTGGGGCGGCGTCGGCGACGGTCGGGCAGTCGGTGACGCGGAGCGGGTCCACGACCCAGGTGCACTCCGGGAAGGTCACCGGCCTGGACGCGACGGTGAACTACGGCAACGGCGACATCGTGAACGGGCTGATCCAGACCGATGTCTGCGCCGAGCCGGGGGACAGCGGGGGCTCGCTGTTCTCGGGGAGCAGCGCGATCGGGCTGACGTCCGGCGGCAGCGGTGACTGCACCTCCGGCGGCGAGACGTTCTTCCAGCCGGTGACGGAGGCGCTGTCGGCGACGGGTACGTCGATCGGCTGACGGCAGGTCGGGTGTGTGAGGAGCCCCGTCCCCCGGGTGTGTGGGGGCGGGGCTCTCGCGTCTCCCGCTGTTGTCCCCTCTCGTCCTCCCGCACGATCGCCTCCTGGCCATCACCTCCGGTCATCGTTATCCGTTCGAGACCGCAAGTTGCTCACGCTGTGCTTGGGGTGCCCGTTACATTTGCGGTTCCTGGGGCATCAACTTCCCTTTGACCGACGGAAGTTGATCTCTTCAGGCGCCTTCACAGCCTCATGTTTCGGGGGAAACGCTGTGCAGAAGATCCAGTTGACCTATTGGTGGAACGGGCACGAGCCCGGTGACGTCGTGGATGTCGACGACCTCGCCGCGCGGGAACTGCTCGGTGTCATCGCCCGGCCCGCGGAGTCCGTCGAGGAGTCCGGAGGCGCCGTGGACGCCGAAGACTCCGATGAGTGAGCCGTACATCACCTTCCCGGACGTGGAGCAGCTGGTCGTCGACCTGCTCAAGGACCGCAGCGAGCTTTCGGGCGTAGTCGTCGACGTCGCGCCGCCCGCCGGCTTCGACGGCTCGCAGCGCGCCGTACTGGTCTCCCGGATGGGCGGTGCCTGGGCGGAGGACCCGCGGCTCGACAACCCGCTGGTCGACCTGGAGGTCTACGGCCCCTCCAAGGCGTCGGCGCACACCGTCTCCCTCGTCGCCCGGTCCCTGATGCTTCAGCTCCGAGGCGTGCGGCACGGCGGGGCGACCGTCGTGGACGTCGTCGAGGAGGACGGGCCGCGCTGGCTGCCCGACTACCGGCACGCCAGTGCCAACCGCTATGTCTCGACCACCCGCCTGGTGGTCCGCCCGGCCTGAACAGCCGTATCACCGGCGTGAACGGCCTTGTCACCGGCATCGCTTCGCCGCACGGGCGGCCTGGCCTCGCCGTACTCCCACAGCAGCACGTCATGTCCATCTCCCAGCAAGGAGCAGTGATGGCTGGAACGAACGCCAAGGAGATCCGGGTCGCGGGCAATGGCCGTGTCCTCATCGCCCCGCTCGCGACCGCGCCGCCCGCCGACACCGCCGCGGCGTGGGGTGCCGGGTGGAAGGACCTCGGCTACACCACCACCGACGGGGTCAAGATCTCCAAGAAGGACAAGCTGGACCCCGTGGACACCTGGCAGAGCGTCAGCTCGGCGAGGTTCGTCTACTCCGACCGCGATCTCAGCTTCAAGTTCCAGCTGCTCCAGCTGAACGAGGACACCCTGCCGTTCTTCTTCGGCGGCGGGCAGGTGAAGGAGACGGCGACCGGGTCCGGTCTCTACAAGTACGAGCTGGCGGCCGAGCCGAAGTTCGACGAGCGGATGCTCGGGCTGGAGTTCGTGGACGGCGACGAGGTCAAGTACCGCTTGATCGTCGCCCGCGGTCAGGTGACCGAGACGGAGGAGCTCGCTCTCGTCCGTACCGCTCCGGTGAAGCTCGGTGTCACCTTCACCGCGCTGGCCACGGTGGACGGTGCTCCGTTGGCGACCTTCCTGATGAAGGACCCGAGCTTCAGCGCGGCCTGACCCTCTCTCGTCTCAATCGCCTCTCTCAGCAAGGAGCTCCACCGACATGGCCCCCTTCAACGTCAACGCCGCCCGTGCCCAGCGTCTCGAAGCGGTCGGGAAGAACTGGGAGTTCGAGGTGGACGGGGATGTGTTCCGGCTGCCCACCGAGTTCCCGCGCAGTATCGCCAAGCAGATCGCCGCGCTGGACGACAACGACATCGACGGGCTGCTCGCGCTGCTGCTCGGTGCGGAGCAGTTCGAGCGGTTCTGCAAGTACGACACGAGTGTGCAGGACGTCTCCGCGATCCTTGAGGCGTACGGCAACGACACCGGCATGTCGCTGGGGGAAGGCTGAGCCTCGGCGCGCTGGTCGACGAGCACGCCGAGGCTCTGGAGGCGGATCTGCTCCGCCATTACGGGGTCGACCTCCTCGACTGGCACCGGGGCCGGCTCTCCTCCCGCCGGCTTCGGGTCCTGGTCGAACACCTTCCCTCGGACTCGTCGTTCGCCCGGGCGGTCCACGGCGAACAGGCGGAGTGGACGGTCACGGACCATCTGCTGGCGGCGGTCGTCGACCATCTGGCGGTCGCCAACTGGATGTTCGCAACGGTCCACCGCGACGAGGACACGGAACCGGCGGAGTATCCGGAGGCGGTACCGCGGCCGGGGGGTGGCTCGGCCCCCACCCCTGTATCCGCTACAGCTCCGGGGGGCGACCTGACGTTCACCGGGGAGGAACGCGGAGCGACCCCAGTCGAGATCGTGGCGTTTCTGAGTTCTCCAGGATGACAGGACAGTAATCATGGCCTCGCTTCTCGATCCCCAAATCCCCAGCTGGTTACCGGAATTTATCGAATCGCCCTCCTTCGCCCAGGCCGTCGTCACGCATGTCCGTCGGGCGATCACGCCCGAATGGGTTACGCCCATGCCGATCACCGGGCTCAAAACTGAAGTCGCCGGCCTCAATCTCGCGGTCAACGGAATCAAGGCCGAGTTCAACGCGTTTGACCCGATCAAGATACTCGGCCTCCAGGACCGCTATGATCAAATATTTCAGGATCTTGTCCTCCGGTTCAAGAAAGCCGATCATCGGACTGTCGACCTTCAGCCCGAGAACCTCCTGACGAAAATCAGAGAAACCCAGAATGCTCTGAACAAGGTGAAGCGTGACGTCGCGGGGCTGCCGAATTTCTCCAAGATGCAGGCGGAAATCGATGAGAAGGCAGACCTCAAATCGGTCAATCGACGGATCGACAAAATACATGGCTCAAGCAACCCTCGCGATGATATTCCCAAGGTGAGGGGAAAGGTCGGACCTGTCCCAAGTCTCCGTCAGTTGCAACAGCAGGAGTTGCAACTCAGAAAGGCCATCTCTGACTTTGTCCGAGTAGTAAAGGGAGCGGTTCCCCAAACAGCGGCCCTCGCCGAAGAGATGGCCAGGATCGACCGGCAGTTGAACAAATGAGCACCCCGCCCCGCCCGCCCTACAGGAGTCGACCATGAGAACCGCACTGGTCCAGGCAACGAGCGCGCTCACCCGCTTCCGGACCGCCATGACCCAGACCAGCGCGGCCGGAAGTCGACTGCGCACCGCTGCCACCGGGGCCACCAGTTCGGTCGATCGGTTCAGGAGCTCGGCCACTCAGGCAAGTACCGCCACCAGCCGGCTCCGGACCGGGGCCACTCAGGCGAGCGCCGGGCTGAACCAGGTGCGTACCGCCGCCACCCGGGCCGCCGCCGACGTGCAGCGGGCCGGGCGGAGCGCCGCGTCCGGGGGTGGGCTGTTCTCGCGGTTCAGTCAGGGGCTCCGTACCGCCACCACCGCCCAGCGCGGGCTCAACACCGCCATGAAGGCCAACATCCTCGGCGCCATCCTCGCCCTCATCATGCCGCTCATCACCAAGCTCATCGACATGGCGATGGAGTCCAAGACCGTGCAGGCCGTCATGCAGGCGGCGTTCAAGATCATCGGACAGGTGGTGGGGACCGTCATGAAAGGGGCGTCGGTCGCCATCAACTGGCTGATCGACGCCGGGAAGAACGTCGTCAACTGGCTCAAGGCCAACTGGCCCCTGCTCGTCGCCATTCTCACCGGCCCCGTCGGGATCGCCGTGCTCGCGATCGTCAAACACTGGGACAAGATCAAGGACGCCGTCGGGTCGGTGCGGGACTGGATCGTCGACAAATGGAACGCCGTGGTCGACTTCCTGCGCGGAGTGCCCGGGAAGATCTGGGGATTCTTCTCCGAACTCCCCGACAAACTCATGCACTTGGGCGGTGACCTGATCCAGGGCCTCATCAACGGCATCAAGAACTCCGCCGGTGCCCTTCTCAACACCGTGAAGAACTTCATCGTCAACACCATCCCCGGCCCCATCCGCAGCATCCTCGGCATCGCCTCCCCGTCCAAGGTGATGATGGGGTTCGGCGGGGACGTCGGCGAAGGGCTCGCCCTCGGTATGGAGGGGGCCGGAAACAGGGTCGCGAGTGCTGCGGGACGGCTTGCCACCGCCACCGCGCGGAGCGTCGTCGGACCCGGTTACAGCCTCGCCGGAGCAGCGGCTGGGACATCGGCCCGCACGGCAGCCACCCCGGCGACCGGGCCCGTCACCGTCAACGTGCACCCCCGGCCCGGACAGTCCGAGTACGAGATCGGCCGGATCACCGCCCGCGAACTCGCCTGGGCGGCCAAGCGATGAGCGCCCGCCAGCTCCAGCAGCCGGTGTTCGAGGTGGACGGCTGGGCCGGGAACACCGTCGACGACGACGGCGTCGAGTGGTGGGTCACCAGCGAACAGGGCTGGGCCGCCACCCCGCCCGTCCGGCTCACCCTGACCGACCGCCCCGAGCGGCACGGCGCGTTCGACGCCCCCTCCTACCGGGGCCCCCGCGTGATCACCCTGGACGGCCTGGCCATCGCCCCGGAACGCGCCGTACGCGAAGAGGCGAAGGACCGGCTGGCCGCCGTACTCGCCGACGGCAGCGCGCTGTTGCCGCTCGTCGTCACCGAACCGCACCGCGTACGGCGGGCGTTGGTCCGCCTCACCGCCGAGACGAAGATCGCCGACCGCAAGTCCGGTGTCTTCGAGTTCTCCCTGACCATGACCGCGCCGGACCCGCTGCGGTACTCCTACGGGCTGAACACCAGCACCTGTCCACTGCCCTCCTCCAGCGGCGGAGTCTCCTTCCCGCTCTCCTTCCCCCTGGACTTCGGGTCCGGTTCCTCCGGTGGCCGACTGCTCCTGGAGAACAAGGGCACCGTCCCCACCTGGCCGGTCTGGCGGATCAGCGGGCCCTGCGTCCAGCCGGTGATCAGCAACACCGCGACCGGTGAGGAACTCGCCTTCGAACTCACCCTCCAAGAAGGTGAGTTCCTGGTCGTCGACACCGACGCGCGGTCGGTCCTGCTCCAGGGCACGGCGTCCCGACGGGCCACGCTGCTGCCCGACTCGGACTGGTTCCCGCTCCGGCCGGGCGCGACGCCCGTGCTCTTCCGCGCCCGCGACTACGAACCGGCCGCCCGGCTGACCGCGGAATGGCGCGACGCCTGGCTCTGAACCCGCCCGCCCTCCGCCGACAGAAGGAACGCACCCGCATGGCTGACCCCGACCTCGAGCGTGACTCCGGATGGCTCTCCGGCGGTGTCGTCGACGCCAATGACGCGCGGCTCGCCACCGGCGTGTTCGCTTCGGCGGCGACCGACTCCACCAACCCGATCGCGGCCCGCACGGGCATCAAGCCCGGCCCCGGCAACCCCGGCAGCGTCGAGGCGGAGGCGACCCCCTCGCGCAGTGTGAAGGTCCAGCCCTTCCAGGGTGTCGTGCAGGGCTCCCGTGCGTCGTACGCGGGCGCGTATCTGATCACGCTCGGTCGGATGAAGACCCTCGACGTGCTCACCGCGGCCCCGGCCCACTCCTCCTACGCCCGGATCGCCCTCGTCGTGGCCCGGCAGACCGACCGGCAGTACGGCGACGCCGGCGACGGCATGGTGGTGCAGGTGGAGGCCGGGGCGCCCGCGCCGACTCCGGCCGCGCCGAGGCTCACCGACGACTTCCTGCCGCTCGCCCAGATCACCGTGCGGCCCAACGCGGGGTCCATCACCCAGGCGGACATCAAGGACCTGCGGGTGTTCACCGTGGCCACGGGCGGAGTACTGCCGTTGCAGAGCCACGAGTCGCTCCCGGCGAACGGCTACGCCGGACAGCGGCTGTACGACGTCAAGACCGGCCTCGACCTGGTCCGTGCGGGCACGGCCTGGCGCCCAGCGGCCGCGGGGGCGGTGGAGTTCTTCGGCCCGGCGGACCCGGGCTGGCCGCAGATCGGCGGCTTGGCCGAAGCCACCGGCCTCACCTTCAACCAGGTCACCGTGCCCGCGGCGCCGTACCCCCGAATGCTGCTGATCACAGGGCAGATGTTCGCGGTGACCTCGGGCCCCGACGAGCGGTGGGACCACGTGGTGCGCAAGCCGGACGGGACGGCCCTGTCCCTTGCCTGTTTCCACGGCGGCCCCTCGAGGATCACCACCAGCGTCGCCCAGGGGCACTACCTGCTGCCCGCCGCGACACAGCTGACGCTGACGCAGTACGTCGCCCGGGGCGGCGGCATGACGACCGGTTCTTGCAGGGTGGGCTCGGACGCCGCGCTCTACACCGGCCTGCGCGTGATCGCGTTCCCCGTCCCGTGACACTCCGATCGGAAGAGGCATCCCCATGAGCACGCCGACACCAGAACGCGACTCCGGCTGGATCTCCGGCGGTGTCGTCGACGCCGAGGACGCCCGGCTGGCCACGGGCGTGTTCGCCGCGCCCGGGCCGAGCCCGGTGCAGGCCCGCAGCGGGATACGGCCCGCCACCGGGGACCCCGGCCGGGTCCAGGCCACCGCCACCGTCTCCGGCAAGGTCACCGTCGCCCCCTTCCAGGGCGTGATCCAAGGGACCCGGGCCAGCGCGACCGGCGCCTACCTCGTCACCCTCGGCCAGCAGAAGACCCTCGACGTCCTCGGCACCAACCCGGCCGACTCCAGCAACCCGCGCAACGACCTGGTGGTGGCCCGGCAGCGCGACGCGCAGTACGGCGACGCCACCACCGGCATGACCGTGGAACTGGTGAAGGGAACCGCCGCAGCCACCCCCGTCGACCCCGCGGTGACCGGTGACTTCATCCCGCTCGCCCGGATCAGGGTCGCGAAGAACGCCTCGTCCGTCACCGCCCCCGACATCGACGACCTGCGCCCGTGGACCGCGGCGGCCGGTGGCATCCTGCGGGTCTGGGGCGAGGGCGGCCGGCCCACCTACCCGTACTCGGGCATGTACATCCACCGCTGGGACACCAACCACCTGGAGTGGTACGACAGCACGGCGGGCTGGCGGGCGGTCAACAACGACACCGGCTGGGTCACGCTCTCGCTTCTGCCCAACTGGACCGTCTACAACAACGAGACTCCGTCCGTACGCCAGGTCGGTTCCGTCGTCCACCTACGCGGCGCCCTACAGACCACGGTCGCCCTCTCGACGAACGGCACCCAGATCATCACCGTCCCCGCCGCCTTCCGACCGACCACGGGACACCACTGGTTCACGGCGCTCGGCGGGGTGCCCCGAGGGCTTGAACTCATGCTCCGCACCGACGGTTCCGTGGTGCTGTTCCCCCAGGGTTCTCAGTTGCCTGCCAGCCAGCTGATCTACCTCGACACCACCTGGCTGGTGGGCTAGTGGCCGCCCGACCGACCCGCTACACCTACTACACCGCCGACCTCGCCACCGGCGTCATCACCGACGAACTCCCGCTGCACGACGTCACGTTCAGCACCGAGCTCAACGAAGCCGGCGAGTTCCGGGCCCGGTTGCCCCTCGGTGACCCGAGGATCACCGTCCATCGGCCCCGCGAACTCACCGAACCGGGACGGGCGGCCCTCTACGTCGAGCGGGACGGGGTGCTGGTGTGGGGCGGGGTGGTGTGGACCGTCAAGTACACCTCCGCGGACCAGCACCTGGAGATCGGCGCGGCCGGATTCCTCTCCTATTTCGACCACCGTCGCGTCCTGCCCGCCGGCTTCGACCGGGCTGACCTGGCCTCCGCCGAGGTCACCTTCACCGACCGCGACCAGAGCGACATCGCCCGCGCCCTCGTGGCCTTCGCCCAGGAGCACGCCCACGGCGACATCGGGATCCGCCCCGAGTCCACCGCCCTCTCCGGCATCACCCGCACCCTCGTCTACCCCGGCAGCGACCTCAAGAGCACCGGCGAGGCCCTGCGTGAGCTGGCCAGCCTGGAGCACGGCCCCGACTTCGTCATCGACATGGCGTACGGCAGCGACGGCCGTCCCATGCGCCGGCTCCGCGTCGGTACCCCGCAGCTCGGCCGACAGGGCACCCCGCACGTGTGGGAGTACGGCGCCAACCTCATCGGTTACGCCTGGCCGGCCGACGGCGCCTCCACCGCGACCCGGGTCTTCGCCCTCGGGGAGCAGGGCGGGGACGGCCAGCTCGTCGCGGTCGCCGAGGCCGATCCCGATCCCGGCCACGACACCGGGCGCCCGCTCACCGAGACCGAGGTCTCCTACGTCCACCTCACCGACGCGGGCCTCCTGCACTCCCAGGCCCGGTCGGCCCTCGCCGCCGTCTCGGCCCCCGTCGTCCTGCCCGAGCTGACCGTGCGCGCCGACCTGGATCCGGTGCTCGGGTCCTACCAGGTCGGCGACGACGCCCTCGTCGTCATCAAGGACGTGTTCTTTCCCGAGGGCACCCGCTTCGGGGTGCGCATCACCGGGATCGAGGTCACTCCGGGCAACGACGCGGGCGAGGAACAGGTCCAGCTGACCGTGACACCCGCCACCGGCACCCCCTGAACCAACCGGCCCCCCTGAACCAGAGGAGCATCCGTGACCAGGATCAACCGCCCCGACACCCTGCTGACCGAGCTGCGCGACATCAAGCGCCGGCTGCACGCGCTGGAGACCGCGCAGCGTACGACGAGCGCCTCCCGTCAGCCTGCCGTCGCGGCCGAGAACGGCACCGAGGAGCCCCCGGAGACGGACACCGCCGGGCCCCTCTAGACCGGTCCCGGCAGTCGGCCCCGCGACCGTTTCCGCAGGTGGGAGGCGGTCGTACTGCTGTCGTACGCATGTTCGAGTTTTGGTCTATGGTGGAGGAGAGGCGATAGGGAACTGATGTTCGATACGGGAGGTGTGGATGTCCGGCTTCACTCATCTGCACACCGTTTCCGGGTTCTCCGTGCGCTACGGCGCCTCGCACCCCGAGCGCCTGGCCGAGCGCGCCTCCGAGCGGGGGATGGACGCCCTCGCCCTCACCGACCGGGACACCCTCGCGGGGTCGGTCCGGTTCGCCAAGGCCTGTGCGAAGGCGGGGGTGCGGCCGCTGTTCGGGGTGGAGCTGGCCGTGGAGGAGGTCGAGCCGGTACGGCGGGAGCGGCGCCGCGCTCCCGTGCGCGGAGGCGCCTTCGTCGACGAGTCGGCCCCCCGGGTCACCTTCCTCGCCCGGGACGGTGCCCACGGCTGGGCCGACCTGTGCCGGCTCGTCACCGCGGCGCACTCCGACAGGGCGGCCGAGGGCCCGCCCCTGCTGCCCTGGGCGGAGAACCGGGGGGACGGGCTGACCGTGCTGCTCGGGCCCGCCTCCGACGTCGGCCGCGCTCTCGCCGCCGGCCGTCCCGACCGGGCCGCCCGGCTGCTCGTGCCCTGGCGGGAGGTGTACGGCGACGCCCTGCGGCTCGAAGCCGTCTGGCACGGGAGGAAGGGCACCGGCCCGGGCTCCCTGCGGCTGGCCGCCCGTACCGTCGGCTTCGCCGCCGAACAGCGGATCCGGCCCGTGCTCAGCAACGCCGTGCGGTATGCCGACGTGGGCCTCGGGCCGGTCGCCGACGTGCTGGACTCCGCCCGCCGGCTCGTCCCCGTCGGCGCGGTCGAGGAACTGGACTCCGGTGAGGCCTGGCTCAAGGACGCCGGGGCCATGCTGGCGGCCGCCGAGCGGATCGTGGAGGCGGCGGGCTTCCGGCGGGACACCGCGCACCGGCTGCTGGACCAGACGCGGGCGACCGCGGCCGAGTGTGTCGTCGACCCCGAGGACGACCTCGGCATCGGCACGGTCCACTTCCCCGAGCCGCATCTCGTCGGTGCCGGGCGCCGTACCGCACAGCGGACGCTGGCCTCCCGGGCGGCGGCCGGGATGGTGCTGAAGGGGTATGCGGGCAGGGCGGCGTACTGGGAGCGGATGCACGACGAACTGGACATCATCGCCCACCACGGCTTCGCCTCCTACTTCCTGACGGTGGCTCAAGTCGTCGACGACGTAAGGGGCATGGGGATCCGGGTGGCCGCGCGTGGTTCCGGGGCGGGGTCGCTGGTCAACCATCTCCTCGGGATCGCGCACGCCGATCCCGTCGAACACCGGCTGCTGATGGAGCGGTTCCTGTCCAAGCGCCGGCTCGCCCTGCCCGACATCGACATCGACGTGGAGTCCGCGCGCCGGCTGGAGGTCTACCGGGCGATCATCGGGCGGTTCGGCAGTGAGCGGGTCGCCACCGTTGCCATGCCGGAGACGTACCGGGTGCGGCACGCCGTCCGGGACGTGGGGGCGGCCCTGTCCATGGATCCCGCCGAGATCGACCGGATCGCCAAGTCCTTCCCGCACATCCGGGCGCGGGACGTCCGCGCGGCACTGGAGGAGCTGCCCGAACTCAAGGCGCTCGCGGGGGAGAAGGAGCGGTACGGCAGGTTGTGGGGGCTGGTGGAGGCCCTCGACGCGCTGCCGCGCGGGGTCGCCATGCACCCGTGCGGGGTGCTGCTCTCGGACGCGTCCCTGCTGAGGCGTACGCCGGTCGTGCCGACCAGCGGGGAGGGGCTGCCCATGTCGCAGTTCGACAAGGAGGACGTCGAGGACCTCGGGCTGCTCAAGCTCGACGTGCTCGGGGTGCGGATGCAGTCGGCGATGGCGCACGCGGTCGCGGAGGTGGAGCGGGGGACAGGGGAGCGGATCGACCTGGACGCGCTGCCGCCGGGCGATCCGGCGACGTATCAACTCATCCGTTCCACCGAGACGTTGGGGTGTTTCCAGATCGAGTCGCCGGGGCAGCGGGACCTGGTCGGGCGGCTCCAGCCGGCCACCTTCCACGACCTCGTCGTCGACATCTCGCTGTTCCGGCCGGGGCCGGTCGCCGCCGACATGGTGCGGCCGTTCATCGAGGCACGGCACGGGCGGGCGCCCGTCCGGTATCCGCACCGGGATCTGGCGGGACCCTTGGAGGAGACGTACGGGGTCGTCGTCTTCCACGAGCAGATCATCGACATCGTCGACATCATGACCGGGTGCGGGCGCGGCGAGGCGGACCAGGTCCGGCGCGGGCTGTCCGACCCGGAGTCGCAGGGGCGGATCCGGTTCTGGTTCGCCCAGCACGCGGCGGCGAAGGGCTACAGCGCGGAAACGATTCAGCGGGCCTGGGAGATCGTCGAGGCCTTCGGGTCGTACGGCTTCTGCAAGGCGCACGCGGTCGCCTTCGCCGTACCGACGTACCAGTCCGCGTGGCTGAAGGCGCACCATCCCGCCGCCTTCTACGCCGGGCTGCTCACCCACGACCCCGGGATGTACCCGAAGCGGCTGCTGCTGGCGGACGCGCGGCGGCGCGGGGTGCCGATCCTGCCGCTGGACGTGAACGCGTCGGGGGTCGAACATCGTATCGAACTGGTGTCTGATAACCCCTCGGTGTGGGGTCTGCGGCTCGCCCTCTCCGACGTGCATGGCATCAGCGAGGCCGAGGCCGCACGGATCGCGGAGGGGCAGCCGTACGCCTCGCTGCTGGACTTCTGGGAGCGGGCGCGGCCGAACCGACCGGTGGCCCAAAGGCTCGCCCAGGTCGGTGGGTTGGACTCCTTCGGCGCCAACCGGCGTGATCTGCAACTGCACTTGACCGAGCTGCACCGGGGCGGCCGGGGTGCGGGCGGGGGTCAGCTCCCGCTGGCCGGCGGGCGCAGGACCGCTCCGGCCGGGCTGCCGGACCTGTCCTCCGTGGAGCGGCTCAGCGCCGAGCTGGGGGTGCTGGCGATGGACGTCTCGCGCAACCTGATGGACGACCACCAGGAGTTCCTGAGGGAGTTGGGCGTGGTCGGCGCGCGGCGGCTGCGGGAGGCACGGCACGGGGAGACCGTGCTGGTCGCGGGGGCCAAGGTGGCCACCCAGACACCGCCGATCCGGTCCGGCAAGCGGGTCATCTTCACCACCCTGGACGACGGCACCGGCCTGGTCGACCTCGCCTTCTTCGACGACTCGCACGACGCCTGCGCGCACACCGTCTTCCACTCCTGGCTGCTGCTGGTGCGCGGAGTGGTGCAGCGGCGCGGCCCGCGCAGCCTCAGCGTGGTGGGCGCGGTGGCCTGGAACCTCGCCGAACTGGTCGAACTGCGGGACGGGGAGGGCCTCGACGCGGTGGCGGCGCGGCTGGCGGAGCCGGTGCGGGGCCCGGTGCCGGGGGAGGCGCCGAGTTCGGGTTCGGAAGGGGCCGGTGACGAGAACGGAGACCCGGCGGGACGGCGGGCCGGGGACAGGCCGGAGGAGCGGTCGGCCGGGGACGCGCCGGAAAAGCGCTCCGGGGATCCGACCGGCGGCCGGCGGATCCATCTGCCGACGGGATACGAACTGCATCCCTGGGCCGATCTGCGGCCGGCGGGTCAAGAGGCTTCACAGGTAAGGAAGTTGTGGCACCAGAGCCCGGGGAGTGCGGGATGACCATCCTCTGCGTACGTTTCCAGCTGCCGCCGACGCGCGAGGCGGCCCTGCCCGAACTGCTCGGCCTCCTCGAGGAGTTCACCCCGGTCGTCGAGGCGCTCCCGCCGGACGGGGCGCTGGCCGATCTGCGGGGCGCCGAACGGTACTTCAAGCGTGGCGCCGTCGAACTGGCCTCGGTGATCCGGGTCCGCGCCCTCGCCCTGCACGGGGTGGACTGCGCGATCGGCGCCGGACCCGGACCGATGCTGGCCCGCATGGCGCTGAAGGACGCCCGGCCCGGGCTGACCCGCGTGGTCCCCGAGGGCGCGGTGGCGGACTTCCTCGCCGACCGGCCCGTCGCCGCGCTCCCCGGCGTCGGCACCGCGACCGCCCGTGTCCTGTGCGAGTACGGCCTCGACACCCTGGACCGGGTCGCCGCCGCGCCGCCGGCCACCCTCCAGCGCCTGGTCGGCGCCAGGGCCGGCCGCGAGCTGCACGAGAAGGCGAACGGCGTGGACCGCGGCCGGGTGGTCCCGAACGGCGTCTCGCGCTCCCTCGCCACCGAACGCCCCTTCGAACGAGACGAGTTGGATCCCGACCGGCACCGCCGCGCCCTGCTCTCCGCCGCCGAGGAACTGGGCACCAGGCTGCGCGCCCTCGACAAGGTCTGCCGCACCCTGACCCTCACCGTCCGCTACGCCGACCGCACCGCGACCACCCGCAGCCGCACCCTCGGCGAGCCCACCGCCCACTCTGCGGCCCTGACCAGGGCGGCCTACGGCATGTACGAGGCGCTGGGCCTCCAGCGCGCCCGGGTGCGTTCCCTCGCTCTGCGGGCCGAGGGTCTGGACCCCGCCGAACAGGCCTCCCACCAGCTCACCTTCGACCCCACCGACGAGAAGCTCCGCCGTATCGAGGAGGCTGCGGACCGCGTCCGGGCGAAGTTCGGACCGCTGGCGGTGCTGCCGGGGACGCTGGCGGCGTAGGGGTCAGTTGGCCCACGGGGGAGTGATGCGGGTGCCGTCCGTCAGTTCCGCCTCCAGGCCGATGGAGGTGGTGACCCAGGTGAGGGCGGTGTGATCGGTGGGGTTCTCGACGGCGAAGGTCACCCCGGGATTGACGATCACCGTGTCGCCCGCGGTGATCCGGTGGACGGCGCCGTCGAGGGCGACCAGGAGTTCGCCGATGAGCAGATGGAAGATCTCCTCGCGGTTGACGGTGTGAGCCGGTGCCTTCGTCCCCGCCGGGATCTCACCGCGCCAGGCGCAGAGCTCCTTGGCGCCGCTGAGGGGAGTGGCGTACGAGACGAAACGGGCGCCGTGGATCTCATGGGTGACGGCTTCGGACGAGCGGACGACGGGCATGCGGGACCTCCGGTCGGAAATGGTCAAGCAACTTGACTATGTGCTCTCATCGTCAAGCTGCTTGACCAATCCGTCAAGGGTGTTTCAATGCCTGGGTGCAGAACTCCGAAGCCCTCGCCCTGGCCGCCGCCCTGCTCGCCGCGGCCGGTGACCTGACCCAGCGCATCAACGACGGCGTGGTCGCCCGGGGCTTCGAGGCGCGGCCCGCCTGGGGTTTCGCGTTCGCGAGGCTCGCGCCGGACGGGGCCACGGTCACCGAGCTCGCCGGGCATCTTGGGGTGACCAAGCAGGCGGCGAGTCAGCTGGTCGACGAGATCGTGCGCAAGGGGTACGCCGAGCGGCGGCCGCACCCCGAGGACGCCCGGGCCCGGCTCGTGGTGCTGACCGAGCGGGGGTGGGCCTGCACCCGGGCGGCGGAAGAGGCTGCCGCGGAGGCCGTGCGGACGTGGGTCGATGTGCTCGGCGAGGGTGAAGTGCACGCGTTGCGCGAGCGGTTGGGGAGCATTGCTCCCAATGGCCCCATCAAGCCTGCCTGGTGACGGTTCGTCAGTAGGGGCGCGCGCGGCGCGGTTATCACTGGAAGTTTTTACTGACGCGTAACTTCACAAGTTCGCTACTCAACCGTAACTTTCAAATTGAACAGCATCCTCGTGATCCGGATCACAGGGCGTACGGCCATCGCACCTCCCTTGAGCCGCAAGGAGATCACCCGATGCTGCCCTGGAAACGAGTGCTCAGACCCCTCGCCGCCGTCCTCCTGACCGCCGCTGTCGCCGTCGTCCCCGCCGCCGGAGCCGCCCAGGCGGCCACCGCCCCGACCTCCGGCTGGAACGACTGGTCCTGCAAGCCCTCCGCCGCCCACCCCCGCCCCGTCGTCCTCGTGCACGGCACCTTCGCCAACTCCACCGACAACTGGCTGGCCCTGGCCCCCTACCTGGAGGACCGCGGCTACTGCGTCTTCTCCTTCGACTACGGCCAGTTGTCCGGAGTGTCCCTCTTCTACGGCCTCGGCCCCATCGACAAGTCGGCCGAGCAGCTGAGGACTTTCGTCGACAAGGTCCTCGCCGCCACTGGAACGACCGAGACCGACCTCGTCGGCCACTCGCAGGGTGGCCTGATGCCCCGCTACTACCTCAAGTTCCTCGGCGGAGCCGCCAAGGTGAACGCCCTCGTCGGCATCGCCCCCGACAACCACGGCACCACCCTCTCGGGTCTGACCGACCTGCTGCCCTACTTCCCGGGAATCAAGGACCTCCTCACCACCAACACCCCCGCCCTCGCCGACCAGGTCGTCGGCTCCCCCTTCCTCACCAAGCTCAACGCGGGCGGCGACACCGTCCCCGGCGTCAAGTACACGGTCCTCGCCACCAAGTACGACGAGGTCGTCACGCCGTACCAGAGCCAGTTCCTCAGCGGATCCGGCGTCCACAACGTCCTGCTCCAGGACCTGTGCCCGCTCGATCTCTCCGAGCACGTGGCCATCGGCCTCTTCGACCGGATCGCCTTCCACGAGGTGGCCAACGCCCTCGACCCGGCCCACGCCACACCCACCACCTGCGCGTCAGCGCTGAGTTGAGGCGCTGAGTTGAGGCGCTGAGTTGAGCGTCGCCGGGGCCTGTCCGGCCTGAGCCGCCGGTCAGGCCCCGGAGTTCATGCGGTCAACGGCCCTGCCGTCCGACCCCGTTCACGGCACGCCTGCGCACCGACCCGAACACGATCGCCGCGCCGGCCGCGAGCGTGGCGGCACCGCCCATCGCGAGATACGGCGTGAGACCGGCGCCACCCGTCTCGGCGAGACGCCGCGAAGTGCCCGCCGCCTGCGGGGCTTTGGCGTCCTCGGCAGGGCCGGTGCTCGCCGTCTCGGCCACCGGCTCCGCCGAGGTACCGGCGTCGTCGTCACCGTGCCCGTGATGCTCGACCGTCGACCTGCCGGTGCCTTCCTCGATCTGCTCGTCGGAGGGCGCGGAGGCGCTCGGCTCCGGAGACGAAGCGCCCTTCACCGCACCGGAGTCACCCCCGAACGTCACGTCCGAGCAGGAGTAGAACGCCTCCGGGCTGTCCGAGCGCTGCCAGACCGCGTACAGGAGCTGCTTGCCCGAGCGCTCCGGAAGCGTCCCGGAGAACCTGTAGAAGCCGCCCGACGCGACCGGGTCCGTGGCCGTCGCGACCGGGTGCGACAGATCCAGGTCGTCCCAGGCCAGCGGCTGCGCGGGGTCGTAGCCGGGCTTGGTGAGGTACACCGTGAAGGTGCCCTTGTGCGGGGCGGTCACGCGGTACTCGAAGGTGTACGAACCGCTGCGCACGCTCGTCGCCGGCCAGTCGGCGCGGGCCAGGTCCAGCCCCTTGAACTCGTCGTTGCCCGCGCTGCACAGCCTGCCGTCCGGGATCAGCTCCTGGTGCCGTCCGTTCGCGTCGCCGATGCGGATGCCGTTCCAGTCGTACAGCGCCTGGGTGCCGCCGGCCGCGACCGCCGCCCGGCACGCGCTCGACCGCGGGCTCTCCGGGCCCTCCGCGTAGCACTGCGCGACGCGGCTGACCGGGCCGCCCATCGAGCCGTGCGCGGCCGCGGGCGAACCGGCCAGCGCGGTCAGGGCGAGCGGGGCCAGGCCGACGGCGGCGACCGTGGCGGCCTTGCGGCGTGCGGGCATGGGGGATCTCCTCGGAACCGGAACTGACGGATGCCGGATCAAAGAAACCCTGGAATTCCCCGCTTGTGACGGCCGCTGACGATCTTTATGGCTGTCTTAAGGGAGTGCTGAGACTGAGATCAGGTAGCTAGCGTGCAGGGCATGACGAACGACGAGATCAGGCCCGCCGGCCCGGCCGACGTACCAGCCGTGAAGGCCGTCACCGACGCCGCCTACGAGCACTACATCGAGCGCATCGGGTTGGTGCCGCAGCCCATGCGACGGGACCACGCGGCGAACGTGGCAGCGGGGCAGGTGTACGTCACCGGCGCTCCCGTGGTCGGGCTCGTCGTGGTGCAGGAGCGCACCGACCATCTGTACCTCGACAACATCGCCGTCCGTCCCGACGCCCAGGGACAGGGCGTGGGCGGACGGCTGCTGCGGTTCGTCGAGGCACACGCGCGTGCGCGGGGCCTGGCCGAGGTCAGGCTCTGCACCAACGCGAAGATGTGGGAGAACCAGGAGATCTACCCGAAGTTCGGTTATGAGGTCGTGGAACGGCGAGTGGACGGGCCCTACGACCGCGTCCACTACCGCAAGCGGTTGGTCTGAGACGGAGCATGCCTGCCGCCGTCAGCCGTCGGGCCACCAGGTCCGGGCGATGTCCTTGCGGACCTCGGGTCGTCCCGCGGGGCGCTCCTCGGCCTCCTCGCGGATCCGGCGGGCGTCAGTCCTCTTCAGGGGCTTCTGCACGGTCGTGCGGCGCATGACTGCCTCCTTCAGTGCCTACCGAGTTCCGCGTTCTCACGGAGGTAGACCCTTTCGGGGAGAGTTCCTCATCGCTCCTGGTCTGTCAGTGGCGGGTGTCACGATTCGAGTGTCAGTGGCGGGTGTCACTCTGGGGGACATGACGGAACACAGTGGTGGTGGGGGCGTGGACTGGAACGCCGAGGCGGCGACGTTCGACGAGGAGGCGGACCACGGACTGCGCGACCCCGAGGTGCGGCGGGCCTGGGCTCGGCGGCTCCGGGAGTGGCTCCCGGAGCGGGCTTCCGACGTCCTCGACCTCGGATGCGGCACCGGGAGCCTGTCGCTCCTCGCGGCCGAGCAGGGGCACCGGGTGACCGGGGTGGACCTGTCTCCGGCCATGGTGGAGCGCGCCCGCGCCAAGCTC
Source organism: Streptomyces sp. NRRL B-3229 (assembly GCF_000719505.1). NCBI lineage: Bacteria > Bacillati > Actinomycetota > Actinomycetes > Kitasatosporales > Streptomycetaceae > Streptomyces > Streptomyces sp. NRRL B-3229. The sequence goes on along the minus strand of NZ_JOGP01000016.1, from coordinate 63,666 downwards.
GCGGGGCGTGACGCGGCGTTCCTGGTCGGTGACGCCGTGCAGCCTCCGGTGGGGGAGCAGCGGTTCGACGTCGTGCTCGTACGGCATGTGCTGTGGGCGCTGCCGGATCCCGGGCGGGTGCTGCGGCGGTGGTGGGGGTTGTTGCGGCCGGGTGGGCGGTTGGTGCTGGTGGAGGGGGTGTGGGGGGCGTTCGGGATATCCGCCGAGGTCGTCAGCGCGTTGGCTGAGCCGCTCGGGGGGCGTGTTCGGGTGGAGCGGCTCTCGGAGGACTCCCTGTTGTGGGGGAAGGACGTGGACGACGAGCGGTATGCGGTGGTGGTGCGGGGCGACTAAGAGCTCGGGAGCCAGTGTGGTGTGTCGGCTGCGGATTCGTTGTGGCTTGTCGCGCCGTTCCCCGCGCCCCTGGTGTGTGCCAGTTGCTCCAGTTCGTTCAGAGCCGCCCATGCCGCTGAAGCGGCCTCGGGATCCGTCTGCGCCAGGCCGCTCTCCTCGAACTCGTCCTCGTCCAGGCGGAGCACTTCCTTGCCGTCGGCCGAGACCCACAGGTCCAGGTCGAGGTCCTCTACGACCAGTTCGGCCCCGTTCGGGACGGCCGGGCGGGTGATGTCGCAGTACCAGCCCTTCAGCGTGCCCTCCCCCGATCGGACCTCCTTCACCGCGTACCACCGGTCCCGCCAGTAGTGCTCGGTGAAGACGTCACCGGGCTCGAAGCGGACGAAGCCGAAGTCGCGGACGCCTTCTCCCGCCCAGGGAGCGCGGACCGTGACACGGGTGCCGTCGTCGGTGAGGAGTTCGGCCTCGTAACGGATCTTCGTGCGGCCGGCCTTGACCAGGACGACTTCCAACCGCCGGAGAGACTCAGCTGAGTTCGCGGACATGACGTACCTCCGTGGCGCGGATCTCGTACCCGAACCACTTGTTGATCGCGAGCATCGGTTCGTTGCCGGCGTCGTTGCCGGTCAGGGCCTCCGTGCAGCCGGCGGCGCGGGCGCGGTGCAGGGAGTCGTTCTTGGCGAGCTTGGCGAGGCCGCGGCCGCGGAAGGCGCGGGCGGTGCCGGTCATCGCGGTGGCGTAGCGTCCGGTGCCGTCGGTGTGGACCGCGGTGAAGGCGGCGGGGCGGCCGTCGACCAGGACGATCGTGGTCAGGTCACGGTCGAGGAGCGGGTGCTTCCAGTTCTCCTCGATCCAGGCGTCGTACGCCATGAACGTGGCGTCCCCGTCGCTCGGTTCGTCCACGGCGGTCTCCGCGTCCAGCTCGTAGAAGGGGCGCGGGTCGTCCGCGAAGTCGGCGGCGGTGCGCAGTTCGACACCCGGGGGCGGCGGCTGGACCGGCGGCAGCGCGGTGTGCGCCAGGTCCAGGTGGAGGAAGTGGGCGGGGCGGGTGGGCCGGTAGCCGTGCCGCCGGGCGAAGGCGAGGTTCTGCGGCTCGTCGAGGACCCAGGAGTACAGCTTGGTCGCCCCGTGGGCCGTCAGGTGGTCCTCCGCGGTCCGCACGAGAAGGGCGCCGGCCCCGCGCCGGGTGCGGTCGGGGCGTACATAGATGTTGAGGTACGCGTGGCCGGGCTCCTGGCTGTCCTCGGCGAGGCCGAGCTGGGCCGTGCCGATCACCTCGCCGTCCTCTTCCGCGACCAGGGAACGGTAGCGGGCGGCCGGGTCGGTGTGGAGCGTGCGGTGGATGACACCGGCCGGCGTCCACAGCACATGCGGCAGGGCCAGATGGCGGGCCCGGGTGAAGTTCTCGACGTCGCCCGGGTCCTGGGGGCGCAGATCTCGCACGATCACGGTCATGAAGGCGCACGTTACGTGCGGGGCCCTGCCGGATGCCTCTCATTTTCCGGCCCGTACGGGACAATCGGCGGGTGACCTTGAAGATCCACATCGACGACAGCGCACCGCCGTACGAGCAGGTACGGGTGCAGATCTCCGAGCAGGCGCGCGCGGGCGCGCTGCCGGTGGGGTACCGGCTGCCGACCGTGCGGGGGCTCGCCGAGTCGCTCGGGCTGGCCGCGAACACCGTTGCCAAGGCCTACCGGGCTCTCGAGAGCGACGGGGTGATCGAGACGCGGGGGCGCAACGGCACGTTCGTCGCTGCGGCGGGCTCGGCCGCCGAGCGGGAGGCGGCGTCGGCCGCTCAGGCCTACGTCGAGCGCGTACGGCGGCTGGGGCTCACGGAGAGCGACGCCCTGGCGGCAGTACGGGACGCGCTGCGGGCGGGTTACGGGGGGAGCTGAAAGGGGGAGCCGGAGGGGGAGCCGATCCGGGCGCGCCAGGATCAGAGCAGGGACTCGAACGTCATCGCGTCCTTCACGGCCGCCCCGTTCGGGTCGTTGTTGAAGTACGCGTACACGTCCTCGCCACCGGTCCAGGTCTCCTCGATGCGCTGCGCCCACGTCTCCAGGGACCGTCTGCCGTAGTGCGGCCACGCCTGCGCGCGGCCCTCGTGGAAACGGACGTACCCCCAGTCGGCGGTGCGCCACAGCGGGGTCACCGGACGGGCCCGTACGTCGGCCCAGCACAGGGCCGCGCCGCGGTTCTCCAGGACCTCGCGGGTCCGGGGCGTCCACCAGGACTCGTGGCGTGGCTCCACCGCGACCCGCGTCGACGACGGGAAGCAGGCGAGGCAGGCGTCGAGCAGATCCGGGTCGGCCCGCAGGGTCGGAGGCAGCTGGAGGAGGACCGGACCCAGGCGGGACCCCAGTCCCTCCGCGTGGCCCATCAGCCGCCGCACCGGCTCCTCCGGGTCCTTCAGGCGCTTGATGTGGGTCAGGTACCGGCTCGCCTTCACCGCCACGACGAAGTCGTCCGGCACCCGGGCCCGCCACGCCTCGAAGGTCTCCCGGGACGGCAGCCGGTAGAACGCGTTGTTGATCTCGACTGTCGGGAAGTGCCCGGTGTACTCCTCCAGCCAGAGCCGCACGGGCACGCCCTCGGGGTAGAGCACGCCCCGCCAGTCCTTGTACTGCCACCCCGAAGTGCCGACGAACAGGGTCATGCATCCATCAAAGCACTACAGGTACAGCCCTGCGTCCGCCCCCGGCCGGGGCTCCGGCACTGCCGTCGGCGACGTCCCCCGGCGCAGCGCGTACAGCTCCGCCAGGGTCGCGCCCTCGCGGCCCACGCCCTCCTCGGTGCCGAGCCAGCCCACCGCCTCCCGGCGGGTCAGCGGGCCCACCTCGATCCGGGCGAGGCAACGGCCGGGGCGGACCACGGCGGGGTGCAGGCGCTCCAGGTCCTCGTTGGTCGTCACGCCCACCAGAACGTTGCGGCCCTGTCCGAGGAGGCCGTCGGTGAGGTTGAGCAGCCGGGAAAGGGCCTGACCCGCGGTGTGCTTGGCCTCGCCGCGGATCAGTTCGTCGCAGTCCTCCAGGAGCAGCAGCCGCCAGCGGCCCTTGCCCGTGGAGTCGTCCTCGCCGATCGCGATGTCCATCAGATAGCCGACGTCGTTGAACAGCCGCTCCGGGTCCAGGACGCAGTCCACCTGGCACCAGTCCCGCCAGGAGCGGGCCAGGGTGCGCAGGGCGGAGGTCTTGCCGGTGCCCGGCGGGCCGTGGAGCAGCAGGAGCCGGCCCGCGATGTCCTCCGGGGTCGTCTTCATCAGGCGGTCCATCGCGTCCGCGACGGGCGCGGTGTAGTTCTCCCGGACCTCGTCCCAGGTGCCCGCCGCGATCTGCCGGGTCGTGCGGTGCGGGCCGCGCCGGGGGGAGACGTACCAGAACCCCATGGTCACGTTCTCCGGCTGGGGTTCGGGTTCGTCGGCGGCGCCGTCGGTGGCCTGGGCGAGGATCGTCTTGGCCAGCTCGGGGTCGGTCGCCGTGACGGTGACGTCGGCGCCGCGGTTCCAGCGGGAGACCAGCAGCGTCCAGCCGTCGCCCTCGGCGAGCGTGGCGCTGCGGTCGTCGTCGCGGGCCACGCGCAGCACCCGCGCGCCCGCCGGCAGGAGGTTGGCGCCGCTGCGGACCCGGTCGATGTTGGCCGCGTGGGAGTACGGCTGCTCGCCCGTCGCGAAGCGGCCGAGGAACAGCGCGTCGACGACGTCGGACGGCGAGTCGCTGTCGTCGACGTTGAGCCGGATCGGCAGCGCGTCGTGTGGGTTCGGGGACATGCGGCCCATGATCCGGCACGGGACCCCCGCACGCACCCGGTTTCCGGGGCGCGGCGGTCGTGTCGCGGTTGTCCCGTCCTCCACGTCCTGTTGCTCATCTGTTTGTCCACGGCGTCTGCCCGCACCGGTGTGTTCGCGGATACCGTTGTCCTCAATGGGACGTCATGGGTGGTATTCGGGGGCACGGCGGTGGCGGCTCACCGCACTGCTCGGCGTGGGCGCGGTGGCTCTGGCCCTGGTCGTGACCCTCCTCAACACGCTTCCTGGCAGCGGCGCCGGCACCGACGGCACCTCGCGCAACGGCGACCGGGTGCACGGCACCCCGACGACCACCCCCGACGCCGACACCCCGGACGTCGGCTGGGGCCTCACCCACACCCGGTTCAGTGCCGACGAGGGCAGCTCCACGGCCACCGAACGGGTCGAGCAGGAGATCAGGGACGCCGGCGGCATCCCGCAGAACCAGCACATCATGGGCTGGGGCGCCGACAACCCCGAGCCGGCGAAGGGACGTTACGACTTCGAGGACCTGGACCGGCGCGTCGACTTCGTCCGCGCCTCCGGCTCCACCCCGACGCTCACCCTGTGCTGTGCGCCGGACTGGATGAAGGGCGGCAGGGCGGGCGTCGGCAACACCGACTGGAGCCAGGCGTCGCTGGAGAAGGCCCCGGACCCGGCGCACTTCGAGGACTACGCGGCGCTCGCCGCGACCGTCGCCAAACGCTACCCGGACGTACGGCACTTCATCGTCTGGAACGAGTTCAAGGGCTTCTGGAACGACGCCGAGGGCCGCTGGGACTACGAGGGGTACACCCGGCTGTACAACCTCGTCTACAAGGCGCTCAAGAAGGTGAACCCCGACATCATGGTCGGCGGCCCGTATCTCGTGATGGACAGTGTCGACCCGCGCTCCACCGACGCCTCCGCGACCTTCAGGGGTCCCTGGGGCGCGATGGACCAGCGGATTCTCGACGCCTTCGACTACTGGAACCGGCACAGGGCCGGCGCCGACTTCGTGGTCGTGGACGGCTCCAGCTACACCAACGACGACGAGATGCTGCCGAACGAGTTCGCGGCCACCGACAAGTTCACCGCGGTGAGCCGGTGGGTGCGGCAGCGGACCGGGAACCTGCCGCTGTGGTGGGCCGAGTACTACGTCGAACCCGCCGACAGCAGGGACGAGCGCGAGGGCTGGTCCGAGGACCGCCGGGTCGCCGTGCAGGCCGCCGGGATGATCGCGCTGGCCAAGGGCGGTACCACCTCCGCGTTCTACTGGAACCCGGAGAACGAGCACGGCACGGACTGCGCGGGCTGCCTGTGGACGCCGACCAGCGGCAGCGGCGGCGGCCGGAAGCTGCCGATGTTCGAGCTCGTCAGCAGGTTCGGCAAGGCCTTCGCATCGGGGAGCACCTTCGGGAACGTCTCCGTGGCCGCCGACGACGTGCCCAACGTCCGGGTCCTCGCCACCGAGCGGACGGTCCTGGTGGTCAACACCCTGAACCGGCCGATCAGCGCGAGCGTCGACGGCAAGCGGTTCGACATGCGGGCCTACGAGGTCAAGTGGCTCACCCGCTGAGCCACTCGGCCCCGCAGGACCTCACTTCATCGTCATGAACCGCTGCACCAGCGCCGCCAGGAACACCGCGAGCAGCGGCAGCGAGAACCAGAAACTGCTCTGGAGCCACCGCAGTTGACGCACCCCCGGCCGCGTCGCGACCCGGACCACCTCACGCGCCGACAGCAGCAGGATCAGCGCCAGCGCGGCCAGCGCCCCCACCACCGACCAGGGCGTCCAGGTGATCTGCGGTCCGATCGGACCCGGATCGGGCTGCGGCACCTTCCCCGCCGGCCGGTCCCGCAGGGCGTACATGGTCACGTCGGCGTTGGTGAAGACCCGCTTGAGCTCCTTGCGCTGGTCCAGGTTGTCCAGCAGCCGCGGCTCCCACGTCGTCGAATAGCCCACGTCGAGCCGGAGATAGGTGACCTGGCTGACGTTCACCATCAGATACGAGTTCGGGCCCGCGTCCTTGAGCGCCTTGACCAGGCCCGACACCAGCACCGGGTCCGGCGGCGCCAACGTCGGCACGTACGACACCTTCTCCATGTCCTTCGCACCCCACGGCATCGCGGGGGTCACGTTGTTCACGGTGTCGTTGGACAGCCACAGCACCCGCACGGTCGGATCGTCATGGGCGTACACGTAGTCCATGGCGGCGACCTCGCCGGGCCGGATCCGCTCGAACGGCTCGTTGCCCCAACGGGCGACCAGGAAGCCGCCGATGAGCAGCAGACCCGCCATCAGCGCTGCCACCGGGGCGAGACTGACCCGGTCCTTCTCGCGCTCCTCGGCGGTGACACCGGCGCGGGGGAAGAGCGCCAGGGCGGCGAGCAGGCCCGCGCCCGGCAGGGCGAACATGAAGACCCGCAGCGCCATCTCGCCGCCGTACGACTGCATGCCGAAGCCGAGGAACGGCACGAAGGTGAGGACGAGCAGCGCGACTTCCCGGTACCTGTGCTCGCGGCGGCGCCACCAGCCGTAGCAGGCCAGCGCCATCACCCCGCCGGCCAGCAGGACCCGTACGTACAGGACCAGCTTGTGGGTCGAACTGCCGCCCTCGATACGGCCGGAGACCGACGAGGAGACATTGCTGCCGACGCCGCCGACCCCGCCGAACAGATCGTCGAAGTGGCCGGACCAGTACGGCTCGGCCAGCCAGCCGATCCAGGCGGTCACCATCACGGCGAACAGGACGGGCAGGCCCCGTAGTTCGCTGCGGCGGAACACCACGAGCGCCGCCAGCACGCCGAGCATCACGAACGGGGTCAGCTGGTGCGCGGGCACGCTCGCCGCGAACAGGCCGATCAACACCGCCAGCAGCACCGCCCGTTGGCGCCGGGTCGTCGGCTCCACCTCGGCCTCGCCGGGCCGCCGCCTCGTCCAGATCACGCGCGGGGCGCGGAACCAGACCAGCAGGACGGCCACGAACACCAGGTAGAGCAGATAGGTGAAGCCCTGCGGGGAGAAGTAGTCCTGGCCGACCCAGCCGCTGAGGACGAAGATCCAGATGCCGGTCCACTTGGCCCGCCAGCCCGCCCGCATGTGCCGCACCAGGAGGAACATCGGTACCAGGTAGGCGAGTTCGATCGCCGTCGGCCACCAGCGGATGATCTCGGTGAGGTCCGTGACTCCGCAGGCCTTCGCGACGAACGCGGCCACCGCGAAGAAGCCGGGCCAGCTCCAGCGCGCGTCCAGGTCGGGCACCGCCGAGCCGGTCCGGTCGATGTGGTCGATGAACCCGAGGTGCTGCCAGGCCGTCGCGAACCGCGGCTCGGCCTCGATCACCGCGGGCAGCGCGTGCAGCGACACCACCGTCGCCACCAGGGTGAGCAGCAGCAGCGCCCGGTGCTCGCGGGCCGGCCAGAGCAGCGAGGCGAAGACCACGACCAGCAGGGCCGCGCCGAGCAGCGTGGGCAACGGCAGGACCGAGATCAGCCCGAGCCCGCCCATCCGGTCCAGATCGGCCTCGCCCAGGCCCGTGACCGGCACCCAGTACAGGAGCAGCGCGACGGCGAGCAGGCCGCCGAGGAACACCCCGAGCCGGTCCGGCTGCACGCGCTCCCGCAGGGAGAGGGGGCGTGGGGGCTCACCGGACCGCGCCACCACCTCCTCGGCTGCGCCAGCCTCCACGGGTGCGGCGGCTTCCTCCGGTACGGCGGCGATCTCCTTGCCGGCGTCGAAGGCCACCTCGAAGGGCGCGTCCACCTCCGTCTCGGACGGGCCGCGGGAGGACTCGGCGCCCGGCTCCCTCTCCTCCACCGGCAGGCCGAGTTCGGGGAGTTTCCGCAGGGCCCAGGTCGGGAGGTCGCGTGTGGGGGACACGACCGGCGTCCCCGTGGGCGGGGTGCCGGGGCCCGGCCGGACGTCGGGGCGGCGCTCCTGGTGGTCGAAGTCGACGTGGATGCCCAGCGCGAGGGTGTCCTGGTCGAGCGCCCAGCCGGGGCGGCGGGTGCGGCCGGCGGCCGGTACCTCGCGCGTCCCGAGGTCGGCGAGGTCGCCGTCGGGGGCCGCACCCGCCGGGATCTCGGCGGCCGGGGCCTGCCGGATCGTCCGGTACAGCCGGGGCGCGGCGATGGCGACGATCACCGTGAGCGAGGAGATCTCGGCGACGCCCGCTCCGGTCAGCCCCATCCGGGGCAGCAGCAGCAGGGTCAGCCCCAGCACCAGGACGCACAACAGACCCTGGAGCCAGGCGAGTCCGGAGGTGCGGCTCTGCGCGCGCAGTACCGCGAAGTAGGTCTCCATGACAACCCTGAGCACCGCGCCGACCGCGAACCAGCGCAGCAGCGGGGTGGCCGCGTCCGCGTAGCCCGCACCGAACACCCCGAGGATCCAGGGCGCCCCGACGAACAGGACCGTGGCCACCGGCAGCATGATCCGGGCCATCCGCCGGAGCGCGGCACGGGTGTTGGCGGCCAGCCGGCCCGGGTCGTGCGAGCCCTCGACGGTCAGGGAGGCGCCCATGTTGATGGCGAGCAGGTTGCAGGTGCCGCCTATCGTCGTGGTGATGTAGAAGTACGCGTTGTCCTGGGAGCTGACCTGCGCGGCCACGATGACCGGGACCAGGTAGACCACGGCGAGCGAGAACAGCGAGCCGGTGTAGTCGCCCGCCAGGAACCGCCCGATCTCCCTGACCGAGGGCGGCTTCGCGTGCCCCTCGGTCGCCTTCGCATGGCGGGGAGCCAGGCGCCGGAACACCAGCCAGCCCAGCGGCAGTACGGAGACGGCGATCGCCGCGACCCACGACACGAAGACACCGGCCGTCGGGATCGCCACCGCGAACGCGACCAGGAGACCCAGCTTCACCGCGGAGAAGACGGTGTTGCCGACCGGCACCCACAGCGCGCTGCGCAGCCCGGTCAGCACCCCGTCCTGGAGCGTGAGGACGTTCCAGGCGACGACGGCCGCGATGAAGCCGAGCCCGTTCACCGGCCCGTGCAGGAAGCGGTACGACGGCCCCCACACGTCGAGGGTGAGCAGGAAGACGACCGCGGCGACCGCCACGACCACCGAACTGCCCGCGTACGTACGGAAGACGAGGCGCCCGGTGGCCCGGCCCGCGACCGGTATGAAGCGGGCCAGCGCGCCGGTCAGGGTCACCGCGGTCAGTCCGGCGAGGAGCTTCATCGCGGCGATCGCCGCGGAGCCCTGGCCGACCGCCGACTCGGAGTAGTAGCGGGCCGCCGCCAGCCAGAAGCCCAGGCCCAGCACCGCGGAGATACCGGTGTTGAGCATCAGGGCGTAGGCGTTGCGGAACAGCTGGTTGCCGCCGCCCACGCCCCGGACGGGCAGCCGGAATCGGCGCCCCGACGGCTCGGGCGCCTTGGCCGCGGTCGACTCGGGCTCGGTCGTGGTCGTCGTGTCAGACACGGGAACGGGAGACCTTCCGGCGGACCTGTCGTGCTCTTCGGACCAACGCGTACCCCTTGGTGAGGGCACGGTCCCTGGCGAAGTCCCGGGCGATCGCACGGCCCTGGACGAGCCGCTCGAACTCCTCGGTCGTGGTGGCGCGGCGCACGGTGAGCCGGGTGAGCGCGTACGGACCCTGACGGCGGCGCGCGAGACCGTTGTTCACGGCGAGTGCCTGGCCGTACCCCGTCTCCCGCACCGCCCGGCGCACCCGGCGGCTGGAGTAGCCGTACGGGTAGGCGAGGGAGACCGGCACGGTGCCGAGTTCGTCGCCGACGATCTCCCTGGAGTGGATCAGCTCGTGGTGCAGCGCGCTGTCGTCCAGCTGGTCGAGCTGCGGGTGGGTGTGGGTGTGGCCGCCGATCTCCACGCCCGCGGCGGCGAGTTCGCGGACCTGGTCCCAGTCCAGCATGGCGTCCAGACCGCCGCCCATGTCGTGGGCGCCCCGGATCCAGCCGGTGGAGACGAACACCGTGGCCGGGAAGCCGTGCTTGGCCAGCACCGGCAGGGCATGGCGGTGGACCCCCTCGTAGCCGTCGTCGAAGGTGACCAGGACCGGCCGCTCGGGCAGTGGGCGGCCGTCCCGCCAACGCGCCGCCAGGTCGTCGGTCCTGAGCGGTGTGCACCCCAACGCGCCGATGATGTCCATCTGTTGCCCGAAGGACTCCGGGGACACCGAGAGCACCCGGGTCGCGTCGTTCGGGTCGGTCGCCACCGCGTGGTACATGAGGATCGGTACGGGCGGCTCAGGCATCTCCGTCCCCCTCGATCGCCGCCACCGAGAACGAGGCCCCGCCTCGCCGTGCCCGGACGGTTCCGACGACATAGCCGCCGGCCGCCGTCAGCACCCCCGCGACGATCGCCGCTGCCCGGCCCGCACCCCCGGACCGGGCCAGCGCGGCGTCCCGCAGCCCGCGCACCACCCCGGACGGCAGCACCCGGGTGGCGTACCGGCGCTCCGACTCAAGTCCTTTGCCAGCGCCCACACTTCGGGCCACCAGAGCCTTCGACAGGCCCTCCGCGTACGTACGGGTGCGGAAGTACCCGAAGTGCTCGCGCGTCTCGGGCACCCGGTGGTGGATCACCGCCCGGTCGTCGATCAGCAGGACGGCGTCCGGTCTGGACCGGCTCAGCCGGATGCACAGCTCCGTCTCCTCGCAGCCCAGCGGGCGCTTGTCGCCGTCCCGTCCGATGCCGGTGGCGAAGCCGCCCGCCGCGTCGAACGCGCTGCGGCGGAAGGAGGCGTTGCCGCCCAGGACGTTGCGCACCCGGACCAGGCCGGGCGGGAGGCCCTTGTAGGTGCAGCCCACCACCCAGTCGAACTCCTCGGGGAACCAGGCCGGTCGGCGTCCCGAGGCCCAGATCGGCACCGTACGGCCGCCGACCGCCATGACCCGCGGGTCGGCGTAGGCCCCGGCGAAGTGCCGCAGCCAGTCGCGTTCGGCGACGGCGTCGTCGTCCAGGAAGGCGATCACCTCGCCGCGGGAGGCGGCGATGCCGGTGTTGCGGCCCGCGGACAGGCCCCGGGGGCCCGCGTTGGCGAACACGCGGACCTCGTCCACCTCCTTGTACTCCTTGGCCAGCCGGTCCAGGAGCGCCGGGTTGTGGTCGACCACCAGCAGCGTCTCCCGGGCCGGGTACGACTGCGCCCGCACCGAGGCGACCGCCGCGAGGATGTCCTCCCAGCGGTCCTCGGTGTACACGCAGATCACGACGGAGACGTCGGGACCGCTCAAGAGACCTCTCCCCGGCGCGAGTCGAGCAGTGGCGAGTGGTGGGCACGGCGGCGCAGCGCCCGCCGGTTGGACCGCTCCCCGAGGATCACCCTGAGCACCCGGAACCCGTCCCGGACCGCCCGCAGATTGCTGGCGCCGTGGATGCGGAGGTACTCGTAGCTCGGGATCTCCTGCACCTTCAGCCCCGCCTTGACCACCCGGATGTTCATCAGGGTCTCCACCTCGAAGCCCGTGCAGTCGAGGTCGATCTTGTCGAGGCAGTGCCGCCAGAAGGCGTTGTACCCGTAGCAGAGATCGGTGTAGCGGGCGCCGAACTTGCGGTTGACGATGGTGCACAGCGCCCAGTTGCCGAGCTTGCGGATGAAGGTCATGTCGTCGGTGCCACCGCCGTTGGCGAACCGCGACCCCTTGGCGAAGTCCGCGCCCGAGACCAGGGCGGAGACATAGGAGACGATCTCGTTGCCGTCGGCGGAACCGTCCGCGTCGATCATGACGACGATGTCACCGGTGCAGGCCTCGAACCCGGTGATCAGAGCGTCCCCCTTGCCCTTGCCGTGCTGCTTCACGACCTTCACCTCGGGCCACAGCTCACGGGCCACCGCGACGGTGTCGTCCGTGGAGTTGCCGTCCACCAGGACCACTTCGTGGATCCAGCCGGGCAGGGTCTTGAAGACGTACGGAAGGTTCTCCGCCTCGTTCATGGCGGGTATGACGACACTCACCGGTGGCGCGATGGCCAGGTGAGTGGAGATCGGCCGGTACGGACCGGCCGCCGGCGCATCCTGGCCCGCAGCCGGCGGGCGCAGAACTGAACTCATGAGTCTGGTTCCCTCTCGTCCGGTGGACCGCCCGCCCCTGTGGGCGGTCCGGTTTTTTGCTCCGGTTCGAAAGGGGGGTTCTCACTGACGGCACGCCGGAAGGAATCTCCGTACCCGCCGGGTGAGCTGGCAAAGCTGGCCGACCGCCGTCCGAAACGACAGCCGGTCGCGCGGCACGGCCCGGTCACCACTGCGGTCACCGAGCACGGCACCCCCCTACCGCGCCCCGCGCCACCCCGTCGCGGTCCTTGAGCCCTCCCCTGGGGCCGCTCGATGACGGGACGATGCGGGTGAAATGTATGACGGTATTGCGATTGAACCCCTTTGGCAAGACCTGGAACGAGGTCTCACGTTTTTGTAGGTTTGAGCGTTACAGTCACCTCCGAACGGATCTTTCCTATTTTCTTCAGCAGCCGGTCGGCCGGTTCGAACAGCTCCGGACGTGTCACCACCGCGTTGCGCAGCGCACGCGCCGGAGCCCGGCGGACGCGGTGTCCGACCGCCACCGGGTGCCGACGGGTCACCCACCCCTCCGACACGGTCAGTTCCCGTGTCTTCAGGGAGTCCTTGTACTCCTTCTGACCCCGGCCCAGATCGAGGTGCGCGACACCGTCGGCGGCGGCCGCCTCGGCCATGCGCAGATGCAGGATCAGGCCCGGGGAGTACTTCGCGTACTCCGGGTCGTACGCCGGGAACCAGCACGCGAGAACGCGCTCGGTGCGCAGCCCGAAGTGGGCGGCCACCGGCTTCCCGTCGGCGTACAGCACCGAGAGGATCCCCGCGAACGACTCGGACCGGGTGTGGAACAACTGCCTTACGAGACCGGCGATCCACTCGTGCGCGAACCGGTCGCTGCGACCGGTCCTGCGGTACTGGGCGGACTTCCAGCCCATCAGGGTGCTCAGGGCGGCCGGGTCGCGCTCGTCGTGCACGTAGCGCACCCCGCTCGCGGTGCGCAGGAGACGGCGTTCCTTGGCGAGGGTGGTACGGGTGAACTTCGGTGACCGGTCGCGCAGTCGGGCCAGATAGGTCTCGTAACCCTGGTCGACGTCCATGACCGGTGAGGGGAAGCCCTTGGCGGCTCCCGTCCCGAACGGCTGCTGGCCCTCCACCAGATGGTCGAACTCCCAGACGGCGAGTCCGCAGGCCCTTAACAACTCCTCGGCGTCCCAGGTGTATCCGGGCCGGTGCACGATTCCCTGGGCGTCCGAGATCCCGAGTCCGACGGCCCGGCCGACGCCGGTCGCGGTCCGCTGGAACGGGAAGAACGCGACGGGCTCGCCCCGCTCCCGTACGACCGCTATCCGCACGCCCCGTCTGCACCGGCCCACCGCGAGCGCGAACTCCGGGGACAGGAACGGGTTGGCGAGACCGGGCGAGCCCTGGAGATGGGCCTTGGACTGCAAAGCCGTCCACGCCGCCCGGTCGGCGCCGCTGAGCTCCCCGGGCCGGTACACGCTGATGTCCACGTCAGCCGTCCTGACCCTTCGCCGTCCGGCGTCGCCGCAGCAGCCCCGGCAGCAGGATCAGGGCACTGAGCACGGCCATCGCCACCACGCCACCGCGCGGTGACCAGCGGTGCGTGGCCAGCATGGCCTGGGCCACCAGCATGTTGAGGACGACCGAGCCGGCCAGTGCGGCCAGTGCGCGGGCGAACGGGTCGAGGCCGCGCAGCGCCGCGGCGATGCCGGCGGCGGGTGCCGCGAGCAGGAAGAACAGCACGAGCGGGGCCCGCAACGGCGAGTCGGAACCGGCGAGCGCGAGCAGCGCCCCGAATCCCCCCACCGCGGTCGCCGAGCCCGCGAGCAACGGCGTCAGTTCTCTGCCGGACGTTCTCGAGGAAGTCCGTGTCCGTGTCGTCTGCATGGGCGACCTTTCCCCCCAGAAAGCGCCGGATGCCGGACTTCAATGTCGCGCAGCGCCGCGGGAGCCGTCAAGGCCGACTGGTACGGACGGGGACAGGGGTGTTCCCCGGAGGCGCAAGGAGCCTCTGGGGAACGGGATTTCGGGAATTTCAGGCCCTACGGGACGAGCTTGAGGAGCTTGTTGGGCGAGCCACTGCCCGGGCTGGTGACCGCGTTGGACGTGGCGCCGTTCACCAGTGCCGTGGCGACCTGGGCCGGGGTGGCCGAGGTGTGACCGGCGAGGTAGACCGCGGCCGCGCCCGCGACGTGCGGGGTCGCCATCGAGGTCCCGGAGATGGTGTTGGTCGCGGTGTCGCTGGTGTACCAGCCCGCCGTGATGGAGGAGCCGGGGGCGAAGATGTCGAGCACCGAGCCGTAGTTGGAGTAGCTGGCCCGGGCGTCGGTGCTGGTGGTGGCGCCGACGGTGATCGCCTCCGTGACGCGTGCCGGGGAGTAGGAGGAGGCGTTGGCGCTGCTGTTGCCCGCCGCGACGGCGTAGGTGACGCCGCTCGCTATGGAGTTGCGGACGGCGGTGTCCAGGGTGCTGGACGCCCCGCCGCCGAGCGAGAGGTTGGCGACCGAGGGACCGGAGTGGTTGTTGGTCACCCAGTCGATGCCCGCGATGACACCCGCGGTGGTGCCGGAGCCGGCGTTGTCGAGCACACGCACCGCCACGATCTTCGCCTTCTTGGCGACGCCGTAGGTGGAGCCCGCGATCGTGGTGGCCACATGGGTGCCGTGGCCGTTGCCGTCGGCGGCGGTGGTGTCGCCGTCGACCGCGTCGTAGCCGTAGGAGGCGCGTCCGCTGATCTGGCTGTGCGTGATGCGGACGCCGGTGTCGATGACGTACGCCGTGACGCCGCCGCCCGCGCTGTCCGGGTAGGTGTACGTGCCGGACAGCGGGAGCGCGGCCTGGTCGATGCGGTCCAGGCCCCAGGGGGCGCTGGACTGGGTGGTGTCGGCCAGGTGGACGGTCTGGTTCTGCTCCACGGCGGCCACCGACGGATCGGCGGCGAGTCTCTTCGCCTCGGTCGCCGAGAGCGTGGCGGTGTAGCCGTTGAGCGCGGAGCCGAAGGTCTTCCCGACGGTCCCGCCGTACTCCTTGATGAGCCCCTTGCCCTCGCTGGACGCGGCCTTGAAGCCCGCGTTCTTCTTCAGCGTGACGATGTAGCTGTCCTTGACGGCCGTGGGGGAGCCGGCGGCGAGGACCTTGCCCTCGGCCGGGGCGGCCTGGGCGGGCAGGGTGGTGAGCCCGCCGACGAGGGCGGTGGTCGCCAGGACGGTGGTCGCGGCGAACCGGAGCTTCTTGCTACGCAGTTGTGCCATTACGAGGGAGTCCTCCTCATGGGCGACACGCGCCTGGGTCGGGCGGGTGTCCGTGGGGGGTGCGCGCGTGATCGCGCACACGGCCTGGAGCGTCGCGTTCCGCTCCCGGCTGGGGTAAAGGCTGGGTCATCCGCACGTAAAGAACAAGGGAGTTGAGGAGGAGTCAACAAACCTGTCATGCCCACGAAATCAATGCCGGTTTTGGCATGGACACTTCCCGTTGATACGCCTGCTTGCTACGACAGATGTGGCAGAGATCCTGCTAAAGGGAGGTTCCATGAGACGTTCCCGATTTGCCGCGTACGTCGGCTCACTCCTCCTCGCCCTCGCCGCCGTCCTCACCGGGACGGGCACCGCCCACGCCGCCACAGGCCCCTATGTGGCCCTCGGGGACTCCTATTCCTCGGGAGTCGGTTCGGGCAGCTACATCGGTTCGAGCGGCGACTGCAAGCGCAGCACGAAGGCCTACCCCTACCTCTGGGCGGCCGCGCACTCACCCTCGTCGTTCGCCTTCACGGCTTGCTCGGGCGCCCGTACGGGTGATGTTCTGGCGAGTCAGCTGACCCCGCTCAACGCCGCCACCGCTCTCGTCTCGATCAGCATCGGCGGCAACGACGCCGGCTTCTCCGACGTCATGACGACCTGTGTGCTCCAGTCCGACAGCGCCTGCCTGGCCCGGATCAACACCGCGAAGGCGTACGTCGACGCCACGCTCCCGGGCCAACTGGACAACGTCTATTCGGCGATCACGTCCCGGGCCCCCAACGCCCACGTGGTCGTCCTCGGCTACCCCCGCTTCTACAAGCTCGGCACCACCTGCCTCGGCCTCTCCGAGACCAAGCGGAAGGCGATCAACGACGCCGCCGACTACCTCGACACGGCCACCGCCAAGCGGGCCGCGAACCACGGCTTCGCCTGGGGTGACGTCCGCTCCACCTTCACCGGCCACGAACTCTGCTCCGGCAGCGCCTGGCTGCACAGCCTCAACCTGCTCAACATCGGCGAGTCCTACCACCCGACCGCGGCCGGCCAGTCCGGCGGCTACCTCCCGGTCCTGAACAGCGCGGCCTGACCGCCCCTCACGGGGACGCAGTGGGGGAGGCCTCGTCGCTGCCGGACGGGGTCTCCGTCACGCAAGTGAGGGTGAACGGAACGGAGTTGGAGGTCTTCTCGACCGGGTCGCGGACCTCCACGCTGATGGTGTCCTCGAAGGTCCCGCTGTTGTCCTGCGTGGTGATGAACCGCCGCTCCTGCTGTGTCCTCCCGCCCCCGGCGGGGAACGTCAGCGTCTTCCAGCTCCCGTTCACCGAACCGTTCTTCGACACCCAGCGATAGCTCACCGTGGCCGGGACCCGCCCGACCTCGAGCGTGACCGTGAAGGTGGGGGCCGCCGACCTGTCCGGCGGACAGCTGCCCGTGTAGTCGGTGTTCGAGCCGCTCAGGGAGACGCTCACCGACTGCGGCGGGGGCGCGCTCGTGGTCTTCTCGCTCGGGCTGGGCGAGGGGGTGTGGCTGGGCTCGTCCGTCTTGGTCTGCGCGGGCGAACTCACCGTCGAACCGGGGTCCTTGGCGGTCTCCCCGTCCTTGTCGCCGTTGTCGTGGTTCAGCAGCGCGTACGTCAGCCCCGCGATCGCCAGCGCGAGGGCCAGCACACCCGCGACCAGGACCACCCCCGCGCGGCGGTTGCGCTCGGGAGGCGCGGCGGTGGTGACGGGGGTGGACGTCGGCGTCGGAACGGGCCGGTACGGGGTCGTCGGCGGCTCCTGCGGGAAGGGCGCCGCGATCGTCGGGGCGTACGGCCCCGCCTGCACGGCGTCCGCCCCGGGCGTCCCCCCGGCCGCGATGATCCGCAGCTCCTGCTCGGCCCGCTCGGCAGGCAGCCGCTGGGCCGGGTCCTTGCGCAGCAGCCCCTCGATGACGGGGGTGAGCGGACCGGCCCGGTACGGCGGCGGCAGCTCCTCGTCCACGATCGCGCGCAGGGTGCTCAGCGGGGTGTTCTGCCGGAAGGGCGAGTTCCCCTCGACGGCGGCGTAGAGCAGCACGCCCAGCGACCACAGGTCGGACTCCGGGCCCGGGGTGCGGCCCAGCGCCCGCTCCGGGGCGAGGAACTCGGGCGAGCCGATGACCTCGCCGGTCATCGTCAGCGCCGAGCTGCCCTCGACCTGGGCGATGCCGAAGTCGGTGAGCACCACCCGGCCGTCGTTCGACAACAGCACATTGGCGGGCTTCACGTCCCGGTGCAGCACCCCCACCTCGTGCGCGGAACGCAGCGCGGAGAGCACCTCGGCGCCGATGTGCGCGGTCCGCTGCGGGTCGAGCGGGCCCTCCGCGTCCAGCAGTTCGGCCAGCGAGACCCCGCGCACCAGCTCCATCACGATCCACGGCCGGCCGTCCTCGGAGGCCACGTCGTACACCGTCACCACGTTGCGGTTGGCCACCCGCGCCGCCGCCCACGCCTCGCGCTCCAGCCGGGCGTACAGCCGCTCGACCTCCTGCGTCGCAAGGCCGTGCGGCGCACGTACCTCCTTGACGGCGACCTCGCGGTGCAGCACCTCGTCCCGGGCACGCCACACGGTTCCCATGCCGCCCTCGCCGAGCGGGGACAGCAGGCGGTAGCGGCCCGCGATCAGTCGCTCACCGCCCGGTTCTTCGGACACGGCCGTCCCCCACTTCGTACTCCGCTCGACTTCGCATGATTTCTTCACAAAAGTAGCTCAGCCGAGTACGGATGCCGCCCCCTTGAGCACCAAACCAGCCCCAAGGGCCACGACGACGAACGCGGACATCAGCGGTGCGGTCCTGCGCACCAGCGCGGTCAGCGGGCTCGCCGCCAGGCGGGGGCGCCGGTCCATCATCCGTGTCACTCCGCTACCCAGCCTGACGACAGCGAATCCAGCGGCGGTCAGGGTCAGGGCGAGGCCGACGCCGTACGCCACCACGAGCAGCAGTCCGAACCAGGCCTGCCCGAGCGCGGCGGCGCCGACGAGCACGACGACGGCGGAGGGACTGGGCACGAGCCCCCCGGCGAAACCGAGCAGGATCGTGCCGCGGACGGTGGGGGCGACGGCGTGGGTGTGGGTGAAGCCGCCGTGGGTGTGTTCGAGGGAGTGGTTGTGGGGGTGCGGGTGGTCGTGACCGTGCTCCTCGGAGTGGGTGTGGTCGTCGTCGTGGGGGTGGCTGTGACCGTGAGGGTGGTCGTGGGTGTGGTCGGAGGCGTGGGTGTGCGGGTGGGCGGGCGCGTGAGTGTGCGAGTGGCCGGGCGCGTGGACATGCTGGTGCGCCTTCGCCGTCGCCGGGGCTGTCTCCGGGTGCGCGGCGACCAGGACCAGGGAGCGCTCCTCGGGCTCCTCGGCGGCGGGCCCGTGCGGGTGGTCGTGCGGATGGTCGTGGGAGTGGCCGTGCGGGTGATCGCCTCCCTGCCCGTGCCCGTGCCCGTGACTGTGATCGCCTCCGTGCCCGTGATCGCCCCCGTGCCCGTGCTGGTGCGTACGGGTGCGCAGGGCCCGGCGCAGCAGGGTCACCCCCGCGGCGGTCACCATGAGCCCGCTCGCGATGCCCAGCCACGCGATCACCGAGGGCGCCGCGGCCGAGCCGGCCGTGACGAGCAGGCCGAGGGCGACCACACCGAGGGTGTGGGTCACCGTCACGGACGCGGCCAGGGGCAGGACGTCCTTCATCCGGGCCTTGCCGCCACGGGCCGCGGCCACCGCCGCCATCAGGGTCTTGCCGTGACCGGGGGCGAGCGCGTGCATCGCGCCGAGGACGATCGCGATGAGCAGGGCGAGCGCCGCGAACCCGACGGTGAGGTCGTGACGGGCGACCAGGGAGTCCAGGGCGCGCGTCCAGCGGTCGGCGCCGCGGGGCAGCACGGAGGCGGCGGGAGCGCCCGTCTTCTCCTCGGCGAGCGCGGGCCCACCTGGCCGCACACGCACGGAGGCGGTCACGGTGTCCGCGGGCGAGGACAGCAACTCCTTCGGATACGTGGTCAGTTCCTTCGAGACCGACTTCGTGGGCACGTCCGACCCGGTGAGCGTCATACGGTCGCCGCGCGCGGTGATCTCGCGCCAGCCGGGGCCGGAGTCGGTGCCCGCGCTGTGGAAGCCCAGGGAGACGGAGGCATCCTCCGGCAGCGGGGCGGTCAGCCGGCACTCCACCCGCAGGGTGTTCAGACCGGCCTGTCCGGGACGCAGACGCGCGTGGCTGCTCCCGACGACGAGCTCGGCCGCGCGGCCGTCGACGGTGACCTTGGCACCCTCCGCCGCCTTCTGGCAGCGCTGGGCGGCCCACTCGGTGGTGCCGAGCCGCTCCAGGTCCGGCTTGGCCTGGGTGGCAGGGATCTCGGCGAGGTCCTCGACGTGGTCGACACGGAGCTGGCCGGGGGCGGCCACGAGACCGTCGTAGCGGTTGACGGTGAAGTTCCCGAGAGGGTGCGCGCTCGCGCTGCCGGAAGGGAGCAGCGCGAGCGCACAAGCCGCCGTCAGGACGGCCGGGAGGGACACGAACAGACGGCGGAGCTTCAACGGGCCATCTCCTTCAGTGCCTTGCGGGCCTCGCGGGCACCGAGCGGGGAGAAGCCGGGGTTCAGCTTCAGGGCGGAGGTGAGGTGGGTCCTGGCGGCCTTCTTGTCGCCCACGGCGAGCTCGATGATCCCGCGGTGGTAGCGGAAGGAGGCGTTGCGGTAGCCGGTGGCGGTGGCCTGCCGGGCGTACGGCAGGGCCTCCTCGTCACGGCCGTTGACGTGCAGGGCCCAGGCCAGCGCGTCCGCGGTGTGCACCGTGTGCCGGCGGGCCCACTCGGCGCGGGCGGCGCGCAGGGCGGAGGCCTTGTCGCCGTGGTCGGCCGCGGCCAGCGCGGTGTCGAGGTCGGCGTTGACGCCGTTGGCCCGGGCGAGGGCGATCCAGGCGTCGACGAGCGCGTACTGGTCGCGCGCCCTGGCCCTGTCCCCCTCGCCGCCCCGGTCCTCGTACAGCTCACCGAGTTCGACGAGCGGGCCGGGCAGCGGATACCGCGCCACGACGGCCTCCATGCCCTTGATCGCGGCCGCGCGGTCCCCGCTCGCCGCCTGTGCGCGCGCCCTGCCCTCCAGGGCGGGGAGGTAGGTGTCGTCGGCGGCGAGAGCGCGGGCGTAGTCGGTCAGCGCGGTCTTGTAGTCGCCCTGGTTCCAGGCGAGTTGACCGAGCGCGGCGGCCACGTACGAGATGTCTCCCGGGGTGGTCGCGGTGGACAGGGCCTGCTCCAGGACGCGGCGGGCGGTGCGGACGTCGCCGCGCAGTTCGTGGACGTAGGCGTAGCGGGTGAACACCGGGATGCCAGGCCGCCGTGCGTCCGCGAGGTCCACGGTCGTCGACGCCTCGTCGTAGCGGCCCAGTTCGACGAGGGCGTCGATCCGGGAGGACAGGGCGCGCTCGCTGTAGGGGTTCTGCCGGAGAGTCCGGTCGGCGTAGGTGAGGGCGTCCTTGAAGTCGTGCCGGGCGGCGGCGAGGGCGGCCAGTCCGGTGAGGCCCTGCTCGTTGTCCGCCGACAGCTTCAGCGACTTCCGGAGGGCCTGCTCGGCCTGCGGGTACCGTGACGGGTCGCCTTTCGTCCGCGCCTGCTCGACGTAGGCGAGGCCCAGGGTGGCCCAGCTGCCGAAGTCCTTGGGCTGGGTGCGGAGATGGGCCTGGATCGCCTTGATCCCCGCGTCGAGGTCCCCACTGGCCATGAGCCCGGGCGAGACCGCCGACGACGAACTGGCCACGGTGGCGGCCCCGCCGTCCCGCAACGCCCCGAACGCGATCGATCCGCCGGTCAGGGCGACCGCCAACAGCGCCGCACACCCGGCGAGTTGAGCGGCCCGCCAACGCCGCCCGGCCGCGGAGACCCGCCGCACGGCGGCGACCTTCGGGTCCTCGGCCGCAATGGTGGGTTCCACGTCCTCCGACGTTCCGCTCTGCTCGTCCTCGGCTGCGCTGTCGGTCGTAGACCCGGACATGGCCCTCTCCTGGTTCCTGATGCGTTCGTGATCGTGTACTGCGCGGCGCGGCCTGCACCGTGGGGGATGAGTAGCGCAGGCCGCGCCAGTAAAAGGGGGGTGCGGTGTGGGCCTTCAGGGGCGCGGGGCTGTGTCGATTTGCGGCTCCGCCGCGGGGCGCGACCGGCCACAGCGAACCCGCACCCGCCAGACGGCAGACCGAGGCACCTTAGTAGGCACGCCGCCGCATACGCCGCCACCACATCAGCGCCGCACCGATGAGCACGATCCCGGCCGCACCCGCACCCGCGGATCCCGCGATCAGGGACATGTTGTTCGACCCTGAGCTCCCCGCGGGGGAGAGCGCGTCACCCAGCTGGTTGCGGACGTCGTTCCCACCGGACGTCCCCTTGGCCAGCGGCCCACGGGAACCCTCCGTCGGCAGCGCCAGGTACGGGAAGGACTTCTCGAAGTCCTTGTCGTTCTTGTCGACCGCGTCACCGAGGTCGTTCTTGGATCCGACCAGCTCGCCCTCGACGACCTGGAGCGAGGCGTCGATCACGTCGTCGGTGAGCCGACGGCCGTTCGGGAATCCGGCGTTGTCGCCATCAAGCACACCGAGCCGCTTCGGAGAATCGGTGGGCTTGATGGACGTGTTGAGGCGGAGCTCCTCCGCGGGCCGCACGTAGGGCGGCTGGTTCAGCCCCTTCACGCCCTTGAGGAACACGTCCACGAGGTCGTTGCGAGGCTCCTTCGGGGCGGGGATCTTGTAGATCGCCTCGATGAGCTTCGGCAGTTCGGGGTTGGTCACGTTCTTGAGGAACTGCGCGTCGTCCGTGGGCACGGACGCGTTGAACTTGTCCTTGTCCTTCAGCGGGTTGACGACCTCGTTGACGAGCGGGTTCCCGAGGCGAGAGACCTGGGAGTAGTAGCCGCGGGCGTTCTTGCGCTGGGTCGTCGACCAGATGCCCACGACCGGCTGGTGCGAGGACTCGGCTATGACGTCGTTCGGGACCTGGAGGGCGATCGAGTTGACGTTGTAGCCCTTGAGCGTGTCGTTGCCGACCTCGCTGAGGTTCCCGCCGTACAGCAGGTCGAAGACGCGCAGGTCCGCGAAGAACGGGTCGTCGGCCTGGCCGGCGAAGGCCGTCGCGTCGCCGGGAAGCTTGTAGACCGCCTGGTCGCGCAGCTTCTCGTAGTTCGGCATGGACGCCTTGCCGACGTTCGACGGCGCCACCGGGATGTCGTCGGCGACCTTCGTCTTGTACTGCACCCTGCCGTACTTCAGCCGGAAGAGCTCGATGTCGTACGTCTGCGTCACGTTCAGGTCCGGGTCGTGGAGGCTGTCGACGACACCGGTGTTGTACAGGAACGACTTCTTGTTCTTCACGTGCGTCTTGAAGGTGAAGCGGTACAGCAGGTCGCCCTGTCCGTCGCCGTTGTTGTCGACGTGGATGTCGTACTGCGCGTCCTCGGCGAACTGGTAGAAGTTCGGGCCGCCTCCGGGCTCCTCGAACGGGATCCAGTTCGCGATGATCGTCGTCGTGTCCGGCTTGTCGGGGCTGACGAACGCGTACAGGTCGGTGTTGTCGTACTGCGGGGTCCCCGAGATGAGCGGGGCCTCCCGGTGGCTGGAGGCGGAGGCCGCCCCGGGTTCCAGCGTGGCCACACCGGCGGCTGCGAGCCCGCCGGCGGCCAGCGCACCACATACGAGGGTCGCGAGACTCCTGCGTCCCGAGCCGCTCCTGGAGATAGGTGTCATGCCGTCCGTCCTCAGTCCAACTTGCCTGACGCCCGGTGATTCGGAACGGGGGGCGGGCCGGATTGGTCGAATCTCAAAACTTCTTTTCTGCTGCTCGACCCGCGTTTTCGGCGATCTGATCCGTAACCCCATCCGGAGGTGTGTTCGTTGCGAATACCTCGTGGGACGGGACGGCCCAGGTGCGGCTTTGCGGGAGGGGGCGACGAGTTGGAGGCGGACGAGCTTCTGGTGCTCGTGGCGGGCGGGGACCAGAGGGCTTTCGAGGAGCTCTACGGGCTCGTGGCGGGACCGGTGTTCGGGCTCGTACGGCGCGTGGTGCGTGATCCGGCGCAGTCGGAGGAGGTGTCACAGGAAGTGCTGCTGGAATGCTGGCGGTCGGCCGCCCGGTTCGACCCGGGCCGGGGCAGCGCGCTGTCCTGGATCCTCACGCTCGCGCACCGCCGTGCCGTCGACCGGGTGCGCAGCGCCCGCGCGGCCGGTGAGCGCGAGCAGCGCGAGGCGCGGCGGGCCCACCACACGGCCTTCGACCAGGTGACCGAGGAGGTTGAGGCCGGCCTTGAACGCGAGTGGGTGCGCCGGTGCCTGGAGCGTCTCACCGAACTCCAGCGCCAGTCGGTGACCCTCGCCTATTACGACGGGTACACCTACCGTGAAGTGGCTGAGCGGCTGTCGCTGCCGCTGGGGACGGTGAAGACGCGCATGCGTGACGGACTGACCCGCTTGCGGGAGTGCCTGGGAGGTGTGGCGTGAGTCTCTTCCGCCGGGAAGATCTCCACTCCCTCGCGGCCCCCTACGCCCTCGACGCGCTGGAACCCCCTGAGCGGGCCCGGTTCGAGCGGCATCTCAAGGGCTGCGACAGCTGCGCGGCGGAGGTGCGTGCCCTGTCCGAGGACGCCGTACGGCTGGCATGGTCGACGGCCGCTCCGCCGCCGGCCGCGATGCGCGACCGGGTGCTGTCCGCCGTGCGTACCACCCCGCAGCAGTCGCCCGCACGGCCGGATCCGGTGCGGGCTCGGCCGGAGCCGGCCCGGGCCCGCAAGTCGCAGCTGCCCCCGCATGTGTGGGGCGTGCAGCCGCCGCCCCGGCAGCGTCGGCGGCGTCCGCTCTTCGTGCCCTTCGCGACGGCCACGGCGGCCGCGGCGCTCGTCGTCGCTTCCCTGTTCGCCGTCCAGGCCCACCGGACCCAGGACGAACTGAACGCCCAGAAGGCGCAGGCCAGTGAGATCGCCCACGTTCTCCAGGCCACGGACGTGCTCGCGACCCGGGGTCGGGACGCGCAGGGCCGGAGCATCGCCGTGGTCGCCTCCGCGTCGGAGGGGCGCGCGGTCGTCACCCTGAGCGGGTACAGCGCGCCCCCGAGCGGCCGCGTGCGCCAGTTGTGGCTCATGCGCCCCGACGAGCAACCGCGCTCCCTGGGGCTCTTCGCCGCCGACACGCCCTTGGTCGCCACCGGACTCGACAAGTCCGCAACATCACTCGCTGTGACCGTGGAGCCCGACGGGGGCTCACCGCAACCCACTACTCAGCCGGTTGTCCAACTCGCCCTGAAATCTGTTGGATTCGGAGAGTAATCATGGAGGGGTCGTCAACGCCCTTGCGGGGAAGGTGAATCCTGTGACGCCGATACACGTGTGCCTCGACGGGGCGATAGGGTTACCCTGCCCGGGCCGGGTGGACTCGTACGGGTGGGGAGTGACATGGAACAGATAGCAGTGCGCAGGGCGAGGGTCCCTGCGATCACCTGCGGGAGCAGCGCGACCAGTTCGCGCCTGGACCGCCATCTCTCGGTGCTGTCGGGGCCTGCCGTCCCGCAGCGCGAGGCGGCCGAGGCGACCTCGCTGATGCGTGAGCTGACCGCGCGTGACACCACCAAGCAGGAGCGCAGCGACCGGGGCGCCCGCGTGCGTCGCGTCTCGCTGTTCGCGCCACTGCGCCGACTGCGCCGTTCGCTGTTCGGCGGGCACTGAGCCCCAGCCACCCGGTTTCGTGCTGCGATCCTGTCCGTCATCCCCACGGCATGCAGCACGATCCAGGTGAGCGGACCGAGCAAGGGGTGCACCCCACCCCCGGCTCGGCCACCCCGTACGCGCACCACCTTTGGCATGCACGCCTCCGAGGTCGGCCCGGGCCCCGGCAGGGCCCGAACTCTCCTCCCGGCAAGAGGCGTTCAGCAGGGGGCTTTCAGCGCCAAGCGGTCAGCGAGAGGCTTTCAGCCTTCTCCGCGCCCGTACCGCCGCACGGCGAGCGGTGCGAAGACCGCGAGCAGTACCGCGCACCACAGCAGTGACCCTGCGATCGGATGTGCCACCGGCCAGGCGGCCCCCTCCGGCACCGGTGCGTTCCCGAACAGGTGCCGCAGGGCCGTGGTCACCGCGCTGATCGGGTTCCATTCGGCAACGGTCCGCAGCCACCCGGGCAGACCCTCGGTCGGGATGTAGGCGTTGGACAGCAGCGGCAGGATGAAGGTGGCTCCGCCCAGCTGACCCGCGGCCTCCTCGTTGCGGCTGAGCAGCCCGAGGAAGATGCCCACCCAGGTCGTCGCGAACCGGAACAGCAGCAACAGCCCCACGGCGGCCACTGCTTGCGGCGCGGACCCCTCCACCCGCCAGCCCACCGCGAGCCCCACCAGCAGGAACGGCACCAGCCCCGCGGCGCTGACCACGACGTCCGCGACCGACTGTCCCAGCGGTACGGCCGCCCGGCTGATCGGCAGGGTCCGCAGCCGCTCCGTCACGCCCCGGTGGACGTCCTGGGCCGCCTGGAACATCCCCGTCATGATCCCGTTCGCCGCCGTCGCCACCAGCAGACCCGGCACCAGGAAGGACCGGTACTGCTCGCCCGGCATCGCCAGCGCGCTGCCGAAGACATAGCCGAAGAAGAGCAGCATGGTGATCGGCATGGTCTGGGTCAGGACCAGCAGCCCCGGGTTGTTCCGCACCCGGCGCAACTGGCGGCCCAGCATTGCGGTGCCGTCGTAGGCCGACATGCTCATGCGGCCACCTCCTCGGTGAGTCGCAGGAAAACCTCGTCCAGGGTCGGCGGCCGGATGCTCGCGTCGAGCAACGGCACACCCGCCGCGTCCAGTTCGCGCACCAGCCGGGGCAACGTGAGAGTGGTGTCCCGGGTGGTCGAGCCGACCGCGTGGCGGTCCTGGTCGAACGACGGTTCCCCGCCCGTGAGTTGCTCGAGCAAGGCGGCCGCTCTCGCCAGGACGTCGGGGTCCGCGACCACGATCTCGACATGCGCCCCCATCAGGGTCTTGAGGTAGGCCGGCGAACCCGTGTGCGCTACCCGCCCCTTGTCCACCAGGGCGATGTCATGGGCGAGTTGGTCGGCCTCCTCCAGGTACTGCGTGGTCAGCAGCACCGTCGTGCCGTCCGCGGTCAGCTCGCGTACGGCGTCGTGGATGAGGTTGCGGCTGGCGGGGTCGAGGCCGGTCGTCGGCTCGTCGAGGAAGAGGATCTCCGGACGGCGGACCAGGCTCGCCGCCAGGTCCAGCCGGCGGCGCATCCCGCCCGAGTAGGTGGCGGCGGTCCGGTCGGCGGCCTCGGCCAGCCCGAAGCGGTCGAGCAGCTCGGCGGCCCGCTCGGCCGGCCCCCGCACCCGGTGCAACCGCGCGAACAGCACGAGGTTCTGCCGGCCGGTGAGGTCCCCGTCCACCGAGGCGTACTGCCCGGTGACGGCGATGGAGCGGCGGACCGCCTCCGGCTCCCGGACGAGGTCGTGCCCGGCGACCCGGGCCGAGCCCGCGTCGGGCCGCAGCAGCGTGGTGAGCAGCCGTACGGCCGTGGTCTTGCCCGCGCCGTTGGGCCCGAGGATGCCGCAGACCGTGCCCTGGGCGACCGCGAGATCGAGGCCGCGCAGGGCATGGACCTCCCCGAACCGTTTTTCCAGACCCTCACTAAGTACAGCGTACGTAGAAGTCATGGCAGGACCATAGCGCACTACGTACGCTGTACGTAACTAGGATGGTGGCCGAGGTGATGACCGATGGCGGGCCGAGCGGCCGTACCCGAAGTGATCTGGGCTCGTCCCGAACGGACCGGGCGTGGGCCCAAACCCGCGTTCACCAGGGCGGACATCGCGGCGGCGGCGGTGCGGCTGGCTGACGCCGGCGGGCTGGACGCGGTGTCGATGCGGCACGTCGCGGCCGAACTGGGCTGCGGCACGATGTCGCTGTACAACTACGTCCCCCGCAAGGAGGACCTGTACGAGCTGATGGTGGACGCGGTCAGCGGTGAGCACGACCTGTTCGAGCCGACGGGGGACTGGCGGGCCGACATGCTCCGCAACGCGCGCCAGACCAAGGCGCTCATGCACCGGCATCCTTGGATGGTCCGGCTGATGTCAGGGGTGTACGGCTTCAGCCCCAACGCCCTGCGCTACCTGGAGCACTGCCTCGCCTGCCTCGACCCGCTGGACGCGCCCTACGGCACGAAGATCGAGCTGGTCGCGATGCTCAACGGGTGTGTGACGACGTATGTCTCCAACGAGCTGTCCACGGCAGAGCGGGTGCGGTCGTTGCCGTGGTCGGAGGAGCAGGAGAACGCGGTGCGCATCGCTTATCTGGGGGGTCAGGTGGCTTCCGGGGCGTATCCGCGGCTGGCGGCGTCGTTCGCGGAGGATGCGGGGCCGATTGATCTTGATGCGGTCTTCGAGAGGATGTTGGGGCGGGTATTGGACGGGTTCTCGCCGCGGGGGTGACTGTTTCGTGCCGGGTGCGGCGCCGCTGTGGGCTGGTCGCGCCCGCGCGGCGGTAGCCGCAAATCCAACACATCCCCGCGCCCCCGGGTGGGCTACAGCAGCGTCAGTTGACCCTCCGGCCCCTCCTCGTGGCCGTCCAGGACTGAAGCCGGCCTTCGGGCCGCGTCCGGAACCGGAAATACGCCCGCCTCACGCAGGTCGGTCGTCGTGATCTGCGACGGCAACTCGTCCTCCAGGGGCTGGTGATCCGCCAGCAGAGCCAGCACCGTGATCAACTCCAGGAGTTCGGACGTCCAGGTCTGGGGCCAGGCCGTCGGGCGGATCGCGGCCAGGGTGCCCGGTTCCGGTTCCTCGGTCCGGGCCGTGAACCACTGCTCCAGCACCCGTACCCCGCCCGCCTCGAAGTCCCAGGCATCCGGCGGTACCGGGGAGATACGGCCGTCGTCCAGCAGCAGGGTTTCCTCGTCGCGGTCGTAGTCCAGGGTCAGCGGGCGGGACGGCAAGGGCGCGCGGACGTACGGGCGGCGGCCGCCGGGCAGTCTCGGGCGGTCGCCGTCGCGGCGCATCAGCCACAGCGTGCGGTGGCCCGACTCCACGCCACGGGACCAGAGTTCGGGGTCGGCGGGGAGCGGGACGGTGACGTCGGAGCGTACCGCCGTCAGGATCCAGGCAAGGACGTCCAGCGGTTCCACCGCGACACCGAGCCGCGTCCGCAGGTGTTCCAGCAGGCCCGGCGCCAGGTTCGGTTCCGTGCCGTCCGGGCGGCGGTACAGCGGACGGATGCGCCCGGGGCGGAGCAGGGGCAGCAGCGAGGTCGCGAGGAGGTGCGGGCCCCGGCCCTCCGTCGGTGTCTCCACCACGAACACCTGCGACTCGTCCGCCACCCGCCACAGTTCGGGCCGGGCGGCGTCGATCAGCCGGTGGTCCGGGATCAGCCACTGTTCGTCGAAGGGCGCGGACAGGGTCCTTACCGGCTCCGGGCAGGGGCCGGAGGCGCGCGCGAGGCGCTCGGTGCCGCCCGTCCGTCCCGGCAGCTGTCCGACCGCCGAGCGCAGGGTGCGGGACCGGGTCGGTTCGAACAGGGCCTCCCGGTCGGGGCCCTCGGCCTTCAGCAGCGCGTCCCAGCGGGCCTTCAGGGAGGCCGCGTCGGGGCCCGCCGGCCACCCCCGGCCGAGCCGCGGCGGTGCGACGGACCACGGCATGAGGTCCGCGAGTGGCGGAGCGTCGTCGTGCGTCACGCTGGGCATCGTACGACTTTCCGCGGACAGGCAGCCGCGCCCCGTGCGTTCACGTGGCGTCCAGGGTGACGGTGAAGGAGAAGCGGTCGCCGCGGTAGTGGATCACCGCCGCGTCCAGCACCCGGCCCTCCCCGTCGTACGCCAGGCCCGTGTAGTGCAGGATCGGGCTGAGCAGGGGGACTTGGAGCAGCCGGGCCGTCTCCGGGTCCGCGAGCCGTGCCTCCACGGTGTCCGTGATGCGGCTGATGTCCGCCCCGACGACATCGCGCAGCACCTTCGTCATCGGCCAGCGCACCAGGTCCGACGGGTCGATGCGCGCGGCCAGTTCGGGGCGGACGTAGTTGCGGGCGTGGTTGGTCGGCTCGCCGGTCCGCTCGTCGCTGCGGAGCCGGTGGTACGCCGCCACCTCGTCCAACGCCGGGAAGTGCTCGGCGAGTTCGACGGGCACCGCGGACTTGCCGTGGTCCAGCAGCTCGGTGGTCATACCGGACTGCTGGGCCACGATCGCGTCCACCGAGCCGAGCAGCCGGACCGGGCTGCCCCTTCTGGCGTCCGGCTCGATGAAGGTGCCCCGGCGGCGGTGCCGGGTGATGAGCCCCTCGTCCTCCAGCTCCTTCAGTGCCTGCCGCATGGTCAGCACGCTCACGCCGTAGTGCCCGGCGAGCTGTTCCTCGGTGGGCAGGCGCAGCGGGTCCTGGGGCGAGCGGCCGAGTATGGAGGCGCGCAGCGACTGCGACACCTGGTACCAGAGCGGCAGCTTGCGGTTCAGGACGATCGAGTCCGGAGCGAAGGAGGTCACGGGCTATCCGTACCTTTCGCGCGTCGGTCGGTGCAACGGGCGGACCGGTGGGCCGGGCGGATCGCTGGGACGGCCGGCCCGGCGCGGCGGGCGGACCGGTGCAGTGCGTGGGGCGCGGTGGATCAGCGCGTGGGGCGGAAATGGCGTTCCAGGCCCCGCCACACGTCGTCGTAGTGCGGCTGGAGGTGGTCCGCCCGGGCCGCGTGGGCGGTGAGCGTCACCGGCCAGCGGGTCTCGAACATGAACGCGAGTCCGTCGTCGATCTTCTGCGGCCGCAGCTCGGCCGCGCTCGCCCGGTCGAACGTCTCCCGGTCGGGTCCGTGCGCCGACATCATGTTGTGCAGCGAGCCGCCGCCCGGCACGAAACCCCCCTTCCCGGCGGTCTTGGCGTCGTACGCGCCCTCGATCAGGCCCATGTACTCGCTCATCACGTTGCGGTGGAAGTAAGGCGGCCGGAACGTGTCCTCGCCGACCAGCCAGCGCGGCGCGAAGACCACGAAGTCGACGCCGGCCAGCCCCGGAGTGTCCGACGGGGACGTCAGCACGGTGAAGATCGACGGGTCGGGGTGGTCGTAGGAGATCGAGCCGATGACATTGAAACGGCGCAGGTCGTAGACGTACGGCACGTGGTTGCCGTGCCAGGCGACCACGTCGAGGGGGGAGTGGTCGTAGGTCGCCGTCCAGAGGTTGCCGCAGAACTTGTTGACCACCTCCACCGGCCCCTCCATGTCCTCGTACGCGGCGACGGGGGCCCGGAAGTCGCGGGCGTTGGCGAGGCCGTTGGCGCCGATGGGGCCGAGGTCGGGGAGCTGGAAGGGGGCGCCGTAGTTCTCGCACACATATCCGCGGGCGGACTCGTCCAGCAGCTCCACACGGAAGCGCACCCCACGGGGGACCAGTGCCACATGTCCGGGCTCCACATGCAGCAGCCCGAACTCGGTGCGCAGCAGTAGTCCGCCGCGCTCGGGGACGATCAGCAGCTCGCCGTCGGCGTCGCTGAAGACGCGGTCCATGGAGTCGGTGGCGTGGTAAAGGTGCACGGCCATTCCGGTGCGCTGGGTGACGTCGCCGTTGCCGCCGAGGGTCCACAGGCCGGCCAGGAAGTCGGTGCCCTCGGCGGGCTCCGGCAGCGGGTCCCAGCGCAGCCGGTTGGGGTCCGGGACCGATTCGGTGAAGGGGGCCGTACGGATCCGGCCGTGGTGGGTGTGGGTGAACGCCGGGTGCGCGGCCGAGGGGCGGATCCGGTACAGCCAGGAGCGGCGGTTGTGGGCACGCGGCTCGGTGAAGGCCGTGCCGCTGAGCTGCTCGGCGTAGAGGCCGACGGGGGCGCGCTGGGGGGCGTTGCGGCCCTCGGGGAGGGCCCCCGGGACGGCCTCCGAGGCGTGTTCGTTGCCGAAGCCGGAGAGATACGTCAGGCCCTCGGCGGTCTTGCGTGCGTCGCCGCGGGTGCTGGCCGCGTCCCCGCTGGTGCTCACTGCGTCCGCGCGTGTGCTCGCCGCGTCCCCGCTCATGGTCGCTCCCTTGCGATCTGATTCCTATGGACTACCGTAGGATTGCGGTTTCGGCGGCGCAAGAGGGCGTCGCGTGGAACCGATTTCCCCGCTCGTGACCTCCTCAGGGATGAGGACGAGAACAGACCACAGGGGGATTCTCGGTGTCGTACCCGTGTTCTAGGCTCGCCGGCATGTCGTGGACGCGGGGACTCCTTGCCGCGCTCGCGGTCTGTGTCGTGCTGGTGACCGGATCCGTGAGTTGTGGCGCCAGTGGGGAGCAGGGGCAGGGGGAGGGCCAGTCGGTCTCGCCGGTGGGCAAGGTCCTCGGCGACACCGACGGCGAGGGGCGGCACTACCGCGAGGTGGACAAGAAGAACGCTCCCGGGGTCGGCATAGAGGTGCAGCCCGCCACCGACGACTGCTGGTCGGTGCGGCTGACCGTCGAGAACTTCGCGTTCTCGCCCGACGGCACCGAGGCCGAGGCGGTCTCCGGCCGGGGTGTCGCCGTCCTCCTCGTGGACGACCGCCCGGTCACCACCCTGCGCACTCCCACGTACCGGCTCGCCGCCGCGTATGTCCCGCAGGGCACCCACAAGGTCACCGCCCGCCTCTATGCCGACGACGGCACCGTGTGGGCCGTGGACGGCGACCCGGTGGAGAGCACGGCGGACGTCACGGCGTCGAAGCCGCAGACGTCGACTAGCCCGGCGGCCGGGACCCCTGGGTCGGAGCCGACGGCGGGTGCGGGCGGGGACGGTGCGGACGGGGACGGCTCGGAGCCGGAGTCCCTGCCGGGTGCAGGTGAATCCGGGGCGCGGTTCGCGGCGATCGCCGGCGGCAGCGGCTCCGGCACGAGGCTCACGAACGGTGCCGGCAACGGCTCCACCGGGACGCGGCTCACAGCGGGCACCCGCGACGACGCCCACGCGACAGGGCTCACGGCGCCCAGGCGCGACGGCGCCGGAGCAACGTCGATCACGGCAGGCACCGGCATCGGCTCTCTCGCGACGTCGATCGCCGCGAGCACCCGCCCCGGCGCCCCCGCGACGCCGATCACCTCGAGCACCCGCCCCGGCGCCCGCGCGCCGCGGATCACGGTGCGTACCGGAGTCCGCGTATGAGCGCCGCAGGCACCCCGTGGGGTTCACCCCGCCTCGGTGGAAAGGCATCATGAAGCCCGTGCCCCAAGCGACCCCGCTTCGCCGTGCCCCCGTGCAGCGGCGTAGTGCCGAACGGCTGACCAGAATCCTCGACGCCTGCGCCGACCTGCTCGACGAGGTCGGCTACGACAACCTGAGCACCCGCGCCGTGGCCCTGCGCGCCGGCGTGCCCATCGGCTCGGTCTACCGCTTCTTCGGCAACAAGCGGCAGATGGCCGACGCCCTCGCCCAGCGCAACCTCGAACGCTTCACGGCGCGGGTCACCGACCGCCTCGGGAAGTCGGGCGAGGAAGGCGGCTGGCGGACCGCGATGGACGTCGTCCTGGACGAGTACCTCGCCATGAAACGCACCGCCCCCGGCTTCTCCCTGGTCGACTTCGGCAACCAGATCCCCGTGGGCGCCCGCCACGCCGAACCCAACCACCGCGTCGCCGAACGCCTCACCGAGCTGCTCTCCGGCTACCTCTCGCGCGAACCCGACGACGACCTCCGCCGCACCTTCCTGATCGCCACGGAAACCGCGGACACCCTGGTCCACCTGGCCTTCCGGATGGCGCCGGAGGGGGACGAGCGGATCATCCAGGAGATGCGGGAGATGCTGCGCGCGTATCTGGCGCGCGTTCTGGACTGAGTCCCGGCAACCCCTCCCCTCCGTCCATACCGGTCGGTATGCTCACGGGGACTGGCACCGCTGCCCCGGGAGGACCCGTGTCCCGCACCGCTCTGCGTATCTGCCCCCTGTGCGAGGCCACCTGTGGTCTGACGCTCACGGTCGAGGGGACCCGGGTCACCGGGGCCCGCGGCGACCGCGACGACGTGTTCAGCAAGGGGTTCATCTGCCCGAAGGGCGCCGCCTTCGGGGCCGTGGACGGTGACCCCGACCGGCTGCGCACCCCTCTCGTACGACGGGACGGGGAGTTGCGCGAGGCCACTTGGGAGGAGGCCTTCGACGCGGTCGCCGCCGGGATCCGGGGCGTCGTCGAGCGGTACGGGGCGAACTCGGTCGGGGTGGTCCTCGGCAACCCCAACGTGCACACCATGGCCGGCGCCCTCTACCCGCCGGTGCTGCTCGCCGGACTCGGCACCCGGAGCGTCTTCACCGCCTCCACGGTCGACCAGATGCCCAAGCACGTCTCCAGCGGACTGCTGTACGGCGACGCCAACGCAATCCCGGTGCCCGACCTCGACCACACCGACCACCTGCTCCTCCTCGGCGCCAACCCCCTGGAGTCCAACGGCAGTCTGTGCACCGCCCCCGACTTCCCCGGCAAGCTCAAGGCGCTCAAGGCCCGCGGCGGCACCCTCACCGTCGTCGACCCCCGCCGCACCCGCACCGCCCGGCTCGCCGACCGGCACATCGCCATCCGGCCCGGCACCGACGCGCTGCTCCTCGCCGCGATGACCCAGGTGCTCTTCGAGGAAGACCTCGTGGACACCGGGGAGTTGGCCCCCCACCTCCAGGGACTCGACGAACTCCGAGATGCCGTAAGGGACTTCACCCCCGAAGCGGTCGCCACCGCCTGTGACGTGGACGCCTCGCTGACGCGCACCCTCGCCCGCGAACTCGCCGCCGCCCCGACCGCCGCCGTATACGGCCGCATCGGCAGCTGCACGGTCCCGCACGGCACCCTCGCGAGCTGGCTCGTCGACGTGCTCACCATCCTCACCGGCAACCTCGACCGGCCCGGCGGCGCCCTCTTCCCACAGGCCGCCACCGACCGCACACCCCGGCCCGCCGGACCCAGCCACGGCTTCGCCCTCGGACGCTGGCACTCCCGGGTGAGCCAACACCCCGAGGCGAAGGGCGAGTTGCCGCTCTCCGCGCTCGCCGAGGAGATCGACACCGCGACCGGCGAGGGCGAGCCGATCCGGGCACTGATCGCCGTGGCCGCCAACCCCGTCCTGTCCGCCCCCGACGGCGACCGCCTCGACAAGGCCCTCGGCTCCCTCGACTTCATGGTCAGCGTGGACCCGTACCTCAACGAGACCTCGCGCCACGCCCACGTCGTGCTGCCGCCGCCCCCGCCCTCCCAGAGCCCGCACCACGACTTCGCGTTCAACACCCTGGCCGTCCGCAACCAGGTCCGCTACACCCGCCCCGCCGTCCCGCTGGAGCCCGGCCGGATGGCGGAGACGGAGATCCTCGCCCGGCTGGTCCTCGCCGCCACCGGCATGCACGGCGCCGACCCCTCCGCGGTGGACGACCTGGTCGTCGGCCAGACCCTCGGCAAGGCGGTCAAGGAGACCCACTCGCCCGTCCATGGCCGCGACCCGCAGGAGCTCGCCGCCCTCCTCCAGGGCGACACCGGCCCCGAGCGGCGGCTCGACATGATGCTGCGCCTCGGCCCCTACGGCGACGGTTTCGGCGTACGACCGGACGGGCTGAGCCTGACGAAGCTGCTCGCGCATCCGCACGGCATCGACCTCGGACCGCTGACGTCCCGGCTGCCGCAGCCGCTGAAGACCCGCAGCGGCAAGGTCGAGCTGCTGCCCGGGCCGATCGCGGACGACCTGCCCCGGCTGCGGGAGGCCCTGCGGCAGCGGGCCGAGGGGCTCGTCCTCATCGGCCGCCGGCACCTGCGCTCCAACAACAGCTGGATGCACAACGTCCCCGCTCTCACGGGCGGCACCAACCGCTGCACCCTGCACATCCACCCCGAGGACGCGGAGGACCTGCGGCTCGCCGACGGCCAGCTGGTCGGGATCAAGGGGGCCGGGGGA
The DNA here is from genome assembly GCF_000719505.1 of Streptomyces sp. NRRL B-3229. Lineage (NCBI taxonomy): Bacteria > Bacillati > Actinomycetota > Actinomycetes > Kitasatosporales > Streptomycetaceae > Streptomyces > Streptomyces sp. NRRL B-3229. Next base: position 28,486 of record NZ_JOGP01000016.1, on the reverse strand, counting down.
GCGGTGACCGCGCCGGTGGAGATCACCGACACGGTTCGGCGGGGTGTGGTGAGCCTGCCGCACGGCTGGGGCCACGACCGCCCCGGGACCCGTCTGCGGCACGCGGCCCAGGACCCCGGTGTCAATGTGAACCAGCTGCTCGACGGCACCCTCCTGGACCCCCTGTCAGGCAACGCGGTCCTCAACGGAGTGCCCGTCGAACTGATCGCAAGTCCGTGACCTGGAGTTTTGCGCTTATTGCTCGCACGTCAACGTCTTGTTAACGCCAAACGAACGGACCTAACGTCGTCGAACCGCCGGCCCTGGTGGGAGTTCAAGGGCGAACGTTAGGTATCCACTCATGTTGACCATCCTCGGCTTCGCCATGATCGCGACCTTCCTGGTCCTGATCATGATGAAGAAGATGTCGCCGATCGCGGCGCTCGTGCTGATCCCGGCACTGTTCTGTGTCTTCGTCGGGAAGGGCGCCAAGCTCGGTGACTACGTCATCGACGGCGTCACCAGCCTCGCCCCCACGGCGGCGATGCTCATGTTCGCGATCGTCTACTTCGGTGTGATGATCGACGTCGGCCTCTTCGACCCGGTCGTGCGCGGGATCCTGAAGTTCTGCAAGGCCGACCCGATGCGGATCGTGGTCGGCACCGCGGTGCTCGCCGCGATCGTCTCGCTCGACGGCGACGGCTCGACCACCTTCATGATCACCGTCTCGGCGATGTACCCGCTGTACAAGCGCCTGAAGATGAGCCTGGTCGTGATGACCGGTGTCGCCGCCATGGCCAACGGCGTGATGAACACGCTGCCCTGGGGTGGTCCGACGGCCCGCGCGGCCACCGCGCTGAAGGTCGACGCCAGCGACATCTTCGTCCCGATGATCCCGGCCCTGGCCGTCGGCCTGCTGGGCGTCTTCGTCCTCTCGTACGTCCTCGGCATGCGCGAGCGCAAGCGGCTGGGCGTGCTCACGCTGGGCGACGTCCTCGTCGAGGAGAAGGTCGAGGAGAAGGAGACCGAGTCCGTCCTGGTGGGCGCCGGCTCCGGCACCGGCAAGTCCGCTGCGGCCACCGGCGGTTCGGGCTCCGGCACCGACACGGACGACGAGGCCGAAGAGGCGGACGAGCAGAAGCGCTTCCAGGTCCTGGACCCGAACCGTCCCACCCTGCGCCCCAAGCTGTACTGGTTCAACGCGCTGCTCACGGTCGTCCTGCTCACCTGCATGATCATGGAGTGGCTGCCGATCCCGGTGCTGTTCCTGCTCGGTGCGGCGCTCGCGCTCACCGTCAACTTCCCGCACATCCCCGACCAGAAGGCGCGGCTCGCCGCCCACGCGGACAACGTCCTCAACGTCTCCGGCATGGTCTTCGCCGCCGCCGTGTTCACCGGCGTCCTCCAGGGCACCGGCATGGTCGACCACATGGCCCGCTGGATGGTCGACGTCATCCCCTCGGGCATGGGCCCGCACATGGCCCTCGTCACCGGCGTGCTGAGCCTCCCGCTCACCTACTTCATGTCGAACGACGGCTTCTACTTCGGTGTCCTGCCGGTGCTCGCCGAGGCCGGTGCCGCGCACGGCGTCACCCCGCTGGAGATGGCCCGCGCCTCCCTCGTCGGCCAGCCCCTGCACATGTCGAGCCCGCTCGTCCCGGCCGTGTACGTCCTGGTCGGCATGGCCAAGGTGGAGTTCGGCGACCACACCAGGTTCGTGGTCAAGTGGGCCGCGCTCACATGCCTGGTGATCCTCGGGGCAGGCATCCTCTTCGGAATCATCTGATCCGCTTCCCGTACCGTCGGAGGACTCGCACATGGCGCCCGGTGGGAACCGCGGCTGGCTGCTCCGCCTCGTCATCGCCTTCAGCTTCACGCAGGGGGCGGTGTCGATGGCACGGCCCGCCGTCTCCTACCGGGCTCTCGCGCTGGGCGCGGACGAACGCGCGATCGGTGTCATCGCCGGTGTGTACGCGCTGCTCCCGCTGTTCGCCGCCGTACCGCTGGGCCGCCGTACGGACCACGGGCGATGTGCGCCGCTGCTGCCCGTGGGAGTGGTGCTCATCTCCGGCGGGTGCGCGCTGAGCGGGATCGCCGACTCCCTGTGGACGATGGCGGTCTGGAGCGGGGTGATGGGGCTCGGCCATCTCTGCTTCGTCATCGGCTCCCAGTCCCTGGTCGCCCGCCAGTCCGCCCCGCACGAACAGGACCGCAACTTCGGCCACTTCACCATCGGCGTCTCCCTCGGCCAGCTGGTGGGCCCGCTCGCGGCAGGCGCGCTGATCGGCGGTTCCGACCGGGCGGGCACCAGCGCGCTCGCGCTGCTCGTCGCGGGCGCGGGGGCGGCGGTCTCGTTCACCTCGCTGTGGCGCATCGAGCACCGAGACACGGCGGCCACCTCCCGTACCGGGCCCGGCGACCGGGTCCCCGTCGGACGCATCCTGCGCGCCCGGGGCGTGCCCGGCGGCATCTTCGTGAGCCTGTCCGTGCTGTCCGCCACCGACATCCTCACCGCGTACCTCCCGGTGGTCGGCGAGCACCGGGGCATCGCCCCCTCGGTGATCGGCCTGCTGCTGAGCCTGCGCGCGGCGGCGACCATCGCCTGCCGTCTGGTGCTGACTCCGCTGCTACGGCTGCTGGGGCGCGCGCCGCTCCTCACCGTGACGTGTCTGCTGGGCGCCCTCCTGTGCGCGGGTGTCGCACTGCCGGTCCCGGTGTGGGCGCTGGCCGTGATGCTCGCGTTGCTCGGTTTCTGCCTCGGTGTCGGACAGCCGCTGTCGATGACGACGGTCGTCCAGGCCGCCCCCGACGGCGCCCGCTCCACCGCCCTCGCCCTGCGCCTGACCGGCAACCGCCTCGGCCAGGTCGCCGCACCGGCCACCGCGGGGCTGGTGGCGGGGGTCGCGGGAGTGGCGGCGCCGTTCGTGATGCTGGGCGGCCTGCTGCTGGTGTCGTCGGGAGTCGCGCTGCGCTCGTCGGCGCGGCGCGAGGAAGGGGCCGGACCGGCCCCGGGGGAGCGGCCGAAGCGCTCGGGATTGCGCCGCACGAGCGATATCTGACGGCGCGCCGGGCGTCGATGCGGCCGGCCGCCGGGCACATGAAGCAGAGTCCTCGCGAAAGAACGATTTGTATGAAAATCGTCTGAATCGGAGGAGCGCGCATGCCCAGCCTGACACTCCCACATGGTCTCCGCGCCCGCGCGGGTGCCACTGTCGTCCTCACCGCCCTCGCCGCGTCCGGCGCCTCCTGGGTGGCGGCACCCGCCGCCTCGGCCGCAGGAGAGAACGGCGACATCAGGATCCACCGCGTGGGCGTGCCCTACGGCGTGTCGAAGGACGACCCCAGGGTCTGCAAGTTCTACCTGGATGCCGTCAACTTCGACGTTCTCACCACCATCGCCTACACCATCACCCCCCAGCCTCCGCTGCCCACCGCCGCGACGGTGACCGGCGCCGTCCAGCTCGCCGGAGGTGCCGGCCACACCGACCCGCTGGGGGTGGCGGACGGACAGTACAAGATCACGTGGATCGTGGCGGGTGTCACCAAGGAGAAGGTCTTCCGCGTCAACTGCCATGAGGCCGACCGCGACGGCGGGCGCCGTCCGGGCGACCAGATCGAGGACCGGCAGCAGGGCGGCGGCGGGGCCTGGGGTCAGAGCGACTCCAACGGCCCGAAGGGCGGTGTGCACGCGGGTGGCGGCGGTCTCGTCGACACCGCGGCCGCGTACGCGCCGGTGGCCGGCGCCGGCGCGGTCGGCCTGGTGGCGGTCGGCGGCGTCGCCTGGTTCCGGCAGAACCGCCGTCGGCCCCATGGCGCCGCGTAGGCGCAGACGCAGGCCCTGGTACCGGACCCGCGCCTACCGTCTCACCAGGACGGCCCTGCTCACGGTCGTCCTGGTGACGACGGGGGTGCGGTGCACGGCCGACGACGGGCCGCCCTTGCCGGACGGGCCCGGCGGCCCGGACGCCGTGGCGGCCGCCGGCTCGGGCGCCGGCCCGGATGCGAAGGTGGCCGGTGGGCCGGGCGCGGCCGTGGGGTCGACGCCCTCGGCCCGCCGCCCGCCGCGGAGCACCCCGCCGCGCACGCTCCCGCCGCGCCCGTTGTCCCGGTCCCGGCCGACGTCCCTGCGCATTCCGTCCCTGGGCATCAACGCCCCGGTCATGGGCCTCGGGCTCATCAAGGGCCGGGAGCTGGCGACACCGCCGGTCGACAAGCCGAAGCTCGTGGGCTGGTACGAGGGCGGCCCGACCCCCGGTGAGGCCGGCACGGCGATCGCCGTGGGCCACCGCGACACCAGGACCGGCCCCGCCGTCTTCGCCGCCCTCGCCGAGGTGAAGCCCGGCAAGCTCATCGAGGCGCGGCGCGCGGACGGCCGTACCGCCGTCTACGCCGTGGACCGGGTGAAGGTCTTCGACAAGGCGGGCTTCCCCGACAAGGAGGTCTACGGGCAGTCCCGGCGCCCGGAACTGCGCGTGATCACCTGCGGCGGGCTCTTCACGAGACGGACGGGCTACACCAGCAACGTCGTGGTCTTCGCCCACCTCGTCGGCACCCGCGAGCCCCGGCCCGGCCCGACCCGGTCCGCCGGGCTCCGGAGTCCCTGGCCGCCAGGTTCCGGGTCCTCGAGTTCCGGTCTCCAGAGCCCTGGGTCCTCAACTCCCGGTCTACAGAGCACTGGGTCCGCAAGCCCCGGCTTCCAGAGCCCCGGGCCCGCAAGCCCCGGACTCCGGAGCCCCCGGCCCGCAAGTCCCGGGTCCTCGAACGCGGGGCTCCCAGGTCCCGGCTCCCGTGCCCCCGATCCCTCGAACAACGGGCCCCAAAGCTCCGTGCCGCGAGGCCCCGACCCCCGGAATCGCGAGCCCGAGGTCCCCGTGTGGCAGCCGTCCACGAGCGTGGCGGTTCGCTGAACCAGGTCGTCCGCTTTCTCAGGGACTGGACGGGAGTGCCGGATCCCGCCCAGTCCCTTCCCCCCGCCGGGTGCATTCCGTTAACTTCCGTGACGCACAGCCCCGTGCGAGCCGTCCGGGGTCGTCCGATCGCGGAGCACCAACGCCTGAGTCAGCCCCCGGGGGCACTGCCATGACACGCTCCATCTCCCTGCACGACGTGAGCAAGACGTACACCCGAGGAACCCGGGTGGTGGACCGCCTCACGCTCGACATCACGCCCGGCGAGTTCCTCGTCCTGCTCGGCCCCTCCGGCTGCGGCAAGTCCACCGTCCTGCGCATGATCGCCGGGCTGGAGGAGATCACCGAGGGCGAACTCAGGCTGGACGGCGAGTACGCCAACGACCTGGGGCCCGCCGAGCGGCGCATGGCGATGGTGTTCCAGAACTTCGCCCTCTACCCGAACATGACCACCCGCGCGAACATCGGTTTCCCGCTCCGCATCGAGGCCCCCGGCGCGGACCCGCGCCCGCGCGTGGACGCCACCGCCCGCATGCTGGGCATCGAGGACCTCCTCGACCGCTACCCGGCCCAGCTCTCCGGCGGTGAACGCCAGCGTGTGGCGATGGGCCGGGCCATCTCCCGCCACCCCTCCGCCTTCCTGATGGACGAGCCGCTGTCCAACCTCGACGCCAAGCTCCGCAACCACCTGCGCGCCGAGATAGCGAGCCTCACCCGCGAACTGGGCGTCACCACCGTCTACGTCACCCACGACCAGGCCGAGGCCATGTCGCTGGGCGACCGGGTCGCCGTCATGCGCGGGGGAGTCCTCCAGCAGGTCGACTCCCCGCGCTCGGTGTACGCCCTGCCCCGCAACGTCTTCGTCGCCGCGTTCATCGGCACCCCGCGCATCAACCTGCTGCGCGGCCTGGTCCGGGCCCCGCTGGACGGAGCCATGACCATCAGCCTCGGCAAGCAGTACCTGCGGCTGCCCGAACCGCTGTCCCTGGACCACCAGTTGCTCCGCGTCCAGCAGGGCCGGGAGGTCATCGTCGGGCTGCGTTCGGAGGCCGTCCGCATCGCCCATCCCGCCTCCGCCCGCCCCGGCGAGATGCCGATCACCGGGCTGGTCGAGCACGTGGAGTTCCAGGGTCACGAGGTCCTCGTGCACTTCAACACCGGTTCCCGTCCGGCCCACGTCCCCGACCTGGAGGCCGCGCGCCCCACCGCCCGCCCGGCGGCCAGGCGCCGCCGCGACGGCACCGTCCTGAACCGCCTCAGAGAACGCGCCGGCTCCCTGCGGGCGGGCCCGGTCGTGGTCCTGGACGACGCACCGGACCCCGGTCCCGGCGCCACGCCGCCCGACCCCCGCCTCCCCGGTGACCTGGTCGTCCGCACCACCCCGGACATCGACCTCCGCCGCGGCATGCAGGTCCCCCTCCTCGTCGACATCTCCCACCTGTTCGTCTTCGACCAGCACGGCGAGCGCATCTGCCCGTCCCCGGACCACCTTCCGGACCTGGACGAATGAACTGCGTGCGCGCCGACGGGGCTTGGCGCCGGGCGCCGGCACGGACGTCACCCCGGCCTTCCCGGCGCGCTGACCGTGCTGAGCGGACACGGACGGTGGCGGGACGTGAGCCCGTAGGTTCGCCGGACGTCCCGGGGTCGTCCGGCCCGCCCTGGTTCTGATCTCCTGGGGTGGTCCACCCCGCCCTGGCGCCGAAAAACTATCGCCGCTAGTTTGTGGGCTGGACTTTGTGAGCCGGACGACGACACGGCCCAGCCCGGGAGGACGCACCATGAAGGCGCACGACGGCATGTACATCGACGGCGAGTGGCGCCCGGCCACCGGACCGGACGTGATCGAGGTCGTGAACCCGGCCGACGAACAGGTCATCGGGCGGGTCCCGGCGGGCACCGCCGAGGACGTCGACCACGCCGTACGGGCCGCCAGCGCCGCCCTCCCGGCCTGGGCCGCGACCGCTCCGGCCGAGCGGGCCGCCCGGCTGGCCGCCCTCCGGGACGTGCTGGCCGCCCGCAAGGACGAGATCGCCGAGACGGTCACCGCCGAACTCGGCTCGCCGCTGAAGTTCTCGCAGAACGTCCACGCGGCCGTCCCCGTCGCGGTCGCCGGCTCCTACGCCGAACTGGCCGCGACCCACCCCTTCGAGGAGAAGGTCGGCAACTCCACGGTCCACCTGGAGCCGGTCGGTGTGGTGGCCGCGATCACCCCCTGGAACTACCCGCTGCACCAGATCGTCGCCAAGGTCGCACCGGCGCTGGCGGCGGGCTGCACGGTGGTCCTGAAGCCCGCCGAGGACACCCCGCTGGTCGCCCAGCTCTTCGCCGAGGCGGTCCACGAGGCGGGCGTCCCGGCCGGTGTCCTCAACCTGGTCACCGGCCTCGGCCCGGTCGCCGGACAGGCCCTCGCCGAGCACCCCGGGGTCGACCTGGTCTCCTTCACCGGCTCCACCGCCGTCGGCCGGCAGATCGGCGCGACCGCCGGCGCCGCGCTGAAGAAGGTCGCCCTGGAACTCGGCGGCAAGTCCGCCAACGTCATCCTGCCGAGCGCCGACCTCGCCAAGGCCGTCAACGTCGGCGTCGCCAACGTGATGTCCAACTCCGGCCAGACATGCAGTGCCTGGACCCGAATGCTGGTCCACCGGGACCAGTACGACGAGGCCGTCGAGCTGGCCGCCGCCGCTGCCGCGAAGTACGGCGAGCGCATCGGCCCCGTCGTCAACGCCAAGCAGCAGGCACGAGTGCGCGGTTACATCGAGAAGGGCGTGGCCGAGGGTGCCCGGCTGGTTGCCGGTGGCCCCGAATCCCCGCGAGAGCAGGGCTACTTCGTCGCCCCCACGGTCTTCGCCGACGTGACGTCCGGGATGACGATCGCCCAGGAGGAGATCTTCGGCCCGGTCCTGTCGATCCTGCGCTACGAGGACGAGGAGGACGCCCTGCGCATCGCCAACGGCACGGTGTACGGGCTCGCGGGCGCCGTCTGGGCCGGTGAGGAGGCGGAGGCGGTGGCCTTCGCGCGCAGGATGGACACCGGGCAGGTCGACATCAACGGCGGCCGCTTCAACCCCCTCGCCCCCTTCGGCGGTTACAAGCAGTCCGGCGTCGGCCGCGAGCTCGGCTCGCACGGTCTCGCCGAGTACCTCCAGACCAAGTCCCTCCAGTTCTAGGAGCCTTCACGTGGTTCGCGCAGCAGTTCTCCCCGCCGTGGGCGCTCCCCTCGAGGTCACCGACATCGAGCTCCCGGACCCCGGCCCCGGCCAGGTACGGGTCCGGCTCGCCGCCGCCGGGGTCTGCCACTCCGACCTCTCCCTGTCCGACGGCACCATGCGCGTCCCCGTCCCGGCCGTCCTCGGCCACGAGGGCGCGGGCACGGTCGTCGCCGTGGGCGAGGGCGTCACCGGGGTGGCTCCCGGCGACGGAGTCGTCCTCAACTGGGCGCCCTCCTGCGGCAGGTGCCACGCCTGCTCACTCGGCGAGGTCTGGCTGTGCGCCAACGCCCTCAACGGCGCCGCCGACGTCTACGCCCGTACCGCCGACGGCACCGACCTGCACCCCGGCCTGAACGTCGCCGCGTTCGCCGAGGAGACGGTCGTCTCCGCGTCCTGCCTGCTGCCCCTCCCCGACGGCATCCCGCTCACCGACGCGGCCCTGCTGGGCTGTGCCGTCCTCACCGGCTACGGCGCCGTCCACCACGCGGCCCGGGTCCGCGAGGGCGAGACGGTCGCGGTGTACGGCGTCGGGGGCGTGGGCCTGGCCGCCCTCCAGGCGGCCCGGATCGCGGGTGCCTCGCGGATCGTCGCGGTCGATGTCTCCCCGGAGAAGGAGGAGTTGGCGCGCGCCGCCGGAGCCACCGACTACGTGATCGCCTCCGAGAACACCGCCCGCGAGATCAGGGGTCTCACCGGAAAGCAGGGCGTGGACGTCGCCGTCGAGTGCGTCGGCCGCGCCTCGACCATCCGCACGGCCTGGGACTCCACCCGCCGCGGCGGCCGTACGACGGTCGTCGGCATCGGCGGCAAGGACCAGCAGGTCTCCTTCAACGCCCTGGAGATCTTCCACTGGGGACGGACCCTCGCGGGCTGCGTCTACGGCAACTCCGACCCGGCCGAGGACCTGCCGGTGCTCGCCGAGCACGTCCGGGCGGGCCGCCTGGACCTCGGGATGCTGGTGACCGAGCGGATCGCCCTGGACGGCATCCCGGCGGCCTTCGACAACATGCTGGCGGGCAAGGGCGGCAGGGCGTTGGTGGTGTTCTGACCCACGGTCCTCGCGGACGGGGTTCGTCTACGAGGAGTCCGAGGCCTTCTCGGGCCGCGGGACCGGTGCCGTCGCCGTCACCGGGCCCGCGGCGGTCCGGGCCCGGGACCGCGACACCGCCACGCCCGCGAGGCACAGCGCCCCGCCCGCGAGGGTGAGCAGCCCGGGGACCTCGCCGAGCGCCAGCCAGGACATCAGGACGACCAGGGCGGGCACCGCGTACGTGGTCGCGCCCATCCGGCTGGCCGTCGTACGGGCGAGGGCGTAGGCCCAGGTGGTGAAGGCCAGGGCGGTCGGGAAGACGCCCAGGTAGACCATGTTGAGCGTCGCGGAGGCGGGGGCGTGGGACGCCTCCGACACCAGCTGCCCGGAGAACGGCAGGCAGACGACGGCTCCGACCAGGCAGCCGAAGGTCGTCACCTGAAGGGGACTCGCCGACCCGAGGGCGGGCTTCTGGGCGACGACTCCACCCGCGTAGGCGATCGCCGCGAGCAGGCACAGCACCACGCCGAGCACGGAGGAGCCGCCGTCGTCCGTCATCGACAGGCCCACGGTGACCGCGCCTGCGAAGGACACCGCCATGCCGGCCAGCAGGCGCGGCGGCATCGCGTCGCCGAGCAGCCGGGCGCCGAGCAGGGCGATCAGCAGGGGGCCGATGTTGACGACCAGGGCGGCGGTACCCGCGTCGACCTGCTGTTCGCCCCAGTTCAGGACGACCATGTAGAAGCCGAACCAGAGGATGCCGGAGACGGCGATGCCTCGCCAGGCCTCACGTGGCGGAAGACCTTCCCGCCGTACCAGGCAGATCACGCCCAGGGCGAGCGCGCCCGACAGGAGCCGGCCGAGGGCCAGGGCGCCGGGGGAGTAGGCCTCGCCCGCGCTGCGGATGGAGACGAAGGCGGAGGCCCACAGGACGACGGTGACGGTGGCTGCGCCGGCTGCCAGCAGTTCGGTGCGGCGGGGGTTCATCATGTTTCCGAGGGTAGGAAGGTGCGGGGCCGGAAAGCTCGCGGATTTCGGACGGCTGCGTTGCTGTGCCTGTGCCTGTGCCAGTGCCAGTGCCAGTGCCTGTGCCTCGGCCTGTGTCTGCGCTGCCGCTACGCGGTGCGCCCGACCTGCTCGTACTGCTGGGCGAGACCGTCCAGCAGGGCCCTGAGGCCCGTCTCGAAGGCCCGTTCGTCGATCTTCTCCTGCTGTTCCGCGAGCAGGTGGGCCTGGCCGAGGTGCGGGTAGTCGGCCGGGTCGTACGCGCTCGCGTCGTCCACGAAGCCGCCCGCGAAGGAGCCGAGCGCGGAGCCCATGATGAAGTACCGCATCAGCGCGCCGATGGACGTGGCCTGGGCCGGGGGCCAGCCCGCGTCGACCATCGCGCCGTAGACCGCGTCGGCGAGCCGGAGTCCCGCGGGGCGGCGGCCGGGACCCTGGGCCAGGACCGGGACGATGTTCGGGTGGTCGCGCAGGGCCGAGCGGTAGGAGACGGCCCAGTCGTGCAGGGCCGTCCGCCACGGTCGGCCGTCCTGGAACATCGACAGGTCGACCTGGGCACTCACCGAGTCGGCGACCGCCTCCAGGATCTCGTCCTTCGTGCGGAAGTGGTTGTAGAGGGATGGGCCGCTGACCCCGAGCTCCGCGGCGAGCCGGCGGGTGGAGAGGCCCGCCAGACCGTCGGTGTCCACGAGCGCGCGGGCCGTCTCGACGATCCGGTCGGTGCTGAGGAGGGGCTTGCGCGGTCGGGCCATGGCGCACATAGTAGGGCGGCGGAAGGTAAACTAGCAGTGCTAATTTAAAGCTGTCTTTCCTGCCTGTCATGCATGCCTGTCTCTCACAGTGGGGTGATCTCGTGGTCGACCTGGGGCTCAGCGAGGAGCAGACCGCCGTCCGGCGGCTGGCGCGGGACTTCGTGGACCGTGAGATCGCCCCCCATGTCGTCGCCTGGGATCGCGCCGAGGAGGTCGACCGGGCTGTCGTCAAGAAGCTCGGCGAGGTGGGGTTCCTCGGGCTGACGATCGACGAGGAGTACGGCGGCTCGGGCGGCGACCATCTCGCGTACTGCCTGGTCACCGAGGAGCTCGGGCGGGGCGACTCCTCCGTGCGCGGGATCGTGTCGGTCTCCTTGGGACTGGTCGCCAAGACGGTCGCGGCATGGGGGAGCGAGGAGCAGAAGCGGCGCTGGCTGCCGGGGCTCACCTCCGGGGAGTACGTCGGCTGCTTCGGCCTCACCGAGCCCGGGACCGGCTCCGACGCCGGCAACCTCACCACCCGCGCGGTGCGGGACGGTGACGAATACGTCATCGACGGCACCAAGATGTTCATCACCAACGGCACGTGGGCCGATGTGGTGCTCCTGTTCGCCCGCTCGACGGACGCACCCGGACACAAGGGCGTCTCCGCGTTCCTGGTGCCGACCGACACCCCCGGTCTGACCCGCAGGACCGTCCACGGCAAGCTGGGCCTGCGTGGACAGGCGACCGCCGAGCTGGTCCTGGAGGGGGTGCGGGTGCCGGCCTCCGCGATGCTGGCACCCGAGGGAAAGGGGTTCTCCGTCGCGATGTCCGCGCTGGCCAAGGGGCGGATGTCGGTGGCGGCGGGGTGCGTGGGGATCGCGCAGGCCGCGCTGGACGCGGCGGTCCGGTACGCCGGTGAGCGCGAGCAGTTCGGCAAGCCGATCGCGGGGCACCAGCTGGTCCAGGAGCTGATCAGTGACATCGCCGTGGACGTGGACGCGGCGCGACTGCTGACCTGGCGGGTCGCCGATCTGATCGACCGCGGCCTGCCCTTCGCCGTGGAGTCCTCCAAGGCCAAGCTGTTCGCCTCGGAGGCCGCGGTGCGGGCCGCGAACAACGCGGTGCAGGTGTTCGGCGGGTACGGCTACATCGACGAGTACCCGGTGGGCAAACTGCTGCGGGACGCGCGCGTGATGACCCTGTACGAGGGCACGAGCCAGATCCAGAAGCTGGTGATCGGCCGGGCGTTGACAGGTGTGTCGGCGTTCTGAGTACCAGCTGAGTATTTGAGCGGATGTGGCCGCGGTCGCGGCGGGCCGAGACTCTGTCCATGAGTGAGACACCGGTCAAGCAGCAGAACACGGCGGCCTTCTACGGACAGGCCGTCGCCTCCTTCGGTGTGGCCATGGCGGCCACGGCCATCGGCATCTTCCGGTTGAACGCGGATGCCTGGGTGCGGGGGTTCCTCGCCATCGCCGTTCTGTACCTCGTCACCTCGGCCTTCACCCTGGCCAAGGTGATCCGCGACCGCCAGGAGGCCGGCCAGATCGTCAGCCGGGTCGACCAGGCCCGCCTGGAAAAGCTCCTCGCCGAACACGACCCCTTCGAGAAGCTCTGAGTTTCCCCTGCCTGCCTGCCTGCCTGCCCACCCTGCCTGTCCTCCCCTGCCTGTCCTCCCCGGCCTGTCCCCCTCCCTGTCGTTTCCCGCGTCTGAGCGGGGAGGCTAAGCGGTTGCTCAGGTTCGGCGGTATGGTGGGGGCTCTGAACGGTGGAGAGGGGTCTGCGATGAGCACGGCGGAGGAGACGGCCGGCGGCGAGACGTCGGCGTGGGGTGAGGTCACGCCCGACGCGGCGCGGCGGCTGCTCGTCGCCGCGGTGGAGGCGTTCGCCGAGCGCGGCTACCACGCCACCACGACCCGCGACATCGCGGGCCGGGCGGGAATGAGCCCCGCCGCGCTCTACATCCACTACAAGACCAAGGAAGAGCTGCTCCACCGCATCAGCCGGATCGGGCACACCAAGGCCCTGGAGATCCTCCAGGTCGCCGCCCGCCGCGAGGGCACCGCCACCGAGCGGCTGACCGACGCCGTGAGCTCGTTCGTCCGCTGGCACGCCGGCGGCCGTACCACCGCCCGGGTCGTCCAGTACGAACTCGACTCCCTCGGCCCCGACGCCCGCGCCGAGATCCTCGACCTGCGCCGCCAGTGCGACGCCGTGGTGCGCGGGATCATCGAGGACGGCGTCGCCTCCGGCGAGTTCGACGTCCTCGACGTCAAGGGCACCACCCTCGCCGTGATGTCGCTCTGCATCGACGTGGCCCGCTGGTTCAACGTCGACGGCCCCTGGACCCCCGACGAGGTCGGCGCGCTCGACGCCGACCTCGTGCTGCGGATGGTGGGGGCGGCGAAGTAGCCCCACGGGCGCCGAGCGGCAGCCCTACGGGTAGTACGTCGAGGGCAGCCCTACGGGTAGTGCGTCGAGGGCAGCCCTACAGCTAGTGCGTCGAGGGCAGCCCTACAGGTAGTACCGCGACACCGACTCCGCCACGCACACCGGCTTGTCCCCGCCCTCGCGCTCCACGCTGAAGGCCACGGTGACCTGCACCCCGCCCGCGACGTCGTCGACTCCGGTGATCCGCGCGGTGGCGCGCAGCCGGGAGCCGACGGGCACCGGCGCGGGGAAACGGACCTTGTTCGTCCCGTAGTTCACGCCCATCTTCACGCCCTCGACCTTGATCAGCTGAGGCCCGAAGAGCGGCAGCAGGGAGAGCGTGAGGTAGCCGTGCGCGATGGTCGTGCCGAAGGGGCCCGTGGCGGCCTTCTCCGGGTCGACATGGATCCACTGGTGGTCGCCGGTGGCCTCCGCGAACAGGTCGATGCGCTTCTGGTCGACCTCCAGCCAGTCGGTGTACCCCAGCTCCTCGCCCACCGCAGCCTTCAGGTCGTCCGCACCCGTGAAGATCCTCGGCTCTGCCATGTCCCGGCCTCCTCGCCCCATCATGTCTAAGCGACTGCTTAGCATGGTCGGCCGGAGGGCCCCTGTCAACGGACCCGCCGGGGTGGCGGCATGGGTAGGGTTCGAGGGGTGCCCCAGATTCCCGAGAAGATCCACGAGCTCACGGTCGGCCAGCTCGCCGCGCGCAGCGGCGCCGCCGTCTCCGCCCTGCACTTCTACGAGTCCAAGGGGTTGATCAGCAGCCGCCGCACCACGGGCAACCAGCGCCGCTACTCGCGTGACGCGCTGCGCCGGGTCGCCTTCGTCCGGGCCGCGCAGCGGGTCGGCATCCCGCTGGCCACGATCCGCGACGCCCTCTCCGAGCTCCCCGAGGAACGCACCCCCACCCGTGAGGACTGGGCCCGGCTCTCCGCGGCCTGGCGCTCCGAACTGGACGAGCGCATCAAGCAGTTGAACCGTCTGCGCGACCACCTCACCGACTGCATCAGCTGCGGCTGTCTCTCCCTCGACACCTGCGTGCTGTCCAACCCGGACGACGTCTTCGGCGACCGTCACACGGGGTCTCGCCTGCTGGTGCAGCAGAGCGGGGAACGGCAACCGAAAGGGGCGGCGGGGGAGTGCTGCTGAGCCGCGACGGCGGTCACCGTGTCCCGGGAAAACCACTGGGTCCCCCTGCCGGGGCCTGGTAGCGTCGCGATCTTCGGCCCGCGGCGACACCGCGCCCGGAGTCCTGACGGGACGAACTCCCATGACCTCACCGGCCCTTGCCGCGGCCCTCGCCGACATCGACACCGTGTTCAACGGCTTCGCGAGCCCCACCGAGACCGGCTGCGAGCTGTGTTACGGGCCCGAGGAGATCGCGTATCTGCGCACCCCGTACACGCGCGTGCCCGCCGATCTGGTCCGCCGGTTCGTCTTCGAGAGCCCCGGTCACTTCGAGGACCACCCGGCGGTGATGCGCCGCCTCCTCCCGCAGGCAGCACACGCCATGGCCGACGGCAGCCTGGACGGCATCGGCTGGGCCCGGCACGGCCTGAGCCGCGTCGACTGGCGGGCCTGGCCGACCCGACAGGCCCAAGCCGTCGAGGCGTTCGTGCTCGCCTGGTGGGACGACGCCCTCACGAACCCCGAGCCGCCGTACCCCGTCCACGACGTGTTCGAGACCTGCGCCATGATCCTGGACGACATGACCCCGCTCCTCGACCGCTTCCGGGACGGGCCAGCCGTAGAGGCGCACCTGGTGAGCTGTGCGAAGGACTGGCTGTACCACCTGATCACCGACGGTTCGCCGTGGCTCTGGTGGATCCACGACGACGAGGGATCCGCGGTCGCCGCCCTACAGTCCTGGCTGGCGACCCACGCCCCCGCCCGCCTCCGCGCCAGCGGCGAGCCCGACCTGGCCGTCCAGGCCGAACTCCTCGCCCTGCCCTACGACGAGCGCTGGGCGCACCCGTACTGGACCAGCCCCTCGGACACCAACTGAGCGTTGGAAAGCGCCCGTTGCCCGTCCGGCAGGACCAGCACGTCCTCCAGTCCCACCCTGGTCGCGAGCCCCAGGCGTCCGGCCAGCCGCAGTACCGGCCAGGCTCCGGCGTCCTCGCCGTGCAGCAGCACCGGGCGACCGTGAGCCGGGCCCAGGCCGGCGAGGAGGCGGTGCGCGGCGGTCTCGGCCGCCTCTGTGTCCGTCACCTCCGCGAGCACCCGCAGCACTCTCGGCCCGAGCGGTGACCTCGCGAACCGGGCCGCCGCGTCGGTCCCCGACCAGATACCGGCCTCCACGCCGACCCCGCGCTCGATCAGGGCGGCCGCCACCGACTCGGCACCCGGCTCGTGCCAGTTGACCGAGGCGTGGTCGGGCAGCACGGTCCACTCCCGGACGCGGGCGACCCGGGCCGCGGGGTCCGGCTCGGACCAGGCGCCGGTGGTCACGCCGACCGGGACCGGCACCAGGGCCCGGATCGCCTCCAGCGTCGCCGCGACCACACGCGGCGACAGACTGTCCTGCCCGCACGGTGTCTTGGGATGGACGTGGATGTCCGTCGCGCCGGCCGCGACGGCCTCGGCCGCCGACCGGGCCATGGCCTCGGGCGTCAGCGGTACCGCCGTCCCGTCGGCCGCCCCGCGCGGACCGTTCAGACACACCTGCACCATCACTCGATGATGCCAGTCGGCACCGGCAGTCCCGCCGGGCCCGGCAATACAGGGGGTGCGGCATCCCCGGCGCACCCCCAGCGCGCACCTGCTCTAGGCCGACACCAGCAGCCGTCCGCGCCTGGCGTCCGCCAGGGCCTCCGGGGTGAGCACGGGCCGCGGCACCAGGATCCCGCAGTCCACGCAGACCGGACCCGTCGAGGGTTCGTGGTCCAGTTCGTACTTCCAGACGAGCCGCTCCCCGTCGCACACCGGGCACACCGCGCCCGGCTCGCGCTCCAGCGCGGAGATCAGCCGGCGCAGCACCTCCGCCAGCGGCTCACCGGGGTGCACCCGGGGGTCGTCGCACCACGCGACACCGAACCCGCCCCAGGTCAGCCGATGCCAGTCGTCCACACTGCCCGGCCTGCGCAACCCGTCGTGCTTCTCCTTCTTGCGCCGCTCGGCGAACTCGACCTCGTAGGCCAGCCAGACCGAACGCGCCTCCTCCAGTTCCTCCAGTGCGGCCACGAGCCGCGCTGGGTCGGGGGAGCGGTCCTCGGGACCGAATCCCGCCCGGGAGCACAAATGGTCCCAGGTCGCCCTGTGCCCGTAAGGAGCGAACCTCTCAAGGCACTTGCGCAGTGAGTAGCGCCGAAGCGCCAGATCGCACCGCGGATCTCGCACCTGTCTCGCCAGACTCCGGAAACCGGCCATCGCCCTGCACCTCCGTCACACCTGCACCTGTACTTCGGTCACTTCGGCGTCGTCGTTCGGACTTCGCCGAATAGACGTATCGACAAGCGATTTGGCTCCATCCGATTTCCGATGCCCTCCATAAGCCCACGCATCCCTGTCAAAACTTGACGCATGTTCATCTTCAATCTCGGGGATACCGGCGGTAACGTCCCCGCACACCCCCCGTCGGTTGGAGCTGCCATGCCTCGCCGTAACCCGCGCACCCTCCTTGACAGACTGAGAACTCCCGGCAGACTCTCCGGGTTCCTGAAGTCGGCATCCATATGCGTCCTGGTTGCAGGTCTTTTGTCCCCACTCGCACAGACCTCCGCCACCGCGCAGACCTCGGCCACCGCGACGACCGCGGCAGCGGCCGCCTCCAACGACTACTGCGGCGGCCAGTGTTCCGACATCCTGCCGCCCGGTGAGAACGGCAACGCGACCCTGGCGCAGGTCCTCCTCAACCAGGCCTTCGGCACCCAGCCCGACCACGCGGAGGACCAGCTCGGCCCCTACGCCAACCTGGCCAAGGGCTACCCGAGTCTCACCAATTCCACGATCAACACCTTCTTCAACGACGCCTCCTTCGGGGTCCCCTCCGACCAGGTCGCCTCCACCCTCAGCCCGGCCGGCCGCACCGACGTGACGATCGTCCGCGACAAGAAGACGGGTGTGCCGCACATCACCGGCACCACCAGGTACGGCACCGAGTTCGGCGCGGGCTATGCGGCGGCCCAGGACCGGCTGTGGCTCATGGACGTCTTCCGGCACGTGGGCCGGGGCCAGCTCACCGGCTTCGCGGGCGGCGCCGCCTCCAACCAGGGCCTGGAACAGCAGTTCTGGCGCAACGCCCCCTACAGCGAGGCCGACCTCCAGGCCCAGATCGACAACGCGGTCGCGGCCAACGGCGCCCGGGGCCAGCAGGCGCTCGCCGACGCCAACGCCTATCTCGCCGGCATCAACTCCTACATCGACGCCTCCGACAGCGGCCGCTACTTCCCCGGTGAGTACGTCCTGACCGGACACAAGGACTCGATCACCAACGCGGGCACCATCGACCACTTCAAGCTCACCGACCTGGTCGCGCTGGCCTCCGTCATCGGCGCCCTCTTCGGCTCCGGAGGCGGCGGCGAGGTCAACAACGCGATCTCGCTGCTCGCCGCCCAGCAGCAGTACGGCGTGACGAAGGGCACCGAGGTCTGGGAGTCCTTCCGGGAGCGCAACGACCCCGAGGCGGTCCTCACCGTCCACAACGGCGAGAGCTTCCCCTACGCGACCAAGCCCGCCGACCCGCAGGGCGAGGCGCTGCCCGACGCCGGTTCGGTGAACACCGAGCCGCTGGTCTACGACGCCACGGGCACCGGCGCATCCCAGAGCGCGACGGCCGCCTCCGCCGCGGCCACCGGGAACGCCCTCACCTCCGCCAAGCGCGGCATGTCCAACGCCCTCGTGGTGAGCGGGAAGTACACGGCCAGCGGCCACCCGGTCGCCGTCTTCGGGCCCCAGACCGGCTACTTCGCCCCCCAGCTGCTGATGCTCCAGGAGATCCAGGGCCCGGGCATCAGCGCCCGCGGCGCCTCCTTCGCGGGCCTGAGCATGTACGTCGAACTGGGCCGCGGCCAGGACTACTCGTGGTCCGCCACGACCTCCGGCCAGGACATCATCGACACCTACGCCGTCGAGCTGTGCCAGGACGACTACCACTACCTGTACCACGGCACCTGCACGGCCATGGACAAGATCGAGCAGAAGAACTCCTGGACCCCGACCACGGCCGACGGCACCGCCGCGGGGTCGTACACGATGAGGGTCTGGCGCACGAAGTACGGCCCCGTCGAGTACCGGGCGACCGTCGGCGGCAAGAAGGTCGCCTACACCACCCTGCGCTCCTCCTACATGCACGAGGCCGACTCGATCATCGGCTTCCAGATGCTCAACGACCCCGACTACGTGAAGAGCCCGCAGACCTTCCAGAGCGCGGTGCAGCACATCAACTACACCTTCAACTGGTTCTACGCCGACTCCTCGCACACCGCGTACTACAACAGCGGCGACAACCCGGTGCGCGCCTCCGGCGTCGACGCCGAGTTCCCGGTGTGGGCGCAGGCCGCGTACGAGTGGCGGAACTGGAACCCGACGACCAACACCGCCGACTACACCCCGCCCGCCGCGCACCCCAACTCCATCGACCAGGACTACTACATCTCCTGGAACAACAAGCAGGCCAAGGACTACACCACCGCGCCCTGGGGCGACGGCTCGGTGCACCGCGGCAACCTGCTGGAGGACCGGGTGAAGAAACTGGTCGCCGCGGGCGGGGTCACCAGGGCCTCGCTGGTGAAGGCCATGGCGGACGCGTCCCTGGCCGACCTGCGCGCCGAGGACGTCCTGCCCGACCTGCTCAAGGTGATCAACAGCTCGACGGTCACCGATTCCACGGCCGCCGCCGCGGTGACCAAGCTCCAGACGTGGCTGACGGCCGGCGGCAAGCGCACCGAGACCTCCGCGGGTTCGAAGAAGTACGCCGACGCCGACGCGATCCGCATCCTGGACGCGTGGTGGCCCCTGCTGGCCAAGGGCATCTTCGAACCGGGCCTCGGCACCGCCCTGTACACCGACCTCCAGGCCAACCTGCCCGTCGACGAGTCCCCGTCGGCCGCGCACGGCCCCACCGGCTCCCACGCGGGCAGCTCCTTCCAGTACGGCTGGTGGAGCTACGTCGACAAGGACGTCCGCGCGGTGCTCGGGGAGAACGTGCAGGGCCCGCTGGCGAACAAGTACTGCGGCGGCGGCAGCCTCAGCGCCTGCCGGGACATCCTCATCAGCACCTTGAAGACCGCGTCCGGCAAGACGGCGGCCCAGGTCTACCCGGGCGACAGCCTGTGCTCGGCGGGTGACCAGTGGTGCGCCGACTCGATCGTGCAGCGCACCCTGGGCGGCATCAAGCACTACAACATCAGCTGGCAGAACCGTCCGACCTTCCAGCAGGTGGTGGAGTACACCTCGCACCGGTAACACCGTTGAGAAGTGAACCTGTTGGCGGCGGGTCAGCGGACACGGCCCGCCGCCAGCACCAGCCGGGCCAGCTCGCGGTGGCAGATGTCGTTGTGCGCGCCCGAGGGCGGTCCGCCCCGTCTGACGACGGCCGCCGCGTCGACGTTCACACACCCCTTCGCGGGGAGCCCCGTCGCGAGGGCGTCGGCGAGCTTCAGGGCTTTCGTGCCCGGCACCGCCTGCACCCCGTCGTGCCCCATCGCGCCCCACCGGTCGCCCAGCATCCGGCCGATGCCGAGGTCCGCGACCCCCAGCGCGTCCCCCGCCATCCGCGACGCCAGCGGATACAACGTGCCCAGCGCCGAGTCATGGCTGGAGTAGCAGCACACCAGCGGCCCGTCGACACGGTTCTGCTGCCCCTGGAGCACCCCTCCCGCGCGTGGGTCGTGCGGCAGCCTGGTGGCGAACGCGTAGTGGGAGAAGGCCCCTTGCAGCAGAGTGACCGACTTGACCGTGTGCACCCCCTCCGGCAGCCCGCGCAGCGCGAACGACACCAGCCGGGCGCCGAAGCTGTGCCCGACCAGATGCACCCGCACCCCGGGCGCCCGCTCGGCGAGCTGCCCGATCGCCCGGCCGAGCCCGCGCTCGCCGACGGTGCCCGCGCGCCGCTTCATCGCGTAGTACGTCCCCTGCCGCAGCAGTTCGTGCGCCCCGTCCCACGGGTTCGGGAGCGCGAACCCCCGCACCCCGTCGGGGTCTTCGAGCTGTGCAACGGCCTGCGCGAACTCCTCGCACAGGGTCGCCGTGTCCCCGGCGAGGATCTCCGGCTCGTCCTGCGGCACCCCCTCGGCGAGCGTGTCCGCCGCGAACAGCGCCTGCGGCCCCGGCGGCACGACCTCCACCAGCAGCCGCACCAGCCGCCCGAACTCCGCCAACTCCGCTTCCTCACGAGGCTGTTGATCCAGCAGCTGGGCCAACCGGTCGATCACCGTGGCCCGGCCGGGGAAGGTCTCCAGGAGGGCGTG
The DNA here is from genome assembly GCF_000719505.1 of Streptomyces sp. NRRL B-3229. Lineage (NCBI taxonomy): Bacteria > Bacillati > Actinomycetota > Actinomycetes > Kitasatosporales > Streptomycetaceae > Streptomyces > Streptomyces sp. NRRL B-3229. The sequence goes on along the minus strand of NZ_JOGP01000016.1, from coordinate 7,774 downwards.
CCGGGTGTCCTTGTCCAGCACCGGACGTGGCGGCAGCTCGGCGGCCACGGCCCGCGGGAAGTCCGGGATCGGCTCGTCCGAGAACCGCATCGACGGCCATACGACCCCCACGTACCCGAGCCCGGCCGCCGGCGCGAACTCCGGGAACGGGGCGAAGAAATGGCTGTAGAGCCGGGTCGCACCCGAGCGGTCGCTGTTCCAGCCGTGCGCGAAGACGACCAGGTCCCTGACGCCCCGATCCACCACCTCCGCGAGCAGTCGGTCCCGCCGGCCGGAGTCCGGGTCGCCGTCCGCGTCGAACGTCAGCTCCCAGTACGGCGTCACGCTCATCGCCGGATCCACCATCACGCACCCACCTCGTCCCCCGCAGTGGTGCGTATCGTCCTGCTACCAGGTGAAGTTGGCCATACGTCACGGCTCATCCGTAGAGGAGGTAATTCTTTCGAATCCGCCGGAACGCCCTCAGCTCGTCCTGCCAGCCGCCGACGACCTCGTCCGTGCTCGCGCCGGCGTCGATCATCGTGCGGACCCGGGTGGAGCCGGTGAGCTTGTCGATCCAGTTGTCCGGGCGCCAGGCGAAGTCTGACCACGTCCTTCTGGCGGTCACGAGCAGGCCGATGCCGGTGCGGACGGGGTCGTACGCCGGCCTGTCGTGGACGTGGATCTGCACCCCGCCGATCGTCTTCCCCTGGAACTTGGAGAACGTGGGGGCGAAGTAGGCCTCCCTGAAGTGCACGCCGGGCAGGCCCAGTTCGTTCGCGGCGGCGGCCCAGCGGCCGTCCAGGCCCTCCGCGCCGAGGAGTTCGAAGGGGCGGGTGGTGCCGCGGCCCTCGGAGAGGTTCGTACCCTCGAAGAGACAGGTCCCGGAGTAGACGAGCGCCGTGTCCGGGGTGGGCATGTTCGGGCTCGGTGGGACCCAGGGGAGGTCCCAGGCGTCGTAGAACTCCTCGCGCCGCCAGCCGGTCATCAGGACGGTGTCCAGGGCCACCGGGGTGGTGAGGAACTCGGCGTTGAAGAGGCGGGCCAGTTCCGCGACCGTCATGCCGTGCGCCTGGGAGATGGGCTGCCGGCCCACGAAGGTCGCGAACTCCCTGTGCAGGACCGGGCCTTGGGCGCGGCGGCCGGTGACGGGGTTGGGGCGGTCCAGGACGACGAACCGCTTCCCGGCGAGCCGGGCGGCCTCCATGCAGTCGTACAGCGTCCAGATGTAGGTGTAGAAGCGGGCGCCGACGTCCTGGATGTCGAAGACGACCGTGTCCACGGCGGAGGCGGTGAAGATGTCGGCGAGGGCCTGGCCGCTCTTCAGGTAGGTGTCGTAGACGGGCAGGCCGGTCGCGGGGTCGTCGTAGCGGCCCTCGGAACCGCCGGCCTGGGCGGTGCCGCGGAAGCCGTGTTCTGGGCCGAAGACGGCCCCGAGGTTCACTCTTTCGTCTGCGTGCATCACGTCGACGATGTGGTGGACGTCCCGGGTGACGCCGGTGGGGTTGGTGACGATGCCGATGCGCTGGCCGCGGAGTTGTTCGTAGCCGGATGCGGCGAGGTTCTCGAATCCGGTGCGTTTCTTGTGCCGGGCCGCGGAGGACGGTGGGGCGGAGGTGAGTGAAGCTGCTGCCGTTGTCGCTGCGAGGAGAGCTCGTCTGGATAGGCGCATGGGGGGCACGGTATGCGCTCCCGCCGGTTGTGGGGAGGCTGCGGGTGCTTCGTGGCTGGTCGCGCAGTTCCCCGCGCCCTAAAGGGGCGCTCCTGTCACCCTTCCTTCCGACATACCGACCGGTTAGTCTGGCCGGGCAGTCGAGCCGCAGTCGAAGGAGACCGATGGTGGGAGCCTTGCAAGGTGCCGGAGTGGTTGTGACCGGGGCGGGAGGTGGCATCGGGGCTGCGCTGGCCCGGAGGTTCGCTGCGGAAGGGGCTCGGGTCGTCGTCAACGACCTGGACGCCGGGCGGGCCAAGGCCGTCGCCGAGGAGATCGGCGGGATCGTCGTCGCCGGGGACGCCTCCGCCGTGGTCCCCGACGCTCTCGACGCCCTGGACGGGGTGGTCGACGTCTACTGCGCCAACGCCGGTGTCGCCTTCGGCGGGGACCCGCTCGACGAGAGTGCCTGGGCCACCTCCTGGGACGTCAACGTGATGGCCCATGTGCGGGCCGCCAACGCGCTGCTCCCGGGGTGGCTGGAGCGGGGGAGCGGGCGGTTCGTGTCGACCGTGTCCGCGGCCGGGCTGCTGACCATGATCGGGGCGGCTCCCTATGCCGTGACCAAGCACGGGGCGCTCGCCTTCGCCGAGTACCTGTCGCTGACGTACCGGCACCGCGGGATCAAGGTGCACGCGATCTGTCCGCAGGGTGTGCGCACCGACATGCTCGCCGCCACCGGGAGCGCGGGGGACCTGGTGCTGAAGCCGACCGCCGTGGAGCCGGAGGACGTGGCGGAGGCGCTGTTCCGGGGGATCGAGGAGGACCGGTTCCTGATCCTCCCGCATCCGGAGGTCGCCGAGTACTACCAGGCGCGGGCCGCCACGCCCGACCGGTGGCTCGCCGGGATGAACCACCTCCAGCAGAAGTGGGAGGAGCTGCGATGACCGACTCGCTGTACGCGGCCAGGCCGTGGCTCGGGCTGCTGAGCGAAGCCCAGCGCGGTCCGGTCGCGCCCGACGACTCCCTGGTCCACGCGCTGCGGCGGGCCGTCGCCGAGGCGCCGGAGCGGCCCTTCCTCGCCTACTTCGACGGACGGCTGAGCTACCGCGAGGTCGACGAGCTCAGCGACTCCGTCGCCGGGCACCTCGCCGCGCGCGGACTGGAACGCGGGGAGCGGGTGGCGATCCTGCTCCAGAACTCCCCGCTCTTCGTGCTCGCGCTGCTCGGTGCCTGGAAGGCGGGCGCGGTCGTGGTGCCCGTCAACCCCATGTACAAAGCCGGCGAGGTGGGGCATGTGCTGCGGGACGGCGAGGTGGCCGCGCTGATCTGCTCCGACCGGGCCTGGGAGTCGTACCTGCGCGAGACGGCGGCCGGCTCGCCGGTGCGGATCGCGCTCACCGGGTGCGAGCTGGACTTCCAGAGCCGCGGGGACGCGCGCGTGCTCACCTTCGAGCGGCTGCCGCAGGCCGCGGACGCCGATGATCTGGTCGCGGTCGCCCGCGCCGGGCACAAGGCGCCCGAGGGCCGGGACGTCACGCCCGCCGACCTCGCGCTGATCAGCTACACCTCCGGCACCAGCGGCACCCCCAAGGGGGCCACCAACACGCACGGCAACATCATGTACAACGCGGAGCGGCAGCGGACCGGGCTCGCGCTGCCCGACGCGCCCGTCTACTTCGCGCTCGCACCCCTGTTCCACATCACCGGGATGGTCTGCCAGCTCGGGGCGTGTCTGAACAGCGTGGGCACGCTCGTGCTGGCGTACCGCTTCGAGGCGGGCGTGGTCCTGGAGGCGTTCGCCGAGCACCGGCCGCACTACACCGTGGGCCCCTCGACCGCGTTCATGGCCCTGGCCGCCCACCCGGACGTGACCCGCGAGCACTTCTCGTCCTTCGTCAACATCTCCTCCGGCGGGGCCCCGCTGCCGCCCGCCCTGGTGGAGAAGTTCCGGGCCGGCTTCGGGCCGTACATCCGCAACGGCTACGGACTCACCGAGTGCACCGCGCCCTGCGCGTCCGTGCCGCCCCAGCTGGAGGCGCCGGTCGACCCGGTGTCCGGGACGCTCGCGGTGGGCGTGCCGGGTCCCGACACCGTCGTCCGCATCGTCGACGACCAGGGTGCCGAGGTGCCCTTCGGGGAGCAGGGCGAGATCGTCGTACGGGGGCCGCAGGTCGTGCCCGGGTACTGGCGGCGGCCCGACGCCACCGCCGAGACCTTCCCGGACGGCGAACTGCGCACGGGCGACATCGGGTTCATGGACCCGCAGGGCTGGCTCTACGTCGTCGACCGCAAGAAGGACATGATCAACGCGTCCGGCTTCAAGGTGTGGCCGCGCGAGGTCGAGGACGTGCTCTACACGCACCCGGCGGTGCGCGAGGCGGCCGTCGTCGGGGTGCCCGACGGGTACCGCGGGGAGACCGTCAAGGCGTACATCAGCCTCCGTCCGGGTGCCGAAACCGACCCCGGTGCACTCGCCGCCTGGTGCAAGGAGAGACTGGCCGCCTACAAATACCCGCGGCACGTGGAGATACTGACCGACCTGCCCAAGACGGCAAGTGGGAAGATCCTCCGTCGGGAACTGCGTTCCCGACCGCAAGGCAGTGAATGACCTCCAGGAAGGCAGGTGGCGGCACAGTGCCCAGGACGACCGACGGAGACGGTACGCCCGTCCCGCAGCGGCTGCTGGCCGCCGCCACCCGGCTCTTCGCCGAGCAGGGCTACGACCGCACCTCGGTGCAGGAGATCGTCGAGGCGGCCGGCGTCACCAAGGGGGCGCTATACCACTACTTCGGCTCCAAGGACGACCTCCTGCACGAGGTGTACGCGCGCGTGCTGCGCGTGCAGCAGGAGCGCCTCGACGCGCTCGCGGGCACCGACGAGCCGATCGAGAAGCGGCTGCGGGCGGCGGCCGCCGACGTCGTCGTGACCACCATCGAGAACCTCGACGACGCGATGATCTTCTTCCGGTCGATGCACCACCTCAGCCCGGAGAAGAACAAGCAGGTGCGGGCCGAGCGGCGCAAGTACCACGAGCGGTTCCGGGCGCTGATCGAGGAGGGCCAGGCGGCGGGGGTCTTCTCCACGGCTACCCCGGCCGACCTGGTGGTGGACTACCACTTCGGGTCCGTCCACCACCTGTCCACCTGGTACCGCCCGGACGGACCGATGGGCCCGCAGGAGGTGGCCGACCACCTGGCCGACCTGCTGCTGCGGGCCCTGCGGCCCTAGCGGCCCGTCACAGGTACTTCTTCAGCTCCCGCCGGGCCAGTGAGCGCTGGTGCACCTCGTCCGGGCCGTCCGCGATCATCAGGGTGCGGGCGCCGGCGTAGAGCTCGGCCAGGGGGAAGTCCTGGCTGACCCCGCCCGCGCCGTGCAGCTGGATGGCCCGGTCGATGATGTCGACGACCGCGCGGGGCGTGGCGATCTTGATGGACTGGATCTCGGTGTGGGCACCCCGGTTGCCGACGGTGTCCATCAGCCAGGCCGTCTTCAGGACCAGCAGCCGAAGCTGCTCGACGGTCACGCGCGCGTCGGCGATCCAGTTGTGGACCACGCCCTGCTGGGCCAGCGCCTTGCCGAAGGCGGTACGGGACACCGCCCGGCGGCACATCAGCTCGATCGCCCGCTCGGCCATGCCGATCAGCCGCATGCAGTGGTGGATCCGGCCCGGGCCCAGACGGGCCTGGGCGATGGCGAAGCCGCCGCCCTCCTCGCCGATCAGGTTCGAGGCCGGTACGCGCGCGTGGTCGAAGATCACCTCGGCGTGGCCGCCGTGGTAGTGGTCCTCGTAGCCGAAGACCTTCATCGCGCGCTCGACCGTGACGCCGGGGGTGTCCCGCGGGACCAGGATCATCGACTGCTGGCGGCGGATGTCCGTGCCGTCCGGGTCGGTCTTGCCCATCACGATGAAGATCTTGCAGTCCGGGTTCATCGCCCCGGAGATGTACCACTTGCGGCCCGTGACGACGTACTCGTCGCCCTCGCGCTCGATGTACGTGGTGATGTTGGTGGCGTCCGAGGAGGCCACCTCCGGCTCGGTCATCGCGAACGCCGAGCGGATCTCACCGGCCAGCAGCGGTTCCAGCCACTGCTTCTTCTGCCGCTCGTCGCCGAACTGGCTCAGCACCTCCATGTTGCCGGTGTCCGGCGCGGCGCAGTTCAGCGCGGTGGGCGCGAGCTGCGGGGAGCGGCCGGTGATCTCGGCGAGGGGCGCGTACTGGAGGTTGGTGAGCCCCGCGCCGTACTCGGCGTCGGGCAGGAAGAGGTTCCACAGGCCCTGCCTGCGCGCCTCCGCCTTCAGCTCCTCCACCACGGCCGGCGTGTCCCACGGTGAGGCGAGCTCGGCCCGCTGCTCCTCCGCGACGGCCTCGGCGGGGTAGACGTACTCGTCCATGAAGGCGAGCAGCTTGGCGCGCAGTTCCTCGGTGCGTGCGTCGAACGCGAAGTCCATGCGGGTCAGCCTTCCTGGATGCCGTCGTGAAGAGTGGTCAGACCGTGCCGGATGAAGACCGGGACGAGGTCCCCGATGCGGTCGAAGCCCCGGCCGACCGTCTGGCCGAGGGTGTAGCGGTAGTGGATGCCCTCCAGGATCACGGCGAGCTTGAACCACGCGAACGCCGTGTACCAGGACACCGCCGTCACGTCCCGCCCGGAGCGCTCGGCGTAGCGCGCGACCAGCTCGGTGGGGTCCGGGTGGCCGGGGGCCTCCGCGGTCGTGGAGACGGGGGAGTCGGGCATGCCGAGCGGCATGCTGTACATCACCAGCAGACCGAGGTCGGTGAGCGGGTCGCCGAGGGTCGACATCTCCCAGTCGAGGATCGCCTTGATGCGGTCGTCGTCGCCCATCAGGACGTTGTCGAGCCGGTAGTCGCCGTGCACGACCGTGGCCGCGGGGGACTCGGGGAGGTGACGGCCGAGGGCCGCGTGCAGCTCGTCGATGCCGGCCAGGTCGCGGTTGCGGGAGGCGTCCAGCTGCTTGCCCCAGCGGCGCAGCTGGCGGTCCAGGAAGCCCTCGGGGCGCCCGAAGTCCGCGAGGCCGACCTCGGCGGGCTCCACCGCGTGCAGCTCCACGAGGGTGTCGACGAGGGAGAGCACCGCGTCGCGGGTGCGCTCGGGGCCGAGGGGGGCGAGCTGGTCGGCGGTGCGGTACGGGGTGCCCTCGACGAACTCCATGACGTAGAAGGGCGATCCGATGACTTCCTCGTCCTCGCACAGCAGGACCGGCTTCGGGACCGGTACCTCGGTGGGGTGCAGGGCGCTGATGACCCGGTGCTCGCGCTTCATGTCGTGCGCGGTGGCCAGGACATGGCCGAGCGGGGGCCGTCGTACGACCCATCGCGCGCTGCCGTCCGAGACCGCGTAGGTGAGGTTCGACCGTCCGCCCTCGATCAGCCGTCCGGTGAGGGGGCCCTGCACCAGGCCGGGCCGCTCGCGGTCGAGCAGGCCGCGCAGCCGGTCGAGGTCGAGGCCTGGCGGATGGTCGGGGCTCATCGGGGCTCCTTACGCGCGTGAACGGTTGCGACCATCATGCCGACTGGTCGGTATGTCGTCCAGAGGTGGGGGTGAACGTGATCCGGCCCACGATAGGCCGACAGCTCCCTGCGGGGTGCGGCGGGGAGCTGTCGGCGGAGTCTTCCCGCTGTTCTCCGGTTCTCCGGTACTCCGGTTCTCCGGTTCTCCGGTCGGGTCAGTGGTCATCCCAGTGGCCTTCGTGCGCGGCGTGGCGGTGGCCGTCATGGAGGTAGTCGACATGGTCGCCGTGCAGGACGCTCTCGTGTCCGCAGTCCTGGCCGTGCCGGTGCTCGTGACCGTCGTGGGAGACGTGTTCTCCGGCCTCGCACTCGTCCCAGTGGCCGTCGTGCGCGCGGTGCAGGTGCCCGTCGTGCGCGTAGTCGACGTGCCCCTCGTGCGGCACCTCGGTGTGACCGCAGCCGGGGCCGTGGTCGTGGGTGTGGGAGGCGTGCTCGTGGTGGAGGGTGGTCATGATGCGTCCCTTCGGGGTGGCGGGCGATGACGTCGGACAGGGTGCCACGGGAAGGGGGCATATGGGGCGATTCGGGTGGTGTGGCGTGGGGGTGGTGGAGCGTGGGTGGTGGGGGCGTGCGGTTGCGGGGTGGGTGCGGGTGGGTGGGGGCTGGTCGC